>KL571229.1:49121-50788 GCA_000715855.1 Actinoplanes liguriensis
GGCTGGCGGTTGTGGCGCCGGGCGCGGCGGGAACAGCGAAGGCCCGCAACCGCTCCGGGTCATCCAGCACCTGGGGTGGTCTCGGGCCTCCGGCCGGCAAGAAGGCCATCACTTCTTGGCCTTCTTGCCCTTCTTGCCTTTGTCCTTCTCTTTGCCCTTGTCCTTGCTCTTGTCCTTGCCCTGGTCGTCACGTTCCCTGCGGAACTCGGCAAGCCGGCGGTCGGTGTCCGCCTCAGCCGCGGCGGCCTCGGGGAACATCACCGGGTACATCAACCTGGCGAGGACGATGGCGATCGGTGCGAGCCAGGCCCACCAGGGGATTCCGGAGTCCGGCCCGAACAGCGCCTCGACCAGCCGATAAGACGTGTCGACGGTGCTATCCATCACCGGCCCCCGAGGGACGAACGGAACTTGTCGCGCATGACTGCTCCCTAGGCTGTTCGGACGGCCTCCCATATCGGGCACCCACCAGGCGGGATTAGCCTTCACCGCCGCGCCCGGAACCCGGCGGCGCCCGGGCAAGCGCTCAGGCGGCGCGTTTGCCCCCGGGCCGCAACTCCCCGCTCCTGCCCGGCAACTAAGAATCCGAGCGCCCGGACCGGACCCGGTCCGCATGTCCGAGGCCGCGCCGGACGACCGGCGCGCCCCTGAACACAGGCCGGCGACGCCTCCCGGACAGCCCGGCACCGCCTCGTGAAGACGCGCCCGGGTGCCCGGGACGTCGTAAGGTACCTGAGGCTGACTACACTTTCCGGCTATGGCAAAACCCCAGGAGAAGGTGTCGTTCTTCGAGCGCCTGAAGCAGATCGGCCAGGTGTTCAGTTTCACCGCGAAACAGGACAAGTGGTTCGTTCCACTGGTCATCGCGGCGGTGCTGATCCCGATCGCGCTGACCGTGGTCGCGGCACTGAACCTGGGCTGGCTCTGGATCCCGGTCGGCGTGCTGATCACGCTGCTGGCCGTGCTGATCGTGCTGAACCTGCGTTCGAACACCGCGATGATGAACGTGGCGGAGGGCCAGCCCGGCGCCGCCGCTTCGCTGATGGAGAACATGCGCGGTGACTGGCGGGTCCGCGCGGCCGCCAGCTCCACCACGCAGTTCGACATGGTGCACGTCGTGATCGGCCGGCCCGGCGTGATCCTGCTGGGCGAGGGCAACCCGCAGCGGGTCAAGGCCCTGCTCGGCCAGGAGCGCAAGCGCCTGTCGAAGGTGATCGGCAACGCGCCGCTCTACGACTACGTGGTCGGCAGCGAGGAGGGCCAGCTCCCGGTCCGCAAGCTGCGCACCACGATGCTGCGCCTGCCCCGCAACCTCACCGGCAAGGACGTGAACGCGCTGGACAAGCGCCTGTCCGCGCTGATGGCCCGGCCGCAGATGCCGAAGGGCGCGATCCCGAAGAACATGCGGCCGAGCAAGGGCGCGTTCCGGCAGCAGCGCCCGCGCTAGGCTCGCGTTCCCCTCCCCGGCGGCTCCCCCGCCGCCGGGACGCGACCTGAAGACGGAGACGAGATGCCAACCGCTGGGCCCTTCCGCCTGGACCATCGGCTGTCGAGTTGCACGGTCGGTGACGTCTGGTCGGGCGTCGACGCGCAGGGGAGGCCGGTCACGGTCGCCCAGCTCAACGAACTGGCGTCGGCCGACGAGCGCTGGCGGGACGCCTTCGCGG
>KL571230.1:0-1554 GCA_000715855.1 Actinoplanes liguriensis
AGATGTGTATAAGAGACAGGTTGTGGCCGTTCCCGTTGTGGGTGACCGAGGCACTGGCGGCGGTAGCACGGCCAGGTGAAACAACGGCCTCGTTCCAGGACAGCGGAACCGAGTCGGGGATCCGGCCGGTCCCCCACTCCCCCGCGGCGCGTCCGGGGTCGCCGCCCCAGCTGTTGTCCGGGTCCTCGGCGGCGGGCCGGCGGTCCCAGGAAGCGTGCGCGCCGCCTGGCTCCACGGGGGAGTCGAGCCAGGCGGCGGGCGCGCCACCTGGCGCACCGGCCGGGGACTGCCACTGTGCGGTCGGGACGTCGTGCCCCGCGGCCCGGTGCCCACCACGAGGGTCACCAGAGGAGCCGCGGGGGCCGGGGGAGGAAGCGTGAGGGTCGGCAGAGGAGCCGTGCGGGCCGGCGAAGGCGTCGCGGGGGCCGGCGAACGAGCTACGGGGGTCGGGGGAAGAGCCGCGCGGGTCGGCGAACGCGTCACGGGGGTCGACGAAGGACTCGCGCGGGTAGTCCCGGGCGGTGGACGAGCCGGGCAGGTCGATCACGGCGTCGCGCGGGTCGGTGGCCATGCCCCGCAGGTCGGCGAAGGGGTCCTGCGGGTCCACGGCGGGTCCGCGCAGGTCGGCGAACGACTCCCGCGGATCGGATCCCGAGCCGCGCGGGCGAGCGGAGGGCGGCCAGTCGGCCGACGGCCCCTGGTTACGGAGCGGGTGGGGCTGGGCGGAGCGGTCGGAGGGGTCGTACGCGGTCATCGTTTGCTCCTCGGTTGGTTGCTTCGCTGCGAAGAGACTGACCACCGCCCCTATGCGGATCCTGTGCGCTCGGTAAGCGGCGCTTATCAGATACTTGGCGAATGCGACGTTTCACGTTCGCGGGGCGGACCTGCGTGATCACCGGGGCGGCCGGCGGGATCGGGGCGGCCCTGACGCTCGAGCTGGCGCGGCGACGGGCCGCGCTGGTGCTGGTCGACCGGGATGCCGAGGGGCTGGAACGGGTCGCGGCGGCGGCCCGTGAGCTGGGCGGGACGGACGTCTCGACGTACGTCATCGATCTTGCCGACGGCGAGGACCGGAGTGACCTCGCGGCCGAGGTGTCGTCCCGTCTCGGTGGCGCGGATCTTCTGATCAACAACGCGGGCGTGACGCTCTCCGGGACGTTCGAGCAGAACCGGCTCGACGACGTCGACTGGCTGCTGGAGATCAACCTGCACGCGGTGATCCGGATGACCAAGGCGTTCCTGCCGCAGTTGCTCGCCCGGCCCGGCTCGCACCTGGTGAACATCTCCAGCCTGTTCGGCCTGATCGCGCCGCCCGGCCAGGTGGCGTACTCGACCAGCAAGTACGCGGTGCGCGGGTTCACCGAGGCGCTGCGGCACGAGCTGGCGCCGCGCGGCGTGGGCGTGACCGTGGTGCATCCCGGCGGCGTGCGCACCGGCATCGCGCTGAACGCCCGGCTCAGCGGGCCGGATCCGGACGGCGCGCAGGCCGCGGAGAACCGGAAGTTCCACGAGACGGCGCTGACCCTGCCGCCCGAGGAGGCGGCCCGGCAGATC
>KL571230.1:1787-3073 GCA_000715855.1 Actinoplanes liguriensis
CGGTGGACGGCGTCGGGGCCGTGCAGCTCGGTGGTGACCGGCCAGGCGGCCGGATGCACGAGCATCGCGTCGGTCTGCCAGCCGCCGAGGCCGCCGTGCGAGCCGACCAGCTCCTCGAACGCGGCGACCTCGTGGGTTTCCGGGTCGACGGCACTGATCACGACGAGGTCGCCGATGTGTGCCGCCTCCTGGTGACGCAGCAGGTCGTCGCGGGCCTCCACGCCGTACGGCAGAAGGGGGTCCTGCCCGGTGACCAGGCCGTCGCGTAACCGATGGGTGCCACCGGGACCGAAAGCGATCGGGCCTTCCTCGGCACCGGCCACGACCAGGCCGACACCGGGGTGGGCGGCCAGCCCGGCGATCAACCGGGGGTACGTCTCCTCGATCTCGTCCCGCAGCACCCGGTGCGTGAAGCGGGTCAGGTAGACCAGCGACAGGTTCCCGGAGGAGAGCACCAGCAGCGGGGCGGACTCCGGAACCGGGTCGGGCTCGCGCCGGCCCTGCTCCTCGGCGGGTATTCGGGGGCTGGCCGCGGTGTCCGCGGTGAGGCGCTCGACCACCTCGTCGAGGGTCTCGCCGTAGCGCTGGCGGAACGTGGCGCCCTGGCTCTGCCCGTGGTCGGAGAGCACCACCAGGTGGTAACGGCGGGCCGCCTCGGGTGAGAGGCGCTCCAGCACGCCGAGCATCCGGTCCATGCTCTCCAGCTGGCGCATCGACTCCGGGCGGGCCGGGCCGGCGTGGTGCGCCACCTCGTCGTAGTCGACCAGGTCGCAGTAGACGACCGGGACGCCGCGGGCCATCTGCTCGGCGATCAGCGACACGTTCACGTCGCGCAGCAGCATCGCGGCCGGGCGCAGCGCCAGGTACGCCCCCGAGCGGCTGACCCGCGGCTGCACGTTGCGGCGGCGCTGGAGGCGGGCCTGGTGCAGCTCGGTGATCACCTCGGCGGCGCCCAGGACCAGGGCGCGGGTGAAACCGTACGGCGAGGCCATGAACGCCGCCCAGCCGCGCGCCGACCGGCCGGGCAGCGCGGCGTGGCTGACCGTCAGCAGGTTGGTGACAGCGTCACCGCCGAACGCGTTGCCGATGCTCACGCCGCCGTCGCGGAGCAGGCCCTGGCCGTCGGAGAGCCGGCGCTCGATCACCGCGGCGTCGCGCGGCCGGTTGGAGACCATCACCTTGCCGGTCTCCTTCTCGAACCAGCGGAACGCCGGGATCTGCCGGGACGCGCCGTGCAGGATGCCGGCCTGCGACGCCGGGGTGGTCGACGGTCTGTCTCTTATACA
>KL571230.1:3258-14794 GCA_000715855.1 Actinoplanes liguriensis
GAGCGCAGCCAGTGCCCGAGGATCGGCAGGTTGCCGGCCCGGATCGCCCAGCGCAGCACCGGCTCGGCGACCCCGTCGAGCTGGATCACGAGCAGGCCGGGCTCGGTGCCGGGCCGGGAACGGCGCAGCGTGAAGAACGGCCCGCCGGCGCGGCGCGAGGCCCGTCGTCGCACGCCGCGCATCAGCCGCCGGGCCTCGCGGACGAACGTGTCGTCACTGCCGGCGTCGGCCATCCAGTCCAGCAGTGCGGCGAAGATCACGGCGAGTATCGCCGCGATGACGAGCGTGGGGAGGCCGCGGATCCGGTTCGCCGGGTCCAGCCGGAGCGCGATCACCATGACCGCGACCTGCGCGATCACGCCGAAGAGCATGGCGCCCCAGCCGCCGAGGGCGGTGATCCCGAGCAGCAGCAGCGGGCGCAGCACCGCGCCGGTGAGCGCGACCAGGACCACCAGGTTCAGCGTGTCCAGAATGTCCGCGCTGGCCACGCCGGGCATCAGCCACAACGTCACGGTGACCACCACGAACGTGGTGATCGCGCTGCGCAGCACGGCCTTCGCCCGGCCCAGGACACGCCGCCAGGCGAAGAGGGCACGCATCTCAGGGCTTAGGGCCACGGCTCGACAATGGCACAGCCGGTCGCGCGACATGCAGCCGCACCCGAACGGGGGAATAAGGGGCGATCAGCGGTTTTGGCGGCTAGTTTCAGGCCAGTGCGTGTCCGTACGGCGGCTTTCGCCCTGCTCGTCCTGATCTTGTCCGCGTGCCAGTCGACCCCTTCCCGGCCCTCGCAGCCGGATCCAGCGCCCCCTCACGAGCGGGTGCTGGCCGGCTACTTCACCGAGTGGGGCGCCTACGGCCGCGCCTACCGGGTGAAGAACCTGGCCACCAGCGGCGCCGCGAACAAGATCACCCATCTGCTGTACGCGTTCGGCAAGGTCGACGCGGGTCGCTGCGGAGTGGGTGACGCGTGGGCGGCGTACGAGAAGCCGGTGACCGCCGCGGACAGCATCGACGGCATCGCGGACACCGAGGCCACTCCCCTGCGCGGAAACTTCGGGCAGCTCTGGAAGCTCAAGGGCGCCCACCCGGGGATGAAGATCCTCTGGTCGTTCGGCGGCTGGAACGGCTCGGCCGGGTTCACCGCCGCCGCCAAGGACCCGGCCGGATTCGCGAAGTCCTGTCACGACCTGCTGAAGGATCCGCGCTGGGCCGGGCTGTTCGACGGGATCGACGTGGACTGGGAGTACCCGAACGCCTGCGGCGAACAGTGCGATCGCAGCGGACGGGAGTCGCTGGCCGAGGTGCTCAAGGCGCTGCGGGTCGCGTTCGGGCGGGACGCGCTGGTCACCGCGGCCGTGCCGGGCGACGTGAAGAAGCTGGGAGCGGTGGACCTGTCCGCGGCGGCCACGCAGGTGGACTGGCTCGCGGCAATGACGTACGACTACTTCGGGGCCGGGAACCAGGACGCGAAGACCGCTCCGCACTCGCCGTTGAACGCGTACCCGGGGATCCCGAGGCCCGGGGCGACCACCGAGGCGACCGTCAGCCAGCTGCTCAAACAGGGCGTTCCGTCGGCGAAGCTGCTGTTCGGCGTCGGGTTCTACGGGCGCGGATGGACCGGGGTGCGCAGTGCCACGCCGGGGGCTACCGCGACCGGGCCGGCGCCGGGGACGTACGAGAAAGGGCTGGAGGACTACAAGGTCCTCGCCGGCCGGTGCCCGCCGACCGGGACTATCGGCGGGACGGCGTACGCCCGGTGTGGCGCCCAGTGGTGGTCCTACGACACCCCGGACACCATTCGCGGGAAGGTGATCTATGCCCGGAGCCGGTCGCTGGGCGGTGTCTTCGCCTGGGAGCTGTCCGGGGACACCCCCGACGGCAAGCTGATCACCGCCCTGGCCGGTTGAGCGCTCAGCCGCAGAAGCCGGTGCCGGCCGGGACGTTCATGGCGTCGCCGGAGCCGCACTCAACGCTGCTGCCCTCGCCCTTCTTCGCCCACTTGCCGGACTTGGCGTCGTAGGCGAAGTAGACATTGCCGTCGCCCTGCTTGTCCGGGCTCGGCGCGGTCATCCCGGCGATGGCCCAGTTGTCCTTGCACTTGATGCTGGACGCGTTGACCTTCCAACCGGCCGGGTAGCCGGCCAGGCCCTGCAGGGTCGCGGCGGTGACCGGGCACCCGTTCTTCGGCTTCGCCGGGGTGGTCTTGGTCGGCGTGGTCGGCGCGGCGGTGGTGGGTGCCGCGGTCGTGGTCGAGGCCGCGGGGGCGGTCGTGGTCGTGGCCGGAGCGGCTGCGGTGGTGTCGGTGGACCCCGTGTCGCAGGCGGTCAGGGCGACGAGGGCGGAGGCGGCAACGGCGAGGACGGCGGTGCGAGCGAACATTTTCGGAATCCCCCGAGAGCATGACTGGCGATCAACGAGGTTGATGTTGGCCTGCCCGGGCCGCCCGTCACCCATCGAAGAAACCCCTTGGCAGTCTTTGGGGAGTCAGCCGATCCGCACCCACACGTTGTCCAGCACCCCGTTGAACTGATCGTTGTCCAGATAGGCGCCCTTGCCGCCGATGCTGAGCGGCCAGGGGTTGGCCACCGACAGGTCGGCGGGGATCCGGGTCCGTCCGCGCAGCACGCCGTCCACGTAGATCGCGAAGCTCGCGCCGGACCGCTCGCAGCGCACCACGTGCCACCGCCCGTCCGCGGCGGTCACCGAGCTGCGGACCATCCGGATGCCCGGCCGGCGCTCGTCCACCAGGACGCAACTGGGCTGCCCGGCGGCGCCGTCGATCTGCAGCTTGTACTGGCTGCTCGTCTTGGAGTAGCCCTTCTGCACGACGTTCTGGCCCTTGCTGGTCTGCCCCGGGGCGAGCAGCACGTCCGCGCCGAATGCGAGATTGCGCGCGCCCGGGTTCAGGTCGGCGGTGGCGGGACTCTGCAGCGCCACGTGCGGGCAGGAGATCCGGTCGCAGCGGGGCGGGAACGCGAGCGCGACGCCGGCGCCGTGCACCACCGGGCGGATCCGGCCGCCGTGACCGGCGATCACCCGCAGCGTATGGCCTCGGCCGGAGTCGTCCTGGGTCGCGCCCGGGTCGTTGAAGTCGTACCGGACGATGACGGCCGGGGCGGGTGGCGGCGGCAGCACGACGGCCTCAGCCGAAGAAGTTCTGCACCTGGGTGAGGGTCAGGTAGCCCTGATGCTCCAGCTCGCGGGGCACCGAGGTGAGCGCCCGTTCGATCACCGGAAGGTCGTCCGCGCAGCTCGGCGACGGCACCGGCTCCGGGTCGGGCGGGAGCGCGGGCAGCGCCATCGCCTCCCGGATGACCTCGAACATGGTCCGTACCTCGGTGAGCGCACGCCGCATCAGCTCGTGGTCGGAGCAGTCCGACGGGAGCGCGCAGGTGAAGTTGGCGCGCAGCTGGTCGCCGACGTGCCGGATGTCGGCGCTGGGCCGCAGGTGGTCCACGCCCTCGGTGACGATGCCGAGCTGGCACACCCGGAACCCGGTCCGGTTCCACCACTGCCGCCAGCGCGGGTCCGCGTCGATCGTGTGCACGGCATGCTGGAGCGCGATCAGGTAGTGCCGCGGCGCCCGGCCGCCCCGAGTTGCCGTCCCCAGCCGTGGGTGGAGCCAGAGCTCGTCCATGGTTCGCATGGTCCCAGGCTTCGCGGGTGGCTCGTGGGGATTCGGGGGCCGCGCGTCGGGGTGGAAGTCGGCCACACTCCATAACGACCTTGTATAAGGTGATGATATAAATTGGCTGTGCGGATCCCGGACGAGGACGCGGCCATCGCGACCGCTTTCGAACATCTCTATGCAGGTCTTCGGCGAATCACCCCTCGGGAGGAGCTCAGCCTCACGGCCGCTTCGACCCTGGCCCGCCTCGAGCGGTCCGGCCCGCACCGGCTCTGCGAACTGCACGCTCCCGAAGGTGTGAGCCAGCCGGCGATGACGCAACTGGTCACCCGGCTGGAACGGGAGGGGCTGGCCACGCGGGGCAGCGACCCGGCCGACGGCCGGGCGGTGGTCGTCGGCATCACCGACGCCGGGCGCGAGGCCGTCGCCCGTCGCCGAGCGGGGCGCGCGGAGGCGCTCTCGGAGGTGCTGCGCCAGTTGCCGGAGGACGACCGGGCGGCGATCACGGCCGCCCTGCCGGCTCTGAACCGGCTGAATGACCTGCTCACGAAGGACTGATCGCATGCTTGCCGTAGACCATCCGCGCTACAAGTGGGTCGCGCTCTCCAACACCACCCTCGGCAACCTGCTCGCGACGATCAACTCGTCGATCGTGCTGATCTCCCTGCCCGCCATCTTCAAGGGCATCAAGATCAATCCGCTGGCTCCGGGCAACGTCAGCTACCTGCTCTGGATGCTGATGGGCTACATGCTGGTCACCGCGGTGCTGGTGGTCACGCTCGGCCGGCTCGGCGACATGTACGGCCGCGTCAAGATCTACAACGCCGGCTTCGCGATCTTCGCGCTCGTCTCGATCATCCTGTCCGTGGACCCGTTCACCGGCAGCGGCGGCGCACTCTGGCTGATCGGCTGGCGGGTGGCGCAGGCGATCGGCGGCGCCATGCTGATGGCGAACTCGGCCGCGATCATCACCGACGCGTTCCCGCCCAAGCAGCGCGGCATGGCGCTCGGCGTCAACATCGTCTCCGCACTGGCCGGCTCGTTCATCGGCCTGGTCGCCGGTGGCGTGCTCGCCGAATGGGACTGGCGCTCGGTCTTCTGGGTGAACATCCCGCTCGGCATCGTCGGGGCGATCTGGGCGTACCGGTCGCTGCACGACACGGGCGCCCGCCGGCACGCGAAGATCGACTGGTGGGGCAACCTGACGTTCGCGGTCGGGCTCACCGCTGTGCTGGTCGGCATCACGTACGGCATCCAGCCCTACGGCGGGCACACCCAGGGCTGGACCAACCCGTGGGTGCTGAGCGGCCTGATCGGCGGCGCGGCCGTGCTGGTGATCTTCGGGATCATCGAGACCCGGGTCGCCGAGCCGATGTTCCCCCTGAAGCTGTTCCGCAACGCCGCCTTCACCGGTGGCAACGTGGCGAACCTGCTGGCCAGCGTGGCCCGCGGCGGTCTGCAGTTCATGCTGATCATCTGGCTGCAGGGGATCTGGCTGCCGCTGCACGGGTACAGCTACGAACGGACCCCGCTCTGGGCCGGCATCTACCTGGTCCCGCTGACGATCGGCTTCCTCGCGGCCGGCCCGCTCGCCGGGTTCCTCTCCGACCGGTTCGGCGCCCGCCCGTTCGCGGCCGGCGGCCTGCTCGTGATGGCGCTGTCCTTCGCCGGCCTGCTGCTCGTCCCGGGCGACTTCAGCTACCCGGTGTTCGCGGTCCTGATCTTCATCAACGGCCTCGGCGGCGGGTTGTTCTCCGCGCCGAACACATCGTTGCTGATGTCCACGGTTCCGGCGAACATGCGCGGCGCCGCGTCCGGCATGCGGGCCACCTTCATGAACGCCGGTCAGGTGCTCTCCATCGGCGTCTTCTTCTCGCTGATGGTGGCCGGTCTCGCCGACTCCCTGCCGGCCAGCCTGAACGCCGGCCTCACCGCGCAGGGCGTGCCGGCCGACGTCGCCGCGCAGGCCGCACAACTGCCGCCGGTCGGGACGTTGTTCGCCGCGTTCCTCGGCTACAACCCGATCCAGGAGTTGCTCGGGCCGCAGGTGCTCGGTGCGCTGCCGGCCGACAACGCGCACACCCTGACCGGACTGGAGTTCTTCCCACGGCTGATCGCCGACCCGTTCCACGACGGCCTGATCATCGTCTTCTGGATGGCGATCGGCATGGCCGTCCTCGGCGCCCTCGCGTCCCTGATCCGCGCCAAGCCCATCACCGCACCCGCCGAGCCGGTCGCCCACACTGAAGCCACCGACCTGGTCGCGCAGGACAACGCCGCCGACCTCGTCGCGCAGGCCGACGCCGCCGAGCTGGTGGCGCACGAGGCGGAGCTCAGCGCCGAACTCGCCGAATCCCAGCCGCTGCTCCCGGCCGCCCGCATCCCCGAACCCCTCGACGAGCCCGCCACCCGCGACTGACCCACTTCAGGAAACGGCGCGACCTCCACCGGTCGCGCCGTTCCGCGTTCAAGATCAAACCGATTCCGCCGTACGCCCATAGCCCCGCCCCCACCTCCCGCAAGCCGGCTGGCGCCCACCGTGGTTATCGGCCGCGCACAACCACGGTCAGCACCAGCCGCGCAAAGCGCGAGCCGCGCCGCGGGGCCGGCCCCGGCCGCACCTCGCGGACCCCGGCTGGTGCTCAGCGTGGTTATGAGGGACGAATAACCACGGTCAGCGCCAGCCGCGCGAGCGGGCGGCGCGGGGATGGCTGGGGCGGGCTGGGGGTTGCGATGTGCTCGCAGGGGGCTTGGTCGTGTCGCCTGCGGACGGGACTGCTTGTCGTCGTACCGGGAAATGGGTTGGGGTTTTCAGAGGTGCATTCCGCCGGAGGCCTCGATGCGCTGGCCGGTGATCCAGCGGGTGCCGGGGGCGAGCATGGCGGTGATGACGTCGGCGATCTCCTCCGGCTCGCCGACCCGGCCGAGAGCGATGACCTGGGCCAGATGCGCCCGGACCTGCTCGTTGTCGCGGAGGATGCCGCCGCCGAAGTCGGTGGCGGACGGGCCGGGAGCGACCACGTTGGCGGTGATGCCGCGCGGCGCGACCTCCTTGGCGAGGTAGCGGGTGAAGACCTCGACCGCGCCCTTCATCGACGCGTAGGCCGCGTAGCCGTCGCCGGTGAAGCGGGCCAGGCCGGTGGAGATGTTGATGATGCGGCCGCCGTCGGCGATCAGCGGGAGCAGCTTCTGGGTGAGGAAGTACATGCCGCGGAAGTGCACGTTGAGCATCTGGTCGAACGCGTCGACGGTGGTGTCGGCGATCGAGGCGTGCAGGCCGACGCCGGCGTTGTTGACCAGGTAGTCGAAGTCGTCGCGGCCGAAACGGTCGCGCAGGACCTGGCGGAGCTCGCCGGTGAAGGCGTCGTACGTGTCGATCGCGCCGACCGTCAGCTCCAGCGCGACGGCGTCGATCTTCTCGCCGGGGTCGCCGCGGTGGGTGTAGATGACGTCGACTCCGGCGTCGATCAGGGCCAGGGCGGTGGCCCGGCCGAGGCCGCGGTTGCCGCCGGTGATCAGGGCGATTTTGGACATGGTGGTCCCTTCGAACGTGGGTTGCTGGGAAAACTCAGGAAACGGCGGCGAGGAGCTGGAGCTTCTCGTAGCTCTCCGATGCGGGCGCGGCCGTGAAGACGATCAGGGCCTGTTCCTGCTCGGGGTCGTAGAGGTTCTGGCACCACAGCTCGAGCTCGCCGAGCTGCGGGTGGACCAGGGTCTTGCGGTCGACGTGGGTGAGGCCGACCTGGTGCTCGTCCCAGATCGCGGCGAACTCGGGACTGGCGGCGAGCAGCGCCGTGACGATCTCACCGGCCCGGCCCCGCGGATCGGCCGTGTAGGC
This sequence comes from Actinoplanes liguriensis, assembly GCA_000715855.1. Classification (GTDB taxonomy): domain Bacteria; phylum Actinomycetota; class Actinomycetes; order Mycobacteriales; family Micromonosporaceae; genus Actinoplanes; species Actinoplanes liguriensis. The sequence goes on from KL571230.1 coordinate 10,728, forward strand.
GCGCCGCAGGTTGGCCGTGAAGACCCGGCCGTGCTTCGGATGATCCCGCTCGGGGTAGACGCGGCGGCTGGACGGATCGGTGAACCAGCGGTAGACCGTCGAGCGGGCCAGCCCGGTGTGCCGGGTCTCGTCGCCGAACAGGGCCCGCGCCATCGGGGTCTGGCGCAGCGTCTCGCCGTACCGCGAATTGATCATCGCCGGGGTGTCGTTCAGCCGGTCCAGGATCCGCATCATGCCGGGGCTGATGTGGTCGTCGCGCAGTGACCGCCGCGGCGTCGGGTGCCCGGCCAGCCGGAACAGGTGATCCCGCTCCTCCAGGCTCAGGTGCAGGGCCCGGGCCAGCGCCGCGAGCATCGGGTCGGACGGCATCGGGCCGCGGTGCTGCTCGATCCGCCCGTAGTAGTCGGCGGACATGCCGGCCAGCGCCGCCACCTCCTCCCGCCGCAGCCCGCCGGTCCGCCGCCGCGGGCCACGCGGCAGTCCGACGTCCTCGGGCTGCAGCGCTTCGCGCCGGGTCCGAAGGAAATGCGCCAGTTGTTCCCGATCCATGAGCCAAGTCTGCCGCGCCGCGAGGACCGGATGAAGGACATCTTCATCCACGGACAACTCATCCGGGGATAGACGCGTTTGACGCGAGCTGTCACCCTGTGGACCGCAGTTCGGAACGACGGGGGACGGGCAATTCATGGGGAACGGATTCATCGAAGCCGCGCTGAGCTTCCCCACCGTTCTTCTGACCCCTCTGCTGATTATCGTGATCCTCTACTGGGTCGTGGTGATCGCCGGCGGCGCCGACCCCGAGCACGGTCACGTGCACGGCGATCTGCTCGGTGTCCCGCTGCCGTTCTTCGTCTCGCTGCTGGTGGCGCTCGGCTGGTTCGGCACGCTCGCCGGCAGCGAGTGGCACGCGTCGTTCCCGCTCTGGGTCGTCCCGATCGCCGCCCTGGTCGCGGCGGCGATCGTCACCCGGCTGCTCGCGATCCCGCTGAGCAGGCTGCTGCCTACCGGGCCGGTCGCCTCGCGGGCCGACTTCCTCGGTCTCACCTGCGTGATCCGCACCGGGCGGGTGACCGGGACGTTCGGCCAGGCCGAGGTGCACGCCGCGGACGGCTCGTCGGCGATCATCCAGGTCCGCCAGGCCGGCGAGGACGACCTGTCCGCCGGCACCGTCGCTCTCATCTATGACGTCGACTCCGAAGGCGAGTTCTTCTGGGTCGTTCCCGCCGATATCGCCAAGAAAGGCGTTTGATGGACGTTGTCTCCACCGGTTTCGGTGTGCTTATCGCCGTTGTCGTACTCATCGCGATCGGCGTGCTGTTCTTCCTCAGCCGGATGTTCCGGAAAGTCGAACAGGGCAAGGCGTTGATCGTCTCCAAGGTGCGTCGCGTGGATGTCACCTTCACCGGCGCGGTGGTGCTTCCCGTTCTGCACAAGGCCGAGATCATGGACATCTCGGTGAAGACGATCGAGATCTCCCGTACCGGCCGGGAGGGCCTGATCTGTCAGGACAACATCCGAGCGGACATCAGGATCACTTTCTTCGTACGGGTGAACAAGACCACCGAGGACGTGATCAAGGTGGCCCAGGCGATCGGCACCACGCGGGCCAGCAGTGAGAGCACGTTGCAGGAGTTGTTCAGCGCGAAGTTCTCCGAGGCCCTGAAGACGGTCGGCAAGCAGCTCGACTTCGTCGACCTCTACACCAAGCGCAACGACTTCCGGGACCAGATCATCGAGGTGATCGGCACCGACCTCAACGGGTACAGCCTGGAGGACGCGGCCATCGACTTCCTGGAGCAGACCCCGGTCGGCTCGCTGGACCCGAAGAACATCCTGGACGCGCAGGGCATCCGGAAGATCACCGAGCTGACCGCGATCGAGGCGGTGCGCACCAACGACTTCCGGCGCAACGAGGAGAAGGAGATCACCCGCCAGGACGTGGACGCCCGCGAGGCGATCCTCGAGCTGGAGCGCCGCCGGACGGACGCGGAGATCAAGCAGCGCCGGGAGATCGAGACCATCCGGGCCCGCGAGGAGGCCGAGATCGCCCTGGCCCGGGCGGAGGAGACGCTTCGCTCGGAGACCGCCCGGATCAAGACCGAGCAGCAGCTCGGCGTGCAGACCGAGAACAAGAGCCGGGAGATCGCGGTCGCCGAGAAGAACCGCGAGCGGGTCATCGCGATCGAGACCGAGCGCATCGAGAAGGACCGGATGCTCGAGGTGATCGGCCGCCAGCGGGAGACCGAGCTGTCCACGATCGCCAAGGACAAGGAGGTCGAGACCGAGAAGCGGACGATGGCCGAGGTGATCCGGGAGCGGATCGCGGTGGAGAAGACGGTCGCCGAGCAGGAGGAGAACATCAAGCGCCTCCGGGTCGTCGAGGAGGCCGAGCGCACCCGCCAGGCGGTCATCATCAACGCCGAGGCCGAGGCGCAGGAGTCGCTGGTCAAGGACATCAAGGCGGCCGAGGCCTCGGAGGCCGCGGCCAAGTTCAAGGCCCGCGAGCAGCTGCTGCTGGCCGAGGCCCGGCAGCAGTCCGCCGAGCTGGACGCCCGCGCCGCGATCCGGCTGGCCGAGGGCAAGCAGGCCGAGTCGGCCGCGTTCGGGCTGGCCGAGGTCCAGGTCAAGGAGCGCAACGCCGAGGTGATCGCCAAGACCGGCCGCGCCGAGGCCGAGGTGATCGAGAAGACCGGCCTGGCCGAGGCCGCCGTCGAGCGGCAGAAGGCGATGGTCGCCGCCGAGGCGATCAAGGAGAAGCTGCTCGGTGAGGCCATCGGCCTGGAGCAGAAGGCCGGCGCGATGGCCACGCTCGACGACGTTACCCGCGCGCACGAGGAGTACCGGCTGCGGCTGGAGATGGAGAAGGAGATCCGGCTGGCCGGCATCACCGTGCACAAGGAGATCGCCGAGTCCCAGGCCATGGTGGTCGCGGCTGGGCTGGAGAAGGCGAACATCGACATCGTCGGCGGCGACTCGGTCTTCTTCGACAAGCTGGTCGGCTCGATCACGCTGGGCAAGAGCATCGACGGGTTCGTCGAGCACAGCACGGTCGTCCAGGGTGTCGGCGCCCGCTACCTGAACGGCGAGGGTGACCTGGCCGAGGACCTGCACAAGCTGGCGAGCTCGGTGTCGACCGCCGACGTGGCCAACCTGAGCGTGGCCGCGGCCGTCGCGAACCAGCTCAAGAAGGACCAGGCTGAGTGACCGAATCGAACATCGACGCCGGCACCTATGAGGTGCTGCGGGCCCGGCTCGGCGCCAAGGCACGTGAGCTCGCCGAGCGGGCCGAGGCGCTGAACGGGCGCCGGGTCGAGGTCTTCGGTGCCCAGCAGACCGAGTTGCTGGGCACCGAGCGGATCCGCACCGGCAACAATTGCGTGCCGGCCGACGTCGCGCCGGCCGGGGAGGCGCTGCTCTTCGGCGCGAACGCGTTCCTCGGGATGAAGGCCGAGACGTCGGTGGACGACGTGTTCACCGTGGTCGACCGGCAGTTCCAGCCGGCGCAGGCGCCCGGGCTGCTGGACGACCCGGGCTTCCGGCGGGACTTCGCCGAGCTGTACCGCTACTACAAGGAGACCCGTCTCCGGCAGTTGCGGCGGGTCGAGGGGCTGCTGCTGGCGATCTTCCAGACCGGGGCGCGGGCCGATGACCTGAAGGTGCTGCGCTGGCGGATCGGCGTGGACGGCTCGGTGGCGTACCAGGACGCGCGGGGCGAGCGCGATCACGTGCTGCCGCCGACGCACGACTTCACCTGGACGGTCACCACCCGCGAGCAGCACGTGCTCGGCCGGCACCCGCACGTCTCGATCGAGGACGAGGTGTTCGTCGAGGCGGTCGGCGGCACGCTGACGGTCAAGGTCGAGGACAACACCGAGGACGGCGAGGGCATCTACTCCGAGCCCGTCGACGAGCCGCTGCAGAGCCTGGCGGATGCGGAGATCGCGTACGCGCGGGTCGGGCCCTTGATCCTGCTCCGGGTCCTCCCCTATCAGGAGACCGTGCACCGCTACCTGGTCTTCAACACCCGCACCCGGGACGTGCGGCGGCTGGACGGCATCGGTCAGGCC
>KL571230.1:15018-15376 GCA_000715855.1 Actinoplanes liguriensis
GTGTATAAGAGACAGGGTCAGGCCTGCCGCCGGCTGCCGGAGGACCAGGGCGTCATCTTCCCCGGCGGGTACTACCTGGCCACCGGGGTCGCGAAGACGTTCGACCAGGACACCACCGGGCTGGCGTTCGAACGGGTGGTGCGATCGGTCAACGGGGAGGACGTGCTGCACGTCTTCCACGACGCCGGATCGGGACGGTACCTGCTGCTGCCCTACAACGTGATCCGCAAGGAGGTGGCGACGCCGATCACGGGCCACGGCTACGCGATCTTCGACGACGGCGCCCTGGTCGTGCTGCGCAGCCCCGGCGACGAGCCGTCGCGGGTGCACCCGGTCCAGGTGCTGTCTCTTATACACA
>KL571230.1:15563-15971 GCA_000715855.1 Actinoplanes liguriensis
AGAGATGTGTATAAGAGACAGGGTGCACCCGGTCCAGGTGTGGCAGACCTCCTACGTCTCGGACGCCCACGCCGCCGCCCAGCCCGCCGGGACCGGGCCGCTCGACCGGATCGGCAACGCCGACCTGGTCCGCGGCATCGCCGACGCGCTGTCGGTGACCCGGATGGTCGACGAGATGTCCGCGGCCGGGCCGGTCTTCGAGGCGATCATCGCGGCCTGCACCCGGGCCTTCGACACCTATCACTGGCTGAACGATCCGGAGCTGGAGAACCTCGCCGAGCCGCTCTCCGAGGTGCGGGCCGCCGCCAAACAGGTGCTCGACGAGTTCGCGTCGGTGCAGGCGCTGACCGCGCAGGCCGCGCAGGCCCTCGCCGAGGCCGCGGCGGCCGCGGAGGCGCTGATCCGGCG
>KL571230.1:16161-16807 GCA_000715855.1 Actinoplanes liguriensis
TGTGTATAAGAGACAGCCGCCGAGCTGCGCCGCGAGCGCGGCAGGCTGGCCGGGCTACGGGAGATGCGGTACGCCGACGTCGCCCGGCTCGACGAGATCGCCGGATCGCTGGTCACGGCGACCGACGAGACCACGCGGCGGGCGGTCGAGTTCCTGCGCCGGCCGGACGCGTTCGCCGACTACCAGACCGGGGTCGAGGAGCTGGCCGCCCAGGCCGCGGCCATCACCACGGTCGCCGAGGGCGAGCCGGTCGCCGAGCGGATCACCGAGCAGTCCGACGGGCTGCAGGTGGTCACCGAAGTGGTCGGCGGGCTGGAGATCGCCGACGCGACCGTCCGGGTGTCCATTCTGGAGCGCATCGGCACGGTGCTCGGCGGCCTGAACCGGGCTCGCGCCACCCTCGACGCCAAGCGCCGGGAGCTGGCCGCGGTCGAGGGCCGGGCCGCGTTCGCCGCCGAGTTCGCGCTCTTCGGCCAGTCGGTGTCGGCCGCGCTCGCCGCCGCGGACACCCCGGAACGCTGCGACGAGCACCTGGCCCGGCTGATGGCCCAGGTGGAGACGCTGGAGACCCGGTTCGGTGACGTCGACGACTTCGGCGAACGACTGGCCGCGAAACGCACCGAGGTGTACGAGGCGATCGCCGGCC
>KL571230.1:16981-21633 GCA_000715855.1 Actinoplanes liguriensis
CGGCCGTCGCCAGGCGCTGCTCGACGAGCGGGCCCGTCGCGCCGACCGGCTGGCCGATTCCGCCCGGCGGATCCTGGACGCGGTGCACCGGCGGATCACCACGCTCGGTGACCCGGACGAGGTCAACACGTACTTCGCGACCGACCCGATGGTCGCCAAGGTGCGCACGGTCGCGGACGAGCTGCGGGCGGCCGGCGACACGGTTCGCGCCGAGGAGCTGGAGGGGCAGCTCAAGGCCGCCCGGCAGGAGGCCGGGCGAGCCCTGCGGGACCGGCTCGACCTGTTCGACGAGGGCGGCATCCGGCTCGGCCGGCACACGTTCGCGGTCAACGGGCAGGCGATCGACCTCACGCTGGTGCCACAGGACGGCGGGTTGGCGTATGCGATCACCGGCACCGATTACCGCGCGGCGATCACCGATCCGGCTTTCGCGGCGACCAGGGAATTCTGGGAACAACCGCTGATCTCGGAGTACCGCGGGCTCTACCGCGCGGAGCACCTGGCGGCGGCGATTCTCGCCGCGGACCCCCGGGCGGCTGCCAACGCGCTCACCGACGGCACGCTGCGGGATCTGGTGCGCAGGGCCGCCGAGGAGAGGTACGACGAGGGGTACGAGCGTGGGGTGCACGACGCCGACGCGACGGTGATCCTCGACGCGCTGCTGCGGTTGCACGCCGCCGCCGGGTTGCTGCGGTACGACGCGGCGACGCGCGCGGAGGCGCAGCTGTTCTGGGCGTTCGGGACCACCGAGGAACAGCGGGAGCTCTGGACGTTACGGGCGTCGTCGCTGATCCGGGCGCGGGAGTTGTTCGGGTCGGCGGGGGCGGCGCTGGACGAGCTGGTGTCCGAATTGGATAAGGCGGCCGGGGCTTCCGTCGGGGAGTATCTGGTCGAGGAGCTGGCCCTGGGTCATGGCTTCGCCACCAGTGCCGGAGCGCGGACTCTTCTGGATCGCTTTCACCGGGAGCTCGGCGGGGCCCGTTTTGCGGATGATCTGCGCGCTCTGGAGTCGGATCTCGGGGCCAGGCGGCAGCTGGCGGAGGCATGGCTGGGCGCATTTTTAGCATCAAAGCCCGACGCTGGCGATAAATCCGACTTGCCGGAAGCGGCGGCTGTCGAGTTGACTTCGCTCACCCGTTACGACGTCTCGGCCGCCACCAGCGAAACGGTGTCCGGGCTGCTCGGCGTGCACCCGCGGATCACGGACGGGCATCTGACGGTCCGGCTGGACGCGCTGCTGCCTGCAGCCCGAAATTTCCGGAATATCCGGATGCCGGCCTACCGCGCCTACCAGAAGCAGCGGGCCACCCTGGCCGCCACCGAACGGGACCGGCTGCGACTGGACGAGTTCAAGCCACGGGTGATGACCACGTTCGTCCGCAACCGGCTGCTCGACGACGTCTACCTGCCGCTGATCGGCGACAACCTGGCCCGCCAGATCGGCGCGGCCGGCGACGACAAGCGGACCGACCGCTCCGGCCTGCTCCTGCTGATCTCGCCGCCCGGTTACGGCAAGACAACCCTGATGGAGTACGTCGCGGACCGGCTCGGCCTGGTCTTCGTCAAGGTCAACGGGCCGGCGCTGGGCCACGGCGTGACCTCGCTCGACCCGGCCGACGCCCCGGACGCCACCGCGCGGCAGGAGGTGGAGAAGATCTCGCTCGCCCTGGAGATGGGCAACAACGTGCTGCTCTACCTCGACGACATCCAGCACACGAACCCGGAGCTGCTGCAGAAGTTCATCTCCCTCTGCGACGCCCAGCGCCGGATGGAGGGCGTCTGGAACGGCCGGACCAGGACGTACGACCTGCGGGGCAAACGGTTCGCGGTGTGCATGGCAGGTAACCCGTACACCGAGAGCGGTCGTCGTTTCCGGGTGCCGGACATGCTCGCCAACCGGGCCGACGTGTGGAACCTCGGTGACGTGCTGGCTGGCCGCGAGGACCTGTTCGAACTGTCCTACCTGGAGAACGCGCTGACCGCGAACACCGTGCTGGCGCCGCTCGCCGCGCGGGACACCGCCGACCTCCCGCTGCTGCTCCGGCTGGCCGAGGGGGACGAGACGGCCCGGGCGGACCGGCTGTCGTACCCCTATTCCGCGGCCGAGCTCGACCAGATCCTGGCCGTGCTGCGCAAGATGAAACGGGCGCAACGGGTGGTGCTGCGGGTCAACCAGGCGTACATCGCCTCGGCGGCGCAGGCCGACTCGAGCCGGACCGAGCCGCCGTTCAAGCTGCAGGGCTCCTACCGGAACATGAACAAGCTGGCCGAGCGGATCGTGCCGGCGATGAACGACGACGAGCTGGAGCAGGTGCTCGACGACCACTACCTGGGCGAGGCGCAGACCCTCACCGGCGGCGCCGAGGCCAACCTGCTCAAGCTGGCCGAGATCCGCGGCCGGCTGGACCCGGCCCGCGAGCAGCGCTGGGCCGAGGTCAAGGCCGGATTCCTGCGCGAGCAGGCGCTCGGCGGCAGCGAGGCGGACCCGATGGTCCGGGCGGCCGGGGCGGTGGCCCTGGTGGCCGACCGGATCGCCGGGATCGAGGCCGCGATCGGCCGCCTCGGCCAGGGCTAGGCCTTCAGGGCGCCTGGTTCAGCTCTCCAGGGCGGCGGCGACCTGGCCGGCTTGACCGGCCAGGGCGCTGAACCCCGCGTCGCTGATCTTGCCGTCGTCGTGCAGGTCGGCCAGCTTGTCGGCGAAATCCTCCAGCCGGTCCTGCGCCTGGTCCCGATCGCCCTTGCGGACCGACTCGGAGATCTTGCGCAGCCGCTGGTTCAGCGAGCGGGCGTCACCCCGCTCCATCTGCCTGCTCCGCACCAGGACGCCGAGCTCGCGCTGCATCTGGGAGATCACCTGAGTGATCTTCACCGGCGTCACGGCGGGCGGCTTCGTGGTCGGCTTGCTCGTCGGCGGTTTGCTGGTCGGCGCGGTGCTCGACTCCTCCAGCGGCTCGATGCTCTGCGTCCGGAGCACCTGGGCCGAGATGACCGGCGCCGCCACCGGCGCCTGGTCGTCGTCGCCCGGGCCGGAGAGCGCCCAATACCCGATCGCGAGGACCAGGAAGGCGCCGGCCGAGCCGAGCACGATCAGGCGCAGGCGGTTGGCCCGCTGGTACTTGTCGTGCGCGGGCACCGTCGGCAGAACGGTCGTCGGCCAATGGGGTGACGACGGCCGGGGATCATGCATGTCGGACACGGCCGACATCATGCCTTCTTCACAGAAAGACCGGCAATCCCTCCAGGCCACGCAGCAACAGCCCGGCCCGCCACGTCAGCTCCCCGGCGGGGACGGCGAGCCGCAGCCCGGGGTACCGATCGAAGAGCGCGGTGAACGCGATCTGCGCCTCCAGCCGGGCCAGCGGGGCGCCCAGGCAGTAGTGGATGCCGTGCCCGAAGGCCAGGTGCCCGGGGCTCTGCACACGGTCGAGGCGCAGCTCGGCGGCGTCGGCGAACTGCTCGTCGTCCCGGTTCGCCGAGAGCAGGCCGACGATCACGGCGTCGCCGGCCGGGATGGTCACCCCGCCGAGCTCCACGTCCTCGGTGGCGACGCGGAAGGTGGAGGTCTTGAGCGGACCCTCGTACCGCAGGAACTCTTCGATGGCGCTCGGCAGCAGCTCCCGGTCGGCGCGCAGCCGCTCCCACTCGGTGGGGCGCGCAGGAGCAGGTAGGCGCCGTTGCCGATCAGGTTGACGGTGGTCTCGTGGCCGGCCACCAGGAGCAGGAAGACCATCGAGGAGAGCTCGTCCTCGGTCAGCCGGTCCTCCGCGTCACGGACCTGGATCAGCCCGGAGAGCAGGTCGTCACCCGGGGACTTGCGGCGCTCGGCGAGCAGGGCGTGGATGTAGGTGACCATCGACTCGAGCGCCGGGGCCAGCCGCGGACCGGCCGCCGATCCGGCGACCACCGCGTCCGACCACTCGCGGAAGTCGTCGCGATCCTCCTGCGGCAGGCCGAGCAGCTCGCAGATGACCTGGATGGGCAGCGGGAAGGCGAACTCGTCGATCAGGTCGGCCCGCTCCCGGCCGTCGAAGCCGTCCAGCAGGTCGGTGGCGATCTGCTCGATCCGCGGGCGCAGCGCTTCGATCCGGCGGGCGGTGAAGGCGGCCGAGACCAGGCGGCGCAGGCGGGTGTGGTCCGGCGGGTCGACCGCCAGCATGTGCCGGGAGATCGCCGCGCCGATGCTTGCCGACATCGGAGTCGCGCCGGCCGTCCGCGAACCACCGGCCGGCGCGCTCTCGGCCGACGGGGTGGACCGCTTCGACAGGCGCGGATCGGTGAGCGCACGGCGCGCGTCCTCGTAGCGGGTGACGATCCACGCGTGTGCGCCGCTGGGCAGCACCGCGCGCCGGACCGGACCGGTGCGGCGCCAGTCGGCATACGCCGCGTGCGGGTCGTCCTGGAACGCCGGACCTCCCAGATCGACGATCTCCTGCGTCATCGTTCCTCCCCGAATACCGGAATCGACTACCGACAATACCGGTATTCGGGTGGACAGAACGGTCAAGTGGCCACGGATCTCCACCCGGCTCTCCACCCGTGGGTGGCGGCGCTCCACCCGGTCCGATTCCTACCTTCAGGGGCATGAATCCCGTCACCGCGCTCCTGATCGTCGCCGTCCTCGTCTACGCCATGGCTGTCTCTTATACACATCT
>KL571230.1:21897-23903 GCA_000715855.1 Actinoplanes liguriensis
CTGCCGCTGGCGCTCACCGCGTACGGCGTCTACACCGTCGCCCAGACCGATCTCACCCACGCCACCACCGACCTCGTGGCACTGGTCACCGGCGGCCTGGTCGCGGTCGCGGGCGGCGCTCTCCGCGGCCGGACCGTGCGGATCTTCGTCCGGGACGGGCACACCTGGTACCGCTACACCCCGGTCACGCTCGCCGTCTGGGCCGGGCTGATCGCGCTGCGGTTCGGGCAGGCGGCGGCCGCGGTCGCGCTCGGCGCGGATCGGCCGGTGCTCACCGCGTCGCTGGTGCTCGCCCTGGGTCTCAGCTTCCTCGGCGAGGCCGCCGTGGTCGGGCCGCGGGCGATGGCGACCGGCGCGCCGTTCGCGCCGCGCCGCCGGGACCGTGTCACGGCCGGGCGTTGACCTCCCCGCTCCGGGCCGCGGGCGACGGTCCCCCGGCGCCGCTCCCGATTCGGCAGACTGACCTCGTGCTCACCCTCGGCCGGGCCCGGCTGCTGCCCCTGTGGCGGCGGGCCCGCAACCTGATCGTCCTGGGCGTCGTCACCGTCGGGATGGTCCAGAACTCGCCGCACAACCCGGCCCTGGTGGCCGGGCTGGTGATCGGCGGGCTGGGCTGGGCGCTGCTGGCCCTGCGGGTGCTGTCGCCGAAGCGGCACGTCGTCGCGGTCTGCGTCACCGTCGCGGCCTCGCTGTGGCTGACCGCGGTCACCGGGCCCGGGCTCGCCCCGGTCTATCTGATCGCCGGGCTGGCCAGCGGCGCCGCGGTGCTCGGCCTGATCACCATCGGGGTGCTGACCGGCGTCGGGCTGATCGCGCTGATCGTGGCGCTCGCCTCGCACGGGGTGGAGACGTCCGCGATCGCGCTCTGGTGCGGCGTCACGATCGTGGTGACCCTGCTCGTCCTGCTGCGGCGGCAGCGCGACGCCGGCGCCGAGCAGGAGCAGCTGCTCGCCGACGAGCAGGCGCGGGCGGCGACGCTGGCCGAGCGGGCGCGGCTGGCCCGGGAGATCCACGACGTGCTGGCGCACTCGCTGTCGGCGCTGTCGGTGCAGCTGGAGACGGCCGCCGCGCTGCTGGAGCGGGACCGGACGGCGGATGCCGCGCTGCTGATCGACCGCGCCGGGACCCTCGCGCGCGACGGCCTGACCGAGACCCGCCGGGCGGTGAGCGCGCTGCGCGGCGACCCCCTGCCGGTGCCCGAGCTGGTCGGCGAGCTGACCGCGGGCTACGGACGGGACCTGGACGTGCCGGCCACGTTCACGGTCGACGGCGAGCCGCGGGAGCTGGACGCGGAGACCGGGCTGGCGCTGTTCCGGGCCGCTCAGGAGGCGCTGAGCAACGTCCGCAAGCACGCACCGGGGAGCATCGTCGAGACCCGATTGCGGTACGACCCGGGCACCGTCGCCCTGCGCATCCGCAACCACGGCCCGGCCGGTCCACCGGTGTTCGGCTTGTCGAGCGGCTACGGGTTGATCGGCCTGCGGGAGCGCGCCGAGCTGGCCGGCGGCTCGGTCGAGGTCGGGCCGGACGACGACGGCTGGCTGGTCGACCTCCGGTTGCCCGGATGAGCGCCGGGGCGCGGTGACGACGCGGCAGGTGTCAGGATGCCGGGGTGAGCATCCGCGTGGTGGTGGCCGACGATCAGACGGTGGTCCGGGAGGGGCTGGCGGTGATGCTGAGCCTGCTCGACGACGTCGAGGTGGTGGGCGAGGCGGCCGACGGCGACCGGGCGCTGGAGCTGGTCGGCCGGGAGCGGCCGGACGTCGTGCTGATGGACCTGCGGATGCCACGCCGGGACGGGGTGGAGGCGACCGCGCTGATCAAGGCCCGGTTCCCGGAGACCCGGGTGGTGGTGCTGACCACGTTCGCCGACGACGAGCACATCCTCGGGGCGTTGCGGGCCGGCGCGGTGGGCTACCTGACGAAGGACGCCGGGCGGGTGCAGATCGCGCAGGCGGTCCGGGCGGCGGCGGTCGGGCAGGGCGTCCTCTGTCTCTTATACACAT
>KL571230.1:24095-30516 GCA_000715855.1 Actinoplanes liguriensis
AGCCACCGGTGGCGTGCCGGCCTCGGCCACCGCGACCGCGGGCGCGGAGCTGCCGGACGGGTTGACCGCCCGCGAGGCCGAGGTGCTGCGGCTGATCGCGGCGGGACTGTCCAACCGGGAGATAGCGAAACGGCTCCACGTCACCGAGGTGACCGTGAAGTCGCACGTGAACCGGCTGTTCGCGAAGGCCGGGGTGCGCGATCGGGCGCAGGCCGTGCGGTATGCGTACCAGCACGGCCTGAGCGCCTGAGGTCAACCGCCGTGGCGGCGGGAGAACCGTGGCGGGCGGACCGGCAGCCGGCGACGGCGGGTGGCCGGGCGGACCGGAGTCTCCGATGAGGAGCAATCACATACAGTGACCACGATGATACGGGGGTGCAGTGGGTCTGCGCTGGCCACGGCGATGATCCCTTCCGGAGAAGCGAGTCGAGGTGTCCACTATGCGTCACCGGCACCGGACATGACTCACCACTTGAGGTTCTTTTAAAGATCATCACAGCGAGCGATAACCCGCACCGGCGTGACGATCTTCGATGGCGTGCGGTCGATCATCGCGGATCCGGGGCGGCGGCCCGCGGCCGGGGGGCTGACGCCGTACGGCTAGAAGGTGTTGAAGTCGGGTCGTCGGCCGAAGGCCGGTGCGTCGGAGCGCGTGATCACCGGGTAGAGGCTGGACTGCACCTGCCAGGACGGCGCCGGGCGGGCCATCGCGAGCGTGCGGACCAGCGCCTGCAACATGTCCTGCAACGCCTGGTGCAACTGCGGATCGGTGACCAGCCCCTGCTCGTCGACCGCGCGCATGTCGAGCGGGATCCGCACGCAGGCGGCCCGCAGCACGCGCGCGCCGCCGTGCCCGAGCACCGACTCGAGCCCGGCCCGGGCGCCCTCGTCCTGCCCCGGCGCGACCACCGACAGCCAGGCCGCCGCCTTGCCGGTCAGCACACCGCCGTCGACCAGCCACTCCAGCAGGTTCTTCAGGCTGCCGGGGAGCGAGCCCGCGTATTCCGGGGTGCTGAACAGCACCGCGTCCGCGCCGGCGACCCGGCTGCGCAGCTCGTTGACCGATTCCGGCGGGTTCGGATCGCCCGGCACGAACGCCGGCAGGTCACGCAGCCCGGTGTAGAGCGTGGCGTCGACCTCCGGCGGCGCGAACCGGCTCGCGGTGCGCAGGGCCGCGGTGTGCAGGGATCCGTCGCGAGTGCTGCCCGAGATCAGCAGGACGCAGGTCATGGCGGAGACGATACGGCGTAGGCACGGCGGCCCGCTCACAGCGAACTGTCAGATCTTTGGCGCACACCGGGTACGTCCGGCCGCACGCGCGCTCGGTGAAGCTTGCGCATCGTGAAGCACCGCCCGCACTGCGTACCGCTGATCCTGCTGATCCTCCTCACCACCTCGTGCTCCGCGCCGCGCCCGGCGCCGAGACCCGTGCTGCCGGCCGCCCGGATCCGGGTCGACCAGGTCGGCTGGGCGGCCGGTGAGACGAAGGTCGCTCTGCTGATGGCGCCGTCCGATGCGGCGGGCGCGCGGGCGACGGTGGTGGACGAGCACGGGAGTCCGGTGCTCACGATCACCGCCGGGCCCAGCCGGGGCGACTGGAACACGCGCTATCGCGCGATCAACCCCCTGGATCTCACGGCCCTGCGGGCTCCGGGGACCTATCGCGTACGGCTTGACGACCGCTTCAGCGCGGAGTCCCCAGCGTTCCGCATCGACGCCGCGGGGAAGCTCTACCGCCCGCTGGTGGCCGACACTGTTCAGTACTTCCAGGCGCACCGCGACGGGGCCGACCAGGTGGGCGGCTCGTGGCAGCGGACCCCGGCGCACCTGGAGGACCGCACGGCGACGGTCTACGGCACACCGGCGGACGACGAGGACCCGCTGGAGTCCACCGGCACCGAGGCCGACGTCGAGGGCGGCTGGTACGACGCGGGCGACTACCTCAAGTTCACGCACACCACGGCGTACGCGCTGGTCGTCATGCAGCTCGTGCAACGGGACGGCCCGGCGTCGGCGGCGCTGGCCGCGGAGATCCGGCACGGGTTGGACTGGCTGACCCGGATGTACCACCGGGGCGTGCTCTACACCCAGGTCGGTGTGGCCGGGAACGATCAGTACCTGGGCGACCACGACACCTGGCGGCTGCCGCAGGCCGACGACGGGCTGGACGTGGAGCCCGGCGACCGGCGCTACTACCAGCGCTACCGGCCGGTGTTCCGGGCCGCCGCCCCCGGCGATCCGATCAGCCCGAACCTGGCCGGGCGGGTGGCCGCCGCGTTCGCCCTGGCCGCGCAGGCCGAGGCCGGCACCGATCCGGCCGGCGCGAAGTCCCGTCTGGACACCGCGGCGGGGCTGCTGGCGCAGGCCGACACGAGCATGGACGGCGACGAGCTGGTCACCACCGTGCCGCGCGACTTCTACCCGGAGGAGAGCTTCGCGGACGACCTCGCGCTGGGCTGGGCCGAGGTCGCCCTGGCCGGGAAGGCGCTCGGCGACCAGCGCGTCAAGGACTGGACCGGTCAGGCGGAGCGGTGGGCGGACGAGACCGGCGGCGGGGACGACGGGCTGACCGTGTATGACGTCGACGCGCTCGCCGACGCCGAGGTGTACCGCCTGGCGCCGGCCAACGCGCTCGTCGCCGACCTGCGCGACCGTCTGGACAGGGCGGTCAAGGCGGCCGCCGCCGACCCGATGGGCGCGACTTCCGGCTCCGGCGGGGCCGACTACGCGGCACGGCAACTGGGCTGGGCGGCGACCGCGGCGCTCTACCGGCGGATGACCGGCGACGACCGGTACGACGCGTTCGCCACCACACAGCGCGGCGTCACGCTCGGCGCGAACGGGTGGGGCCTGTCGATGGTGATCGGCGCCGGCGACGAGTACCCGCAGTGCCCGCACGACCAGATCGGGAGCCTGACGCACACGTCGCTGACCGGCGCCGTGGTCAACGGCCCGAACATGGCGGCCCGGGTGGAGTCGCTGGCGGAGGAGATGCCGGACTCGCTCTGCTCCGACGGGTCCTATACGGAGTTCGACCGGGAGGACGCGCAGTACGTCGACGACATGCGCGTCTCCGCGACGAACGAGCCGGCCCTGGACTTCACCGCGACCGGGATGCTGGCGTTCGCCCTCGCCGCCGCCGGCTGATCTCCGGTTGCGGTGTGTGATCACTCGTCAACCGTCGGCGGCCGAATCCGTGCAGCATCCCGACAACATGCCACAGTGGCCGGTTCGGTGAACTGATTACCGACCGTAGGCGTATCCCGGAGTGAGTCGCACCCTCCGCCGGTGCGACCGAGAGCTGATCGACGATCGGGAGCGTGATCCGCAATGGCGCAATCAGACCTCACCGTGGAGATCGACGGGCGGGGCGAGCCGGCCCGCCTGGTCGAGTACACCGCGGCGATGTGCGGCGAGACCCTGGCCGGGGCGGCCTGGCTGGCCCGGCACGACGCCGAGTGCGAGGACTACTGCAGCCGGGTCGCGGTGGTCTGCCTCAACCCGCTGGACCGCGTCCTGATCACCGGCTGAGAACGAGAGAAGGGCCCCGCGAACGGGGCCCTTCTCGGGTGTTGTGCGCCGCGTAGGACTTGAACCTACAACCCGCGGATTAAGAGTCCGCTGCTCTGCCAGTTGAGCTAGCAGCGCTTGCCAACGAGGAAGAACGTTAGCACACCCGCGGGGTGCTCCTTCGCCGTGGGTCAGGCCCGGGAGCGGGGCAGACAGCACTTCTTGTACTTGACGCCGGAGGCGCACCAGCACGGCGCGTTCCGCTGCGGGGGCCACTCGGTGACGCCGGCCGTGTCCGCCAGCTCCTCCGCGTAGTGCGCGTGGGTCTCCGCGTCGGCCGGGTCCTCCCCCTCCGCGGCGGCGAACGCGAGCAGCCCCTCCGCCGAGCCCGGGATCAGGGCGATCTGGGTGACACCGGTCGCCGACCAGCCGGCCACGGTCCGCTCCACGTTCGCCCGGTGCTCCGGCCAGTCCGAGCCGTAGACGTCGGCCCGGTCCGGCCAGCGCTCCAGGACCTTCGCCAGCTCCGCCTCCGGCCAGTAGAGCAGCGCCTGACCGTTCAGGTCCGGGCCGCCACCGGCCGCCGCCTCCATCTCGTGGAAGAGACCGTCCAGCTCGTCGTGCTCGAGCTCCATCGCCTCGCGGATCCGGTGCCGCTCCCGCAGCACCGCGAACAGCATGTCGAGCACGCCGAAGTCGGTGGACTCGTCGTCGGTGTCGAACCCGCCCTCCTCGACGAGCGCCCGCGCGGCGGCGGAGAGCCACTCCTCGGCGACGGAGGCGAGTCCGCAGGATTCGAGCGCCTCACCGACGTACGAGGGAGCGTGTGGGTCTTGCAGCAGCCGGGGCCGGACCGCGTCGAAGGCCTTGCGCCCCTCCTCCTCGCGTCCCGACTTGACCAGGAGCTCGGCGTAGCAGGCGATGGCCAGGCCGTCCTCGCCGGGAACAGCGGCGGCCCGCTCGGCGTAGCCGAGAGCGGTGGGGAGGTCGCCGGCCCGCTCGGTGACCTCGGCGGCCAGCAGGTACGCGTGGGCGGCCGCCTCGTCGTCGGCGGCCCGGCCCTGCTCGACGGCGGCCACCATCTCGGCGACGACCGGAGACGGGTCGGCGAGCGTGGCGGCCGGGAAGGCCATGGCGTCGAAGTCGTCGATCGTGAGCGGAGTCTCAGAAGGCACGCGCCACCCTAGCGCAGCGGAAACGGCGAAGGCCGCGACACCTGATGGTGTCGCGGCCTTCGTTGTTGGTGCGCCGCGTAGGACTTGAACCTACAACCCGCGGATTAAGAGTCCGCTGCTCTGCCAGTTGAGCTAGCGGCGCCCGGCAACGAGAAAACGTTAGCACGGCCTCGGAAGATCCTCGAAATCGCCTGGATACCTCCGCAAGGGGGACCCGGGATTTGCGTTCATGCGTCAGGATGGCTGCGCCGAGAACTCCAGAACGGGGCCCGACGATGGTTGACTTCCGCCGCTGTGTGGCGATACTGCTGGCACTCGCCGTGACGGTGCCACTCGCCGCGTGCAGCGATGACGAGAAGCCGGCTCTCAGCAACCCGGCCGAGGCGGCCGGCGCCGCGCCGGCGTCCTCGGCGCTCCCGGAGAGCACCACCGCCGCGCTGCCGGCCACGCTGGCCCTCACCCCGGCCTCCGGCAAGAAGAACGTTCCGGTCAGCACCGAGATCGGTCTCAAGGTCAGCAACGGCGAGGTGACCTCGGTCAAGCTGACCGACGCCAAGGGCAAGACGGTCGCCGGCAAGCTCCGCGACGACAAGTCGTCCTGGGTGCCGGCCAAGACCCTGGCGACCGAGCAGACCTACACCGCCGAGGTGACCGCCACCGCGGGCAACGGCGCCACCACGACGTCGAAGACGAAGTTCACGACCATGGGCGCCCCCGGCAGGCGGACCGGCACCGGGCTCTACCTCTTCGACGACCACACGTACGGCGTGGCCATGCCGGTCGTCGCCGAGTTCAGCCCCGGCATCAAGAAGGCCGACCGCGCCGCCGTGCAGAAGCGCATGTTCGTCGAGACCACCCCGTCGCAGCCGGGCACCTGGTCGTGGACGGCGAGCGGCACCCAGGCCTACTACCGCGCCCCGGAGTACTGGCAGCCCGGCACCACGATCAAGGTGCGGATCGCGGTCGGCGGCCTGCCCACCGGCAAGGGGATCTACGGCGACAAGGACCGCTCGGCCACGTCCAAGATCGGGCGGAAGTTCGAGATGAACGTGGACAACGCCACGAAGAAGATGACCGTGGTGCAGAACGGGAAGACGGTCAAGACGATGCCGGTGAGCCTCGGCAAGAAGAGCACACCGTCGTCGAGCGGCCACATGGTCGTCATGGAGAAGATGTCGCAGACCGTCTTCGACACCACCGACACCGACGGCGCCAGTGGGTACCGCACCACCATCCAGTACGCCCAGCGGCTGACCTGGAGCGGTCAGTACATCCACTCCGCCCCGTGGTCCACCGGCTCGCAGGGCCGCACGAACGTGTCCCACGGATGTGTCAACGTCTCCCCCTCCAACGCGCGGTGGCTGTTCGACAAGACACTGATCGGCGACCCGGTCACGGTGAAGGGCACCGGCGACAAGCTCGACTACGGCAACGGCTGGACGCCATGGGACGTGAGCTGGAAGAAGTTCGCCGAGGGCAGCGCGCTGCCGGTCCCGGCGGACCTCGGCTGAGACATCCGTACCCATCCGGTGTCAGCGTTCGCCACGCCGTGACGATAGGCATGGTGTGGCGTTCGCGGCACGAAACCGGGATTGGTCAACTGGCGTTCGTGGAGCAGTATTGGGCACCGGGGAGATACGACGCCGTGAGGGGACCATGGAAACGAATGGAGTTCGGTCGGCAAGGCTGAACGGCCGGCACCGGGTGCGTGCGACTCTTGTCGCGCTGCTCGCGGG
>KL571230.1:30741-35236 GCA_000715855.1 Actinoplanes liguriensis
GCAAGTCACCGAGCTGGCAGGGCGGCAGCGGTGGCGACAGCGCCGCGGGCACCGCCGAGTCCGGCGCCCCGGCTCCCGAGCCCACGCTGAGCACCGTCGCGGTGACGTCGCCCGCGAAGGCCGCGACCGGCGTCGAGGCCTGGTCGGACGTGAAATACACCAGCGAGGACCCGGAGAACACCACCGTCAAGGTGACCGACTCCAAGGGCGAAGAGGTCAAGGGCACCGTCGACAAGGACGCGAAAGTCTGGCACCCGGGCGAGTCGATGGACTGGGGCTCGAAGTACACGGTGACCGTCAGCACACCGGCGGTCGACGGCAAGAGCAACGAGACCTCCAGCGACTTCACCGTGATGAAGAAGCCGGCGAACCTGGTGCGCGTGACCAGCTTCCTCGGTGACGGCAACGTGGTGGGCGTCGGCATGCCGCTGATCATGAAGTTCGGCCGCGCGATCCCCGCGAAGTACCGGGCGGCCGTCGAGCGCCGCATGGTGGTCTCCGCCACCCCCGCGCAGGAGGGCACCTGGGGCTGGATCAGCCCCACCGAGGTGCACTACCGCCCGAAGGTGTACTGGAAGGCCGGCACGAAGATCGACTACAAGGTCCAGCTCAAGGGCGTGAAGCTGGGTGACGGGTGGTATGGCAAGTCCGACCTCACCGTCGACCTGAAGATCGGCCGCTCGCTGGTCATGACGGTCTCCAACAAGACCAAGAAGATGACGGTGACCGAGAACGGCAAGGTCATCAAGACGCTCCCGGTCAGCCTCGGCAAGGCGAGCACGCCGTCCTCCAGCGGGACGATGGTGGTGATCGAGAAGAAGGAGCACACCGTCTTCGACACCACCGACACCGACCCGACGGGCGGTTACAAGACCAACATCGACTACGCCCAGCGGATCACCTGGAGCGGCCAGTTCATCCACGCCGCGCCGTGGTCCGAGGGCCAGCAGGGCAAGCACAACGTCTCGCACGGGTGCGTCAACGTGTCCGAGGCGATGGGGGCCTGGCTCTTCAAGAAGACGATGATGGGCGACGTGATCACCGTCTCCGGCACCGAGGAGAAGCTGAAGAACGGCAACGGCTGGACGGACTGGAACGTCAGCTACGACACGTTCAAGAAGACCAGCGCTCTCTGACGGTCGAATCTCCCCGCTCGGCGCAGGCCCGGTCCTTTTGGTCCGGGTCCGCGCTTTTTCTTTCCCGTACGGCGTGAGCGGCGCACCTTCCGGCCTTCGGCCCGTGCCCGCAGGCGCCGGCTTCCTGGCGCGGCCGGCACCCCCAGGTGGAAACCTCGTGCGGTGACCGCGGCGGCGACCGGCTGGCGGTGCCGAGAGGAGCCTAGTTTGGGGAGATGCACCGCTTCACGCCTTTTGTCGCCATCCTCCTCGCCGCGGCGCTCGCCGCTTGTGGTGACGGGGACGAGCCCGGATCGCCGGCGCCCGCCCCGAGCACGCTCGTCTCCTCGGCGCCCGTCGACGACCCGCCCGGGCTGCTCACCTGCCGGGCGCTCGCGGCCGCGGTGCGGGACGCGTCACTGATGCAGCCGGGCGTGGTCCAAGCCGTCGTGACGGCCAGTCGCACGGCCGACGCGCCGGTCGCGGATGCGGCGGCGGCGCTCGGTGAGGCGTACGCGAAAGCCTTGGCCTCGCATGACACCCAGAGCGAGCCGGATGCGATCGCGGCGGTCAGTGCCGCGGCGGCCGACATGTCCCAGGTGTGCGCCGACAGCGGGCTGGACTCGGCGAACTGACCCGGCCGGTCCCGGTTCGGGTCCGGGAAGGTCCGGCTCAGCTCGCGGTGAAGGCCCCCGTGACCTCCGCCTTCCGGTCTCCCGCCGAGCAGATCGCGCCGTAGCGGTCCGCGCCGGGATCGCGCTTCCCTGCGACATGCTCGTACTGCGCGGCGAAGACGTAGTCGCCGGCCGCGAGCTTGCCGCCCGGCTTGAGGGTGAACCGGTAGACCAGCGCGTCCTTCTCCTCGATCACCGTGAGCGTGATCATCTCGCCGGGGATCGTGCTCCAGCTGCCGGTGCTCCGCACGCCGTCGGTGCGGGCCACACTGATCGCCAGGTCCAGCGCGGTGATCTCCTGCGTGGTGGTGACCTTCACGTCGCTCTGCGCCCAGGTCTCGGTCGAGTACGAGTTGATCACCCCTGAGGAGCTCAGGAAGCCCGACACCGGCTGGAAGCTGGGCGGCGAGCTGCTCGGGCCGGACGAGTGCGGCCTGGACGGGGTTCCGCCGCCGTCGCTGGTGTGCTTGGGCTTCGTCGTCGTCCTGGCCGGCGCGGGCGCGCTCGTGGTCGGGGCGACCGACGTCGTGCTGGTCGTCGCGGCCGGCGCCTTCTTCGGCTCGTCACTGGTCAGCAGCTTGATCCCGGTGAAGCCGGCGACCAGGACGGCCACCACCGACGCGGCCGCGGCGACCGGGCGCAGGCCGGTGAACCTGACGAAAGGGCGCGGCGCCCGGACCGGCTCGGGAGCGAACCGGCTGCGGTTGATCCGGTCGAACATCGCGTCACCGTCCGGCACGTGCCGCTCGGCCTCCCGGCGCAGCACCGTACCCAGGTCCTCAGCCATGGTGACCTCCTCCCGTCATCAGCGGCATCTCCCGCAGGAACTCGCTCAACTGCGCGGCGCCCCGCGAGGTGTGACTCTTCACGGCGCCCACCGAGATGCCGAGGATCGCGGCGACCTCCTTCTCCGGCACGTCGAACGCGTACCGCAGGATCACGCACTCCCGGCGCCGGAGCGGAAGCCGCCCCAGCGCCGCGCGCACGTCGAGGATCGCGGGGGTGTCGGTCTCGCCACGGTCGCGGCGCAACAACCCGAGCCGCAGCAGACCGGCACGCTCCCGGGTCTGTCGCTTGATCCATTGACGAGCCAGGTTGGTGACGATGCCACGGGCGTACGCGATCGGGCTGTCCGCCGCCTGCACCCGCTCCCAGTGACGCCAGACCTCGACGAACGCGTCCGACGCCAGATCGTCGGCGGCCTGCGTCTCGCCGGTGACGAGGTACGCGAGACGCGACAGATCGGTGTGGTGCTCGTCGAAGAAGCGCCTGAAGGCGCGTTCGGCGTCGTCCTCCGGCACGCGACTCTTCCTGACCGTCGAGGGCCCGCAGGCCGACCGGGTTAGCTGATCCTCACCGAGTAGGCGCTGGTGTCGAGTTGCCCCGAGCCGGTGAAGATTTCGGTCCCGGCCTGCACGCTGGACAGATACTTGGTCTTGTCGAGCCATCCCCGCCCCGCCAGGTCATCGGTGAAATCGGTCAGGTTCAGGTCGGCGGAGGTGGTGTTCGAGGTGCGCACGAACGAGTACACGTTCCAGCCGATGTTGCCCCGGTAGAGATCCCAGGTGGTGCCGCCGACGGTGACGGTCGCCTGCTTGGTGCCGACCGGGCCGGCGCCGCCCGACCGATAGAGCCAGACCATGACCTCGTCGGTCGGCTGATCCGGCCAGTCGGGGTTGCTCTTGGTGTGGAACCAGAGGTCGTACGAGACGTTCATGATGTTCGACGTCTTCGGGGTGACCGTGAAGTTCCAGGAGGTCTTGACCGCCTTGCCGGCGTTGAGCTGGACCGGGAGCCCGGTGCCGGTGGTCTTCCAGCCCCAGTGCCAGCCGAGGACCGCGCTGGCGTACGACTTGACCTTGGTGGTGTCGCCGGCCCAGGTCCAGCTGGTGCCCCAGCTGAGGTTGTCGCCGTTCAGGCCGTTCTCCCAGACGCACTGGGAACCGGTGCCGTCGGCGCGGCCCCAGACGTTGTTGTTCACCCAGTACTTGCCGCGGACGAGAGCGGCGTAGTCGGTGCAGTTCTCGGCGCCGGGCGAAACCGTCGCAGTCGGCGTCGCGGTGGCGGTTTTCGTCGCGCTCGGGGATGCGGTGGCGGTTTTCGTCCCCGCCGGTGACGTCGTTGCCGCTGCGGTGGTCTTTGCCGCCGCCGGCGACGTGGTGGCGACCGCGGTCGCGCCGCAGGTCACGCCGTTGAGGGTGAACGCGCCGGGGATCGCGTTGCTCCCGCTCCAGGTGCCGTTGAAACCGAGCGCGACCGTCGCACCGGCGGCGATGCCCCTGTTCCAGCCGGCATCGGTCACGGTGACGTTCGCGCCGGTCTGGGTCCAGGTGCCGGACCAGCCGGAGGCGACCTTCTGCCCGGACGGGAACACGAACCCGAGGGTCCAGCCGTCAACCGCCGAGGCGCCGGTGTTGCGGATCTTCACGTCACCGGTGAAGCCGGAACTCCACTGGCTGTTGACGGTGTACGTGACGGCGCAACCGACCGTCTCGGCGGCGTCGGCGTTCAGGACACCGAAGACCGCTGCGCCGGTGCCGACCGTCACCACCGCGAGCGGCACGACGAAACGCTTGGCGAGCATCAGGGGGACTCCCGGGGGAAGGGATGTTCGTTGATCACCCACCCAGTGGTCCCGGGACGGCAAAAGGTTGCGCGCTCCCAAGAAACTTTTTGACGACACGGCTTCGCGCAGCGTGGCGGTGA
>KL571230.1:35456-38682 GCA_000715855.1 Actinoplanes liguriensis
CGCGAGCTCGAACACGAAAAAGGCCCGGTCCGAAGACCGAGCCTTTCGTTCACATGGGGTGATCGACGGGACTTGAACCCGCGACCCCCTGGACCACAACCAGGTGCTCTACCAACTGAGCTACGACCACCATGCCCGCACGGGGAAACCAGTTCCCGTGGTGCCGGCTAATCATAGCCGGACTCCCCGGACCACCGTCGAGCGGGTTACCGGTGGCGGGTCAGAGCTGGGCGGCGATCGCCTTGGCGGTCTCCACATCCGGGCCGGGCTGCGGGACGAAGACGGTGCGGCGGTAATACTCCAACTCGCGGATGCTCTCGCGGATGTCGGCGAGCGCTCGGTGCGACAGGCCCTTGGCCGGCTGACCGAAATACACCCTCGGGTACCACCTGCGGCACAGCTCCTTGATCGACGAGACGTCGATCATGCGGTAGTGCAGGTGGGCGTCGAGCGCGGGCATGTCGCGCGCCAGGAAACCCCGGTCGGTCGCGATGGAATTGCCGCACAGGGGTGCCGTCCGCGGGTTGGGGACGTGCTCCTTCACATACGCCAGGATGATCTCCTCGGCCTCACTCATGGTGAGGACGGAGCGGCGCACCTCTTCGGTCAGACCGGACTTGGCGTGCATGTCGCGCACCACCGGCGGCATCGCGTCGAGCGCCGCGTCGTCAGCGTGAATGACCAGGTCGACGCCCTCGCCGAGAACGTTGAGCTCGGGATCGGTAACGAGTGCCGCCACCTCGATGAGCTTGTCCTTGCCCAGGTCGAGACCGGTCATCTCACAGTCGATCCACACCAGAAGATCCGCCACCCGGACAGCGTACGCCGAGTGCGGCACGGTTGTTCGACGCGAGTGTCGCCCCAGCGAACATTCGCGTTGTTTGTCCGCTTTAGTGGGATGACTTCCCGGTTGGCCGATTGGGGAGGTAAAGTGAGCTTAACGGACGAAGCCCCCCTTCGGTTACTCCGTTCCCCCCGGTAAAGGGCCCTCCGTGTCGGCAGCGCGGAGGGTCCTTTCGGGTTCCACCCTGCTTCGGCCCGACTCCATCCTGCCCGGCTTCACCCCGCCCTGCTTCGCTCTGCCCGGCTTCACCCCGCCTGGCTTCACCCCCGCCTGGCTTCACCCCGCCCGACGGGCCACGGGCTGGACGGGGACTGTCCCGGAGCGGTCAAGATCACGCGCGGCGGCGACTCCGGGTCCACGAACCGGGACACCCGCTCCCCCTCCGCCATCACCTCGTCACGGACCTTCGCCGACCACCGCCGGAACGGGCGAATCAGCAGCTCATCCCGGTTGCGCTCCCAGATCGCCGCCACGAAGCCGTCGACAAGCACCGTGGGGCGCACGATCGACCAACCCGGAGTCACCAGCGCGCGATCACCCGGATGGATGATCCGGGCCCGATCGGCGTGACCCAGCACCGCGTTGTCGAACTCGGGCAGGAAGACGACCGGCGCGGGACTGTCCGGTTCGGCCAGCGGGGCGGCCGGGACGTCGTACAACTCAATGCCGTTGTCGTCCTTGAAAACGCGCAGCGGGAGCGTCGCGAACACCGCGGCCGCCCGAGTCAGGCCGGTGAAGGTCTGGAAGTCCTTGACACTCGCCGGCCCGTAAGCCGTCAGATAGCGCGTGACCAGCGTCGACACGTCGGCCGGAGCCATCGGACGGCCGAGCCACGCATCCGCGGCGACGCACCGGATCCGGCCACGATGACGCCAGAAACCGGACGGCGCCGGGTGCACCAGCGGCGACAGCAGATGCGCGGCCATGGCCAGGTCATTCGCCGCGTGGCCGGGGAGCTCCGCCGCCAGCCGGCGACCCAGCTCGGCCCGCGACAGCGGCTCCGCCGCCAACACCTGACCGATAGTGGTCACCAGGGACGCCCGGTCCAGTTGCGGCAGCCTTGCGGCAAATTTTTCCAGTACGGGACCAAGCGTGGGCCGCAGCCACGAATAGTCGGCGCCCGAGCAGAGATGTTGCGTGCCCCGCAGCAGCGCGCCGCGGACCAGTCGACGGCTCTCGAGGAGCCCCGTGAGGTGCGTGATCTCGAAACCGTCGACGCGGGCCCGGAGACCCAGGTACGGCGCGTCGTTCTCCTGACCCTGGAGGGCGATCAGGTGCGTGACGACCTCCAGCGGGGTCCGGCCGGAGCCGCCGCCCAGGAACTGCCGCTGGAGGTAGGTCCGGTTGAGCACGCGGGTCGAGAGGCTCTGCATGCTCCGAACGTAGGTGCCATTGCGGCCACTTTCCGTCCGCAGAAAAGCAGCGAGGGCCGCCCTTGCGGACGGCCCTCGCGGAGGTGGGTTCGGTCAGGACTCGCCGGGGGTTTCCTTCGGGCGGCGGGTCGTGGTGCGACGGCGTTTGGGTTCGGGGGTGCCGGCCAGAAGCTCCGCGGCCTCGCCGAGGTAGCTGCGCGAGCGCTTGGCCGTCTCGGGCCCGTCGTCGTCCTTGACGGCCGGCTTGGGCGCGGACTTCTCGGCCACCGAACGGGCGGTCCGGGGGCGGGGCTTGCGCGCCGGGGGCGCGTCCACGGCGGTTTCCGGGGCCACAACGGTCCCGTCCGTTGCGGTGTTGTCGCCCGTGGGCCGGGCGGCCGTCGAGTCGCCGACCGTGGCCGCGGGCTGGGCCGCCGTCGTGTCGCCGGCCGTGGCCGTGGGCCGGGCCGCCGTCGAGTCGCCGGCCGTGGGCTGAGTGGCGGCTCGGGCGGCTACGGTTTCGGCTGCCTTGATCCAGGCGGCGGGGGCTTTGCGGGTGGCGGCCGCGCCGGGCTGGCGGCTGGGTGTGGTGCCGGTGAGGCGATCCTGGGCACGGGAGAGCGGGCGGTTCGGCTCGGTGGTTCGCTTGGTGGCCGGCTTGGTCGCCTTCACCTGCGGATCCGCGGCTGCTTCGGCCGGCTGATCGACCGGCGGAGCGGCTTCGGCGGTGTGGATCGAGGAGCGGTCGCCGGTGGCTTCGATCATTCGGGGTTCGGGCTGCTTCGGGGCCGCGGTTCGGCCGAGGACCTCCGATTCCGGGGACATCTCGGGCTTCTCGGGCGCCGGGCTCGGCTGGGGCTCGGCCGCCTCGACCTGGTGGAGAGACGAACGCTGCGGCCCGCCGGTCTCGGCCTCGACCTCGACCTCGACCTCGATTCCGTGGAGGGACGGGCCCTTGGGCTCGATCGGCTCGGCTTCTTGGAGGGACGGGACCTTGGGCTCGATGGACTCGGCTTCGGGAAGGGGCGGG
>KL571231.1:0-2662 GCA_000715855.1 Actinoplanes liguriensis
CGAGCGGGAGTCGCGGGCGGGCCGGTGGTGAAGCGGGGGTCGCGTGAGTGGGACGGGCGGGGCCAGGCTCACGACGTACCAAATCGGGAATTTGACCTTTAAAGCGTGACGGAACGGCCGGTGGAGGCGCTGACACGGGCGGCGTCGAGAACCTCCATGGCGCGGACCGTGTCCCACGGGTCGACCGGGAGCGGGCCGTTGCCGAGGACCGCGTCCGCGAAGGCCGGGTAGAACGAGTCCCACCGGCCGCGGCAGCTCTCCACCGGGGCGCCGGTCGTGCCGCGCCACAGGTGGCCCCAGCGGTGCTGGTGCTCGACGCCCCAGCGGTCGCCGAGTTTGGCCGGGGTCTTGCCGGCTTTCAGCAGCTCCTCCTGGCCGTCGAGGTCGGCGGAGATGAACGTGCCGGCGGTGCCGGTGACGCGGAAGCGCGGACCCGGGCCGCCCTGGCGCCAGCTGCCCCACAGGTGCGACTCGACGCCGCTGAGGTGGTGCATGGCCAGGAAGAAGTCGTCGTCGAGCTCGGTCTCGCCGCGCACCTCGGCGTAGACCCGCTGGGCCGGGCCGTGCAGCTTGAGGGCCTGGTCGACCAGGTGCGAGCCGAAGTCGAGCAGGGTGCCGCCGCCGGCCGCCTTCATCGGGCGGTCCGGCGCCCAGCGCTCCATGCGGGACTCGAAGCGGCGGATCGTGCCGAGCGAGCCCTTCTCGATCAGCTTCTGGATCGTCAGGTAGTCCGAGTCGTAGCGCCGGTTCTGGTAGACCGTCAGCGGCACCTCCGCCGCCTCGGCGGCCTTGACCAGCTCGCGGGCGGTCGGCGCGTCCAGCGTGAACGGCTTGTCGACGACCACGGCCAGCCCCAGCCGGATCGCCTCGAGCGCGAGGTCGGCGTGCGTGGACGCGGGCGTGGAGATGGCGACCGCGCGGACCCCGTCGGCGGCGAGCGCGGCGAGGGAGTCGTAGGCCCCGACGCCGGGGAGCGTCTCCGCCAGCTGCTTGCGGCGCTCCTCCGAGGTGGTGACGACACCGGCGAAATCAATGTTCTCCGCCGACGCGATCAGGGGGGCGTGGAAGATCCGCCCACCGCTGCCATACCCCACCAGCCCGAACCGCACCTGCTCGATCATGCCGGAAGTTTTTCACATCGATTGCCGGAGCGTTACGGGTGCACCCGGCCGTTACTTGTGATAACAGCCGCATGACGCGGAGTCACGAAATGTGGTATCAGCGGCGCAGTCCCAGTGCGGTACGCACCACATCTCTCGTCGGGTGCAGGATCTCGGCACGCACCCAGCGGCCGGCGACCGCGATCCCGTGGAACAGGGCGCCGAACGTGTACCGCCAGGCGAACGCGATCGCGAGGCCGATCGGGCGCAGGAAGTAGCGATAGATCATCCGGGACGCCCAGCCGATCGCCAGGCCGGTCGGCCGCAGGATCCAGCGGTGGAAGGCAACCACGGTCCAGGCGATCCCGAGGCCGATCGGGCGCAGGATCCAGCGGTAGAACGCGACGGCGATCCACACGATGGCCCGGCCGGACATCGTGAACGCCCAGACGAGCGCCCACCCGATCGGGCGCATGACCCAGCGGTACGACGCCATCAGCAGCCACGCCAGACCGTGCCCGATCGGCGCCAGGACCCAGTTGTAGAGCACCCGCCCGACCGGGACCAGCACCCACATGATCGCCATCGCGATCGGGCGCAGCACGTGACGCAGCAGCATCCGCAGCACCCAGGCGACGCCGGTGACCAGCGCCGCGAGCGTCCAGCGCAGCGCGTGCCAGACCGGGAGCAGCACCCACTGCAGGAACTGCCGGAGCAGCCAGAGCAGCGGCGCGAGCAGGAACGTCCGCAGCAGCCAGCCGAGCGCCCGGCCGACCGGCATCAGGACGAACCGGTAGACGAGCCCGCCCAGCTCCCAGAGCAGGCGGAACGGGAACACCACGATCAGGGCGACCGCCCGGATCGGCCAGGTGATCCAGGCCGGCGTCTCGGGCGCCGGCTCGGGTGTGGTCATTGCGTGCTCCTCGTTCACAGGCGCCTCACGGTACTGGAACGGATCAAAAGAAAAGCAGGTGGAGCCCCCTGTCGGATGGATGACGAGGACCGGCGAATCGGTGTGCGCCGGGAGAACAATCGCGGCATGGAACCCGCACAGAAGGAACGTACGCCGTTTTCCGACATCGACGGACTGACGACCGAGATGTCGGAGGTCGTGCTGACCGCGCTGACCGAGATGGGCCGGCACCCGGAGATCCGGCGGGTGCGCCGCACCGGGTTCGACGCGCTCCGGCCGGCGCTCGGCTCGCGGCTGCTGGACGCGGGCGCCGGGAGCGGGGAGGTGGCCCGCAGGCTCGCCGCTGAGGTCGGGCCGCGCGGTGACGTGCTCGCGCTGGACCACTCCTCGGCGATCACCGCGGCCGCGGTCGCCCGGCACGACGGCAGCAACGTGGACTATGTGACCGGCGACGTCGGCGCGCTCGCCCTGCCCGACGACGGCGTCGACGGCGTGTGGTGCGAGCGGGTGCTCCAGCACGTGGAGGACCCGGACCGGGCGATCGCCGAGCTGCGCCGGGTGACCCGGCCCGGCGGGCGGCTCTGCCTGATCGACACGGATTGGGACTCGCTGCTGTTCGACGGGGTGCCGCGGCCGTTGCAGGACACCC
>KL571231.1:2934-3239 GCA_000715855.1 Actinoplanes liguriensis
CGGCCGGCCTGTCCAGCCTGACCGCGACCCCGGTGACGTGCATGTTCGGCAGTCCCGACTCGGCCGCCGTGGTGCTTCCGATGGTCAATCCACGGGTCCCCGCGGACGCCTGGCAGACCCCGCCGGGCCTGCGCGAGGAGTGGCTGGCCCACGTCGAGGCGGCCGGCGCCCGCGGCGACTTCCTGGCCGTCCTGACGATCTGGGTCGTAGCGGGGACGGTGCCTGATGGCCTCGCTCCGCTCGGCGGCATTTCGCCCCTTTGAGTCGATGACGAGAGCACCGAAAAACAACTGCGCTTCGCTGGT
>KL571231.1:3479-5256 GCA_000715855.1 Actinoplanes liguriensis
GCGAAATGCGCGGTGGTTGGCGTGAAATCATTCAGCGTTCAACGGGGACCATGCGGTGCAGCAGGCGGTCGAGGGGCATCGAGGCGAAGCTGATGCGGACGTCGCTGGACGCGTACGGCAGCCAGAACCGCCCGTCGTGCACCATGCCGCCGCAGGAGTAGAGCACGTTCGGCACGTACCCCTCGCGCTCGATCTCGTCCGGGTCGATCAGCCCCTGCGGCAGGTCGGCGAGCACCCGCGACGGGTCGTCCAGGTCGAGCAGCATGGCGCCGATCGCGTACCGCCGCATCGGCCCGACGCCGTGGGTCAGCACCAGCCACCCGGCCTCGGTCTCGATCGGCGAGCCGCAGTTGCCCACCTGGATCAGGTCCCACCCGCGGTGCGGCACGAGCAGCGGGCCGGCCGGCTGCCAGCGGTGCTGATCGTCGCGGACGGCCAGGCCGAGCGTCTCGCCGTCGGAACGGCAGAGCGCCATCTTCTTGCCCTTGATGTAGCGCGGGAACAGCGCCATGCCCTTGTTCTGCGCGGCCGGCCCGTGCAGCGCGGTCACCTCGAAGTGCCGCAGGTCCCGGCTGTAGATGACCCGCCCGGAGATGTTGAACCCGTCGTACGCCGTGTAGGTCGCCTGGTACGCCGGCCGCCCGTCCGGGTCGATCACCTGGACGAACCGGGCGTCCTCCATGCCCCGGCTCTCGCTGGGCGTGGCCGGCCAGAGGACTCGCTGGTGCAGCGGCATGGTGGCCGGGAAGGTGACCGCGTAGTCGTCCATCACGATGCGCCGGATCAGGTCCATCGTCATCGGGGTGGTCGGCCGGGCCAGCAGCTCCGGCGGCAGGTGGCCGAGGATGTCCTCGAACTCCTGGTCGTCGTACCGGTCCGGGAGCGCGTTGAGGATGTACGCGGACGCCTCGTTGTCGATGTCCTCGTCCCCGAGCGCCGCGAAGAGCTGGTGTTTCATGTGCTTGGCGCCGACCCGGGTGCCGATCGCCAGCGGGCCCTCGCGGTCCTCCAGGCGGATCGCCGCGCCCGGCCCGATGATCACGCTGCAGAACCCGATCGACGAGATGTGCCCCTCGCCGATCTGCCGCAGGCTCAGCGCGCCCCGCAGCTCGCCGGGGGCCAGGTCGGCCTGATCCGGGTGCGGCACGATCGACGGGTTGCAGAGCGCGGCCGCCTCGACCGAGAACTCGTGGCTGAAGTACGCCCCGATCAGTGTCCGCGCCTGTGGTGACAGGTCGATCTCCGGTGGCACGCGGTGCTGGACCACTTCGTAGTGATGCTGGAAGACCGAGAGGATGTCGTGGTGCCGCCCGGCGAAGCGGTTCAGCACGTCCTCGAGCAGCGCGCTGATGTCGTTCTCGTCGAGCTGCAGCATCCGCTCGATCATGCACGCGGCGCGGTTGTGCGTGGCGTGCGCGTCCTCGCCGGGCACGAACAACTTGATCACCACGCGCCGCCCGTCAGGCTGCATGGTGATGTTGTGACGGGTGATATCGGTGGAGTTCACGGTAGCGGTCACGCTTGGGTCCTCCGGCTCGCCAGGGTGCGGGCATGTTGCAGCGTGGAGACGAGCGCGAGGGTGGATTCGGCTCCTTGGTTCAGATTAGGGCCATCAACCGTCAATCCGTCATAACAACCGCAAGTCTCGCTGTCGTACATCACCGATCCGGTGTCGTTGTCGCCCAGGAACCACGCTATCGACTGGAAGAGCGGGGCGTCCCAGCGTTCGTCGCCGGTCACCGCGGCCGCCGTGGCGCAGGCCCTGTCTCTTATACAC
>KL571231.1:5490-6404 GCA_000715855.1 Actinoplanes liguriensis
CCTCGATCGGCTGCTGGTCGTGCCGGTGCCGGGGCATGCCGGGCCGCCAGCCGCCGACCGGCACGGTCGACAGGTGCCCGTGGTGCTCCTGCAGGTCGCAGAGCCAGGAGAGCATCCGCAGCCCGTCGCCGAGCAGCGCCTCGTCGCCGAGCAGGTCGCCGGCCGCGATCACCACCTCGGCGAGGGACGGGTTGGCGTACGTCAGCTCCCGTTCCGGCCACACCCAGTCCGGGTCGGAGCCGGGCAGGCCGATCACCGTGGCCGCGTCGCCGAGCAGTTCGGCGGCGAGCCGGTCGTGCGGGTCGGCGCGCAGCACCTCGGCCGCGCCCAGCCCGGCGAACGCCATCGCCCGCGGCCACGTCGAGCGCCGGCCGGCGCCCAGGTGGAACGCGAGGAGCGCCTCCCGCCGGATCCAGCCGGCGCCGCTGCGGGCGGCCGCGGTGCCCAGCCCCCAGAGCGCGCGGCCCCACCAGTCGCCCAGCGACGGCTCGTCCTGCCAGCGCCGGTCGTAGCTCATCCGGTTGCGGAACGCCCCGTCGGCGCCCTGCGCGTGGGTGAGGAAGGCCAGGTAGCGCTCGGCGGCCCGGAGCGTCTCGGGCCCCGGCCGCGGCTCCCGGCTGACGACCAGCAGGCCGCGGGCGACGTCGTCGACGCAGTAGCCGTGCTCGCGCCGGACGATCGCGGTGCGGGCGTGTTCCAGCAGCCCGGTGTCGTCGGAGAGCCGGAGCAGGTGGTCGAAGCGGGGTTCGGGAACGTCGGTGAGCTTGATCGGCGGCGGTATCAGCCGCAGCCCCTGGCTCATGCGTCTGGCCCGGGGCGCTCCGGCGCGGCGCTGCGGCCGTTCATGCGGGAATCGTCGCCGACGCGAGCGGCGCGCGAGCGGCCAGCAGGCGGGCGGCCAGGGACTGGTAGCG
>KL571231.1:6555-10344 GCA_000715855.1 Actinoplanes liguriensis
GGTAGCGGGCGGCCACCGCCGGCCACCGCAGCGTCGGCCCTCCGGCGAGCCCGGACAGCCGCCCGGGCAGGCCCGGCTCGGCGAGCACGTGCCGGATCGCGCACGCCATCGCCTCCGGATCCTGGTGCGGCACGAGCATTCCGGGCCCGTCCGCGAGCAGCTCGACGGCGTGCGGGAACTCGGTCGCCACCACCGGGATCCCGGCGCCGACGGCTTCGATCAGCACCCCGGAGGTGACCTGCTCGGTCGAGTCGTACGGCAGCACCACCGCGTCCGCCGACCGGATCAGCCGGGACAGCTCGGCCGGCTCCAGGTACGCGTCCACCCAGCGCACCGCGTCCGTCACGGCCAGCTCCTCGGCGAGCGCCACGAGTGACGCCCGGTACACGTCGCCCTGCTGTTCGAGCACCTTCGGGTGGGTCCGCCCGGCGACCGTGTAGACCGGCTCCGGCCGCAGGTCGCCGAGCAGGGCCAGGGCCCGCAGCGCCCACTCGATGCCCTTGCCCGGCCCGAGCAGGCCCCAGGTGAGCAGGTTCGGCCGGTCGTGGTCCTCGCGGGGCACCCCGGCGTGGCTGGCCGCGCCGTGCGGGATCACCGTGATCTTGCGTGGGTTCACCTCGTAGTTCGCGGTGAGCCGCTGCCGGGCGGTGTCGGTCATGGTCACGATCGCGTCCGCGACGTCGGCGATCTGTTCCAGCACGGCCCGTTGCAGCCGGTCGGGGTGGGTGAGGACGGTGTGCAGGACCACGACGGCGGGTGCCTTGAGGGCGCGCAGCAGCGGCAGCACCTCGGCGCCGGCGTCGCCCGGATAGATGCCGTACTCGTGCTGGACGACCACCACGTCGAAGCGGTTCAGCGCGTCGGCCGCGTCGGACCAGCCGCCGGGCAGGTCGGTGTGCCAGGTGTGCACGACCCGAGGCGCGGCCCGGTCGAGTGCGATTCCCCCACCGGCGTTGTCCTGGCTGAGCAGGCGGACCACGCCCGATCCGGCGGTCGCTCCGGGCGATCCGGCGGTGAGATGCGTGGCGAGTGCCGCATTGAATGTCGCCAAACCGCATTGAGTGGGCGGATACGTACTCAAAAACCCATATGTCACGGGCATGACTGGCCTTTCTCTCCTCAGCCGGCTGCCTCCCCGCAGCGCGGACACCGCGCGCGGGCGTGACTAAGGGCGCCGCGCGTGAACGGCGTAAAGGCGTTTCGGGAAATACCCCCGTTTAACGCGCAATTCACATTGGGACCGTAACAAGATCAAGCTATTCAACTGACGATTTTTCGATAAATCGCCAGGTACTCGTCGACCATCCGATCCGCCGAGAAGCGTTCCCGCGCGCGATCCGAGCAAACCCGCCGATCCAGCCGCGCGACCTCGTCGATCGCGGCCACCGCCTCGTCGATCCCGTCCACGAGCCGCCCGGTGACGCCCTCGTCCACCACTTCGGTCATGGAGCCTTTCCGGTACGCGACCACGGGCGTCCCGCAGATCATCGACTCCACCACGGAGAGCCCGAACGGCTCGGCGAACCGGATCGGGTGCAGCAGCGCGGCCCCCGAGCCGAGGATCGCCCCGCGCTCGTCCGGCCCCACCGAGCCCAGGTAGACCACCGAGTCCCCGTCGATCAGCGGCTCGACCTCGGACTCGAAGAACGCCCGGTCCTGCACGATCCCGCAGATCACCAGCCGCCGACCGGCCCGGCGCGCGATCTCGATGGCCAGGTCGGTGCCCTTGTCCGGGTGGATCCGGCCGAACAGGATCAGATCGTCGCCGCCGTCCGCGTGGAACGGGAGCCCGCCCAGGTCCACGCCATGGTGCACGGTGGCGAGGTAGTCCAGTTCGGGCGAACGGTCGCTGTCGGAGATGGACACGAACAGAGACTTCGCCCGGCCGTACGCCGGAAGGATGTTCTGCCCGGAGAATCCGTGCACGGTGGTCAGCATCGGCGCCCGGCAGTGCGCGGAGAACGCCAGCGGCAGCCAGTCCAGGTGGTTGTGGATCAGGTCGAACTCGCCCGAGCGCTCGAGCACGTGACTGACGTGGATCGCCTCCCAGACGCGCCCGTCGATCTGGTCGTTCCCCTCGTAACCGGTCGGGACGACGCCGGCCAGGGTGGCGGTGGTGACCGAGTCGAGCGTCGCGAAGAGCGTGACGTCGATGCCGCGCGCGACCAGTCCCTCGGCGAGCAGGCTGGTGATCAGTTCCCAGGGGCCGTAGTGGAGCGGGGGAGTGCGCCAGGCGATCGGCCCCAGCAACGCCACCTTCATGACAAAAGGTATTTCTCGGTAATAACCACGTGGTAAGTATGCCCGCCTCATACCGGACGCGTTCTCGTGTTAGAGAAGAGCAATGACTGATTCGTGGTGGAAGAAGGCGGTCGTCTACCAGATCTACCCGCGCAGCTTCGCGGACTCGGACGGCGACGGGATGGGCGATCTGCGGGGGGTCATCAACCACCTCGATCACCTCGCGGAACTCGGCGTCGACGTGCTGTGGTTGTCGCCGATCTACCCGTCGCCACAGGACGACAACGGCTACGACATCAGCGACTACCAGGACATCGAGCCGATGTTCGGCAACCTGGCGATCTTCGACGAGCTGCTGGCCGGGGCGCACGACCGCGGCATGAAGATCGTGATGGACCTGGTGGTGAACCACAGCTCGGACGAGCACCCGTGGTTCGTCGAGAGCCGCTCGTCCAAGGAGAGCCCGAAGCGGGACTGGTACTGGTGGAGGCCGGCCCGCGAGGGCATGGAGGCCGGCACGCCCGGCGCCGAGCCGACCAACTGGGGCTCGGTCTTCGGCGGCCCGGCCTGGGAGCTCGACGAGAAGACCGGCGAGTACTACCTGCACCTGTTCTCGAAGAAGCAGCCCGACCTCAACTGGGAGAACGACGAGGTCCGGCAGGCCGTCTACACGATGATGCGCTGGTGGCTGGACCGGGGCGTGGACGGCTTCCGGATGGACGTGATCAACATGATCTCCAAGGTCGTGCCGCTGCCGGACGGGCGGTTGTCGGCCGGGTCCGCGTACGCCGACGGCTCCGCCGGTTTCGTCGGCGGCCCGCGGCTGCACGAGTTCCTCCAGGAGATGTACCGGGAGGTCTTCGCGGGCCGCGACGGCCTGCTGACCGTCGGCGAGATGCCGGGCGTCACCGTGGACGAGGCGCGACTGCACACCGACCCGGAACGGCACGAGATCGACATGGTCTTCCAGTTCGACCACGTCTGGGCGGACCGCGGGCCGGACCCTTGGCTGCTGCAGAAGCTCCAGCTCACCAACCTCAAGGCGATCCTGGGCCGCTGGCAGGCCGGTCTCGCCGACGTCGGCTGGAACAGCCTCTACTGGAACAACCACGACCAGCCGCGGATCGTCTCGCGGTACGGCGACGACTCCCCGGAACACCGGGTGGCGTCGGCGAAGATGCTCGGCACCGTGCTCCACCTGCACCGCGGCACGCCCTACGTCTATCAGGGCGAAGAGCTCGGGATGACGAACTATCCGTTCCGTGGCATCGAGGACTTCCGGGACATCGAGGCGCTCGGGCAGTACAAGCAGGCTCTGGAGCTGGAGGGCCGTACGCCGGAGGAGGTGCTGACCGTGCTCCGGGCCCGCGGGCGGGACAACGCCCGTACGCCGATGCAGTGGGATTCCTCGGCGAATGCCGGGTTCACCACGGGCACGCCGTGGCTGGCGGTCAACCCGAACTACCCTTCGATCAACGCGGCGGATCAGCGCAAGGACCCCGACTCGGTCTTCCACTACTACCGGCAGCTGATCGAGCTGCGGCACGT
>KL571231.1:10596-11639 GCA_000715855.1 Actinoplanes liguriensis
CTGCCGCACGACGAGCGGCTCTACGCGTTCACCCGCCGCCTCGGGGACACCGAGCTGCTGGTGATCGGCAACTTCACCGGCGAGACCGTGCCGGCTGAGATCGACGACGCGGCCGGCTGGTCCGGCGCGGAGCTGCTCCTGACCAACCTGCCGGGCGCGTCCTCCGGCTCGCTGACCCTGGCCCCGTGGCAGGCCGTCGTCTACAAGCGAACCCTCTAGCCCCCCGGCTGGCTCTGACTGTGGTTATGCGGGTGCGATAACCACAGTCAGAGCCAGTCCGGGAAGGGTGAGCGGGATGTCAGGCGGTGAGGACCGGCCAGGAGTAGGCGAGCAGCGCGAACGCCGCCCCGAACAGGGCCAGGCTGAAGCCGCGACTCGGGATCGGCAGCGCCGCGAGAACGAGCAGGATGAACGCGATGACATAGAGAACGCCCTGAGTGGACATGGAAACTCCTCGAAGCCGTGGGGATGGGGCGGCGACGCATTACCCCACGGCTTCACGGGCTTAAACCACGGAGATCTCCAGTACGGACGTGTGCCGCACGGTCGTCACGGCCGGCACCATCCGGGTGGCCGTCGCGATCGGCTCGCCGGTGCCGTAGTTGCGCATCCAGCGCGGGTACGCCCCACCCGCCACCAGCAGCCGGATCCGGTGACCGGCCCGGAACCGGTGGGCCGTCGAGCCCATCGCGACCACGGTCGGCCCGTCCGTCGCGATCCGGGTCAGGCCGTCACCGATGTTGATCGACTTTCCGGACGGGTCGACGTCGCAGAGCCGGGCGAACAGGTCACCGCTCGCCGCGCTGGTCGTGACGTCGAACGACGCGTGCATCGGGCCCATCACCTCCACCGCCCCCGTGAGCGGTGGCGAGGTGAAGACCAGCACGTCCGCCCGGCGCTCCAGCTTCGCCATGTCCCGGGTGCCCTGCGTCGGCGACTGCAGCGCGCCGCCGATCGACGGGGTCGGGTCCTCGGGGTCGTACCGGAAAGTGCTCGAACCCTGACCCGGGATCTCGGTGAGGGAATCGGGGCCCAGGTGGAAG
>KL571231.1:11869-12580 GCA_000715855.1 Actinoplanes liguriensis
AGATGTGTATAAGAGACAGCAGTCGCCGCAGCGCCTGCGTCATGAACGACTCCCAGTCCCGCTCGTAGCCGTTGGTGTGCGTCCACGGGCCGATCAGCAGGTCGGTCGGAAGGCCCGCGGCCCGCCGTGCCTGGTACAGCTCGATGACCTGGTCGGTGCCGAGGTCGTGCCAGCCGGTGGAGAGGCTGACCGGGATCGGCAGCGTGGCGCCGGCCGGGCCGGTGTCGGTGCCCGCCCAGAACGGGTCACCGGCGGACGGGCTCGTCATCGCCTCCTCGATCGCGGGCCGGCGGCCGTCGAAGAGCGACGGGTAGGCGTCGATCAGGGGCACGCGCCGCAGCATCCCGCGCAGGCGCAGCTGCATCTTCATGACCGCACGCAGGTTCGCCCCGAACGAGTTGGCCTGCGGATACATGGCGACACCGCCGACCAGGGCACGTTCGAGGGCGAACTGGCCGCCGGCCCAGTAGAACCGGTAGGGGTCGACGACCGCGATCTGCATGACCGCGGCGCGCCACTCCGGAGGCGGGGCGTGCGCCAGAGCGAGCTGCGAGTAGGCCATGTAGCTGCCGCCGACGGTGAACAGGTCGCCGGTGAAGAACTCCTGCTTGCGGATCCACTCGACGGCGGCCTGGCCGTCGCGCGCCTCGTTGGTCCAGGGGGAGAACTCGCCGGTCGAGCCGCCGGTGCCGCGGCCTGTCTCTTATACAC
>KL571231.1:12783-13323 GCA_000715855.1 Actinoplanes liguriensis
CTGCATCAGCACGTGGTAGCCCTGCTCGGCGAAGAGGACGCCGAACAGCCAGTTCCACGGGAAGCCGCCACGGATGTACGGCGCGCGGATCAGGATCGTCGGGCACGGCTCGGTGGTGACCGGGGCGTAGTGGTCGGTGAGGAGGGTGGTGTCGTCGGCGCCGGGCACCGGGACGGCCGGCTCCCAGCGGACGTCGTACCGTGCGGCGGGGCCCTTGCGGGTCCGTCGTCGCATCATCCGGAGGAGCCAGGGAAGTTCGCGCATCTGAACCAAACCCCTTTCCCGTACGTTGTACCGAAAATACTAGCAGGAGGAACGTCGATGCCGCGAGGGCGACCACCGGCCTATTCGCGTGACCAGGTCCTGACGGCCGCGGTCACGGTGGCCGACGCCGAGGGACTCGATGCGGTGACCATGCGCCGGATCGCGACGGAGATCGGCGCGGGCGCGATGTCGCTCTACACGTACGTGCCGGACCGCGACCACCTGATCGATCTGATGGTCGACCGGGTGGCCGGCGAGCCGGTCCCGCCCGCGGTC
>KL571231.1:13573-25105 GCA_000715855.1 Actinoplanes liguriensis
GGCCCACCCGTGGCTGCCGTACGTGCTGGCCGGCCGCCGCCTGACCGGGCGCAACCTGCTCGGCTTCCTGGAGCACGGGCTGCACGCGCTCGCGCCGGTCGGCCTGCCCGCGGTCACGAAGATGACGCTGCTCGGGCTGTTCACCGGCTTCGTCGCGTCGTACGTGACGAGCGAGCTCGCCGGCGTCCCCAGCGAGGAGGCGGCCGCGGAGGTGGGTGCGGCCGTGGCCGGCGGCGACTTCCCGTACCTGCGGGCCGCCCTGACCGAGGGCGGCGCCGAGCCGCTCGACTTCACGAAGATCGCGGACTGGACGATC
Organism: Actinoplanes liguriensis; assembly: GCA_000715855.1. GTDB lineage: Bacteria > Actinomycetota > Actinomycetes > Mycobacteriales > Micromonosporaceae > Actinoplanes > Actinoplanes liguriensis. The sequence continues at coordinate 13,890 of KL571231.1, forward strand.
ACCGGTCTGGTCGAGCAGGCGATACGCGGATAAGTAGAGCTTTTTTCACAGAAAGCCCCACGCGCCACTCGAGTCCCCGGCAAGGTGTCAGATGGTCGCCGGTTCGATCCTGAAATCAGCCCCTTCCTCCGGTGGCCGGGGAGCTCTCGTATGCGCCGCAAACGCCTTGTCACCGCGCTCGTCGCCGCCACTCCGCTGATCGCCCTGGCCGTCGCCGGCGGGCTGTCCCGGTCGCCCGGGCCGGACCCGATGCTGCAGACGTACGCGTTCACGAGCGCGATGCGGCTCGTCGCCGAGACCACCGGCACGGACACCGGCGGGGTCGCCGCCGAGGTGCCGGAACGCGACACCCGGCGGTTCAGCCTGGTCGGCGTGACCTGGGACGATCCGCACGCGGTGGCGGACGGGACGATCCAGGTGCGGACCCGCCCGGTCGGCGCCCGGCACTGGGGGACGTGGCAGACGCTGGAGACCGACGCGCCCGACGAGTCCGGTGGCGCGGACGGCGGGCCCACCCGCGGCGCCAGCGACCCGCTCTGGGTCGGCCCGTCGAACGGCGTGCAGGCCCGGGTGGTCACCGCGGACGGGACGCGGCCGCTGCCCGCCGGGATGCGGGTCGACCTGATCAACCCGGACGTGGTGGGCGAGCCGCGCGCCGGCATGGTCCCGGCCGCGATGCAGCGCCCGCGCCGGGCCGGCGGCGTGGAGATCCCGGCCCGGCCGGTGCCACGGCTGCTGACCCGGGCCGCGTGGGGCGCGAACGAGAAGATCGTCCGGGAGGCGCCTACCTACACCGGGCCGGTCCAGGTCTTCTTCGTGCACCACACCGCGACCGGCAACGGCTACAGCTGCCGGACCTCGACGAGCGTGGTGCGCGGGATCGAGGCGTACCAGGTGAAGAGCAAGGGCTGGAACGACATCGGCTACAACTTCCTGGTCGACAAGTGCGGCACGATCTTCGAGGGGCGCCGCGGCGGCGTGGACCGGAACGTGCTCGGCGCGCACACGCTGGGCTTCAACACCAACGCGAGCGCGGTCGCGGTGATCGGTGACTTCCGGTCCACCCCGATCAGCGCGGCGGCCCGGCTGTCGGTGGCGCAGCTCGCGGCGTACAAGCTGGGTGCGGCCGGGAACGCGCCGTACAGCCGGGTGGCGCTGACCTCCGGCGGCGGCCCGAAGTTCGCGGTCGGCCGCCGGGTGCTGCTGAACCGGATCTCCGGGCACCGCGACGCCGGGCTCACCGAATGCCCGGGCAGCGCGCTCTACGGCCAGCTCACGTCGATCCGCCGGCTCGCGGGCGGCGCTCCGGCCGGGCTGCGGCTGGCGAAGCTGAGCGGCGCGCAGGCCTGGGGACGGACGTACTGGACGCGGGGCTCGATCACCGCGCTCTGGGACCTGACCACACCGAGCCGGATGATCAACCGATTCGACGTGTACGTGGACGGCAAGCTCACCCTGTCCCGGGCCGGCTGGATGCGGGCCGGAGCGATGCGGCTGAGCCCCGGCCTGCACACCGTCGCGATCCGGGCGCGGCACCTCTCCGGGCGGACCGCCACCACCGTCGCCAAGGTGGTCGTCGACACCGAGCCGCCGGCGTTCACCTCGCTGCCGCAGGCCTACCTGACCGCGGGCACGGTCGGGACCACCGCCCCGGTCCGGCTCGACTGGTCCGCGACCGACCCGGCCGGGGTGCGCTCGTCCACGGTGACCGGCGCCGGCGCGGCCGTGCTCGGCGCGACGGTCAGCAGCCTGACCGGGACCGCGCCGATCGGGTCCGAGAGCACCTGGACAGTCGGTGTCGCGGACCACGCCGGGAACCTGCGGGAGGCGTCGGTGAGCCGTACGCCCCATCTGCTGCCGGAGAGCGAGGCGACGCGGACCGGAACCTGGCGGTCGGTCGCGGACCGGAACCACCTCGGCGACGTGGCGCTCTCCGCCGGGTCCGGCACGGCCCGGCTGAGCTGGACCGTGACCGGCCGCTCGGTCGGCCTGGTCGCGGCCCGCTCGTCGACCGCCGGCCGGGTCAAGGTCTCGGTCGACGGCGAGCCGATGGGGTACGTCGATCTCCGCGCCGACGAGCCGCAGTACCGCCGCCTGGTGTTCAGCAAGTCCTGGCCGGACACCGCCACCCGCACGGTCACCGTCGAGCCGGAGGGCACGCCCGGGCGGCCGAACGTGATCGTCGACGGCCTGGCCTACCTCAGCTGAGTCCGGTCGGTGCGCAGGCCGTAGTCCCGCAAGGTGATCGCGTCCGCCTTGCCGGCCTGCTTGGCCACGAGGCCGCGCATCGGCCACGCGGTCATCATCGACAGGGACTTCCCGCGCAGCCGGATCATCAGCCGGCTCTTCGGGACCAGGCCCTTCGCCCCGCCCGGCGGCAGCTCCAGCCCGGCGGCGACGTAGTCGGCCATCGTCTCCTGGTAGGCGGCGAAGGCCCGCTCCGGGTCACCGGCCCGGCTCAGCTCGCCGGCCAGGACGTACGCGCCGACCAGGCTCATGCTGGTGCCCAGCCCGGCCAGCGGCGACCCGCAGTAGCCGGCGTCGCCGACCAGCGCGACCCGGCCCCGCCACCAGCGCTTGACGTGCACCTGGCTGAGCGAGTCGAAGAAGAAGTCCGGGGCGTCCGGCATCTGCGCCAGCAACTCCGGGATCTTCCACCCGCCGCCAGTCATCCGCTCGGTGACCAGCCGCTTCTCCTCGTCCCGGGTCAGCCGCTCGAAACGGGCCTCGGGCTCCCGGAACGCGAACTGGGCCTTGGCGGTGCCGCCGCGCTCCGGCCGCAGCCCGGCGACCCGGCCCGGCTCGTTGTACATCAGGTACCAGTTGTCCATGTCGCCCGGATCGGTCACGGTGAAGTACGCCGAGTAGACGCCCAGGTAGCGGATGAAGTCCGAGTCCGGGCCGAAGGCCAGCGACCGGACGCCGGAGTGCACGCCGTCGGCGCCGATCACCAGGTCGTAGCGCTCCCTCGTGCCGCTCGCGAACGTGACGTCGACGCCCCGCGCATCCTGGGTCAGCGCGGTGAGGTGATCGCCGTACCGGTACTCGGTGAAGCCCTCCGTCGCGTTCCGCAGCACCTCGGCGAGGTCACCGCGGGCGATCTCGATCTCGGCCACCATCGCCTCGCCGCCGAACGCGTCCGCGGCCAGCTTCCCCAGCGGCCGGTTCCGCCCGTCCACCATCATCAGGCCGCGCTCGTCGACCTGCCGGGCCCGGATCGCCTCGCGGATCCCCATCCACTCGACGATCGGCCGCGCCGCGCCCCGGACGTCCACGGCGTGCCCGCCCGGCCGCGGCTGCCGGGCCTTCTCCACCACGGTCACCTCGGCGCCGGCCCGGTGCAGCCAGAACGCACAAGCCGGCCCGGCGATGCTGCTCCCGGAAATCAGTACCCGCATCTCCCCGCTCCTCCGCGTACTCTGTATATCGATGTACTAGGGACGGTAGACGAACGGCCCTGACCAGGGCTAACCGCTCTAGTACGGAGAGGCGGGTGTACTAGGTGGCCGAGACGGCGTACACGAAGATCGTGGCCGAGCTCAAGCGCCGGATCGAGGCCGGTGAGCTGCGTCCGGGCGAGCGGATCCCGTCCGCGCGGGCGATCACCCGGGAGTGGGGTGTCGCCATCGCGACCGCCACGCGGGCCCACGCCGTCCTACGTGACGAGGGCCTGACCGTGGCCCGCCCGGGCGTCGGCACCGTGGTTGCCGGTCCGGCCGCGCGCCGCGACACCGACCTGAGCCCGCAGCGGATCGTGGCGGCCGCGATCGCCGTCGCCGACGAGCACGGCATGGCCGAGTTGTCGATGCGCCGGATCGCCGCGTCCCTCCAGGTGGCCACGATGTCGCTCTACCGGCACGTGGCCGGCCGGGAGGAGCTGGAGGTGGCGATGATCGACGCGGCGCTCGGCGAGCTGCGGGTCGCGCCGCGCTGGTCCGGCGAGTGGCGGGCCGACCTGGAGCAGTGCGGCCGCGCCTTGTGGGAGCTGTTCCGGCGGCACCCGTGGCTGGGCCCGACGATGTCGCTGACCCGGCCGCAGCTCTCGCCGAACGCGATGCGGCTCGGGGAGTGGACCATGGGGGCACTGGGCCGGACCGGGCTCGCCGCACCCGATCGGATGCTCGCGCAGGTGCTGCTCTTCAGCTTCATCCGTGGGGTCGCCCAGGCGATCCAGCCGGAGTCCGAGGCGATGCGGGACACCGGCCTGACCGGCGACGAGTGGATGGAGACCCAGGGGGCGGCGTTCCAGCGGCTGCTCGCGGTGCAGGCGGCGCCGACGTACGAGGAGCTGTTCCTCCGTACGCCCGACTTCGAATTTGATCTTGATGTTCTGTTCGAGTTCGGGCTGGCGCGCTTCCTCGACGGCATTGGCGTCTGGATCGATCGTCCGGTATGAACCGCCGGCGGAGGGGTGTGGCTGACAGACCGCCCGGCGGGGGCTCGCTACGGTAGGCGGGTGTCTCAGATCCCGTGGTGGGGGCTGCCCCTGGTCGCCGCCGTGTTCGCCCTGGCCGGCGCCGCTGCGGTGCGCTACGTCGCCGCTCGTGACAACGACCTGCTGAGCCGCCGGCGGCGCACCCGCCGGTGGTATGAGGAACGGAAGGAGGCCTATGTCACTCTGCTGGCAGCCTTCGAGCGTTCCACCGTGCGGCTGCGGGCGACCTTCGAGGCGGGGGAGAATCCGCCGACGCTGCTCACCTACGTCGACGAGATCGGCCCGGCGCTGATGCCGGTGCGGCTGCTCGCCTCCGGGCCGGTCCGCAGCGCCGCCCTCGCCGTGCACCTGCAGCTCGAACGGCTGCACGGGCAGATGAACCCGGCCGCCGTGAGCGGGGTCCGGCCGGAGACCCACTTCCGGGAGCTGCTCGCCCAGGTGCCGCTGGTCATGCAGCAGTTCGAGGCCGCGGTCCGCGAGGAGCTGGGCATCGAGGAGACGCCGCCGGCGGCGCAGGCGCACACGTCGAACGGCAAGGTGCGCCGGCTCCCGCGGAAGGCCGAAGTGAGCCAGCCGGATCCCGAGCGGCGGTGAAGACCAGCGGCCGGTTCCGCGAGACGGCTCGCGAACCGGCATGACGACCAGCGGGAATGCGCTTTCCCCTGGCCTCTCGGCGGGACATCGGGCAGGATCGAAGTCGTGACCGACTCGCTTGATCCCGTATCCGCCGCCATCGTCGAGAGCGGCATCGTCGCCATCCTCCGTGCCCCGTCCGCCGGTGGCTTCTCCGCGGTCGCCGACGTGCTGGTCGCCGCCGGCATCACCGCCATCGAGGTCACCCTGACCTCGGCCGGCGCCCTGGAAGCGATCTCCGGGCTGCGCCGTCGACTCCCGTCCGGCACGGTCATCGGCGCCGGCACCATCCTCACCGCCGACGACGCGAAGGCGGCCGTGGACGCGGGCGCGTCGTTCCTGGTGTCGCCGGTGCTGGACACCCTCGCCGGGCAGACCGTGCCGTGCTACCCGGGGGCGTACACGCCTACCGAGGTCTACTCGGCGTACCGGGCCGGCGCGCCGCTGGTCAAGCTCTTCCCCGCCGGGGGACTCAAACCGGCGTACCTGAAAGATCTCCGCGGTCCTCTGCCCCAGGTCCGGATCCTGCCGACGGGCGGCATCGCCCTCGACGACATCGCCGACTGGCTCGACGCGGGCGCCGCGGCGGTCGGGCTCGGCGGCCCGCTGGTCGGCGACGCGGCGAGCGGCGGCAGCCTGACCGCACTGTCCGCCCGCGCCAAGCGCGCGGTCGACGCCGTGACATACGCCCGCTCATGACCGGGGGCCTCTTCACGCTCGGCGAAGCCATGGGGATCTTCGTCGCGGACGGGATCGGGCCGATCGAGCACGCCCGCGGGTTCACGCTGGCGGTGGGCGGCGCCGAGACCAACGTCGCGGTCGGTGTCGCTCGCCTCGGCGGCTCCGCCGCCTGGCTCGGCCGGCTCGGTCCCGATTCCGCCGGGTCGCTCATCACCGGCCGATTGAGAGCTTCGGGGGTACGTGTTCTGGCCGTCCCCGACACCGCACCCACCGGCTTGATGATCCGCTACCGGCGGTCCGCGCAGTTCATCCACGCGGACTACCACCGCGCGGGCAGCGCCGGGTCCCGGCTGACCCCGGCCGACCTGCCGTTGCCCGAGGTGGAGTCGGCCGGCGTCCTGCACGTCACCGGGATCACGCCGGCGCTGAGCGACACCGCCCGGGCCACCGTCTTCGCCGCCATGGAAGCCGCCCGGGCCGCGGGGGTCCCGGTCTCCTTCGACGTGAACTTCCGGGGCAAGCTGTGGTCCCGTTTCGACGCCGCGCCGGTCCTGCGCGACCTGGCCGCACTCGCCGACGTGATCTTCGCCGGGCCGGACGAGGCGGCCATCTTCGTCGACGACGCCGACCCGCTCGACGGCCTGGCCGCGCTCGGGCCGTCCGAGGTGATCCTGAAAGACGGCGCGCGGGGGTGCACCGCCCTGATCGACGGGGTCCGGCACTCGGTGCCGGCACTCCCGGTGACAGCGATCGACCCGGTCGGCGCCGGGGACGCCTTTGTGGCCGGCTACCTCGCGGATCGGCTGGCCGGGGCGCCCGCGGCGCAGCGTCTCCGGACGGCGATCGCGGCGGGCGCGTTCGCCGTGACCGTGCCCGGCGATTGCGACGGAGCTCCCACCCGGTCGGAGTTGACCGCCCTGACCGGAGCCGACATCAACCGCTGACCCCAAGCCGGTCCGCCGCCGGTAGGCGGGCTGGCGCTCAGGGTTGTTTCTGGCGTTCATGGCGACCGTGAGCGCCAGCCGGGCGGCCGGCGGCGGGCGGGCTGGCTCTCACGGTTGTTATGGGCCCCTGAAAACCACGGTGGAGGCCAGCCGGCAGCGGGTGGGCTGGTGCTCACGGTTGTTCGGAGGGCCAGCCGGGACCGGGTTCGTGCCACTTGTGATTGGACCGCGAACGAGCGGGTAGCCAAAGAGGAGCGGCAATTTCATCGATTTCGAGGAGGCCGTGATGCAACCTACGCCGTTCACTCCGTGGTCCTGGCGGGATCCGTCGAGCGTCTCCGGCGGCTACGAGCCGGCCGACGCCGATGTGGTCGACGAGGCCGGGCGAATCGGCGAGGATCTGGTTGGCTACAAGGTCGAGGCGACCGATGGTCACATCGGTTCGATCGACCAGGCCAGCTACGACGTCGGAAGCTCCTATCTGGTGGTGGACACCGGGCCGTGGATCTTCGGCCGCAAGGTGCTGCTGCCGGCCGGCACGGTGCAGAACGTCGACCGCAACGACCGCAAGGTCTATGTGGACCGGACGAAGGACCAGATCAAGTCGTCTCCGGAGTACGACAAGGAGACGTTCGAGACGGCCGCGTACCGCGAGCAGGTCGGCGACTACTACACCAGCAGTTACCGGGATTACCCGCGCTGATCCGCGGTTGATGCCCGCCGCCCCGCCCGGACCCCCACGGGCGGGGCGGCTCTATGTCCGCAGGAAGTCGGAGAGCCGGGCCGCCGCGGTGAGCATCGCCCCGCCCCGGGCGGTCAGCCGGGCCCGCCATGCGGCCAGCGAGGCGGCCAGCGGTTCGGCCCCGCCCGCGGAACGTACTTGGCGCAGCACCGTCGCGATGTGCGCGAGACCGTACCCGCCGCGGCGGAGCAGATGGGCCAGGTCGGCGTCCCGGATGTCGTCGGCGGAGTAGAGGCGCTGCTGGCTGACCCGGGCACGGGCCGGCACGAGGATCCCGGCCTGCTCCCATTTGCGCAGGGTGGCCGGGGTGACACCGAGCCGGTGGGCGAGCGCGCCGACCGGCAGGGGGCGCTCGGCTGACGCCGTGGGAGCGGGACGGGTCAGCAGCCCGGCGGTGGCCTCGACCGCGGCGAGGGTCTCGCGGTCCCGGATCAGCGCGGCGTGACCGGCGTCGATCGTGGCGAACGCGTTGTCGAGCTCACCGTCGAGGACCGCTCGCATGATCGCCGAGGCGGGGCCGTGCCCGTACGCGGCGACGAGCGCGAGGAACGCGGTGACCGCGGCCATGTGCCGTTCGCCGTAGGCGCGGTATCCACTCGGGGTGCGCTGCGCGGGCGGGATGACCCCGTCGCTCTCGTAGTTGCGGATCGCCTGCGCCGAGAGGCCGTGCCGCCGGGCCAGATCCACCGGGCGATAGGTTTGAGGCTTGGGCATTTCCGTCCAGGCAGTTCGTGGCTGAACCTTCACAGGGTCATTCAACGATACGGTAGAGGTCATGACCGAGCGCCACGCCGACCCGATCGACGCCCTCGCCGAGTCCGTCCTCCGCCTTCCGGACGTCGTCCAGGTGATCGCCGGCCCGGGCACCGGCGCCCCCGAGTTGAGCTGGGGTGACCGGTTCTTCTTCACCGGTGAGGAGCGCGAGGCGCGGATGCGCCCGTTCGCCACCATCGTCGTGCGGAACGTGCCGGGCTTCGACGAGCGCTCCGATCTGGACCGTCCGGGCCGGTTCCGGCTCAACGTCGAGCTCGGCCGGGTCGCTTTCCGCGAGCTTTTCGGGTACGGCCCGGAGGAGTTCACCACCCACCAGGCAGAGATCGACTTCGCGCGGCCGGGCCGGTGGTTCCCGCATCCGGTCTACGCCGTCCAGGGCTGGGGCTCGATCGTCAACCCCGGCCCGGACGCCGAGCCGCTGATCGTGCGGGCCCACGCCCGCGCGGTGACCAGATCGGTCCGGCGCCGGGCCGGATGATGCCTGTCCCCGCGCTCGCGCCGGGAGTGGGATGGAAGCATGACTGAAGCCTTGATCGTCATCGACGTGCAGGAGTCGTTCCGGGCCCGCCCGCTCTGGCAGACCCTGAACAACCCCGACCTGATCCCGAACGTCCAGCGCCTGGTGGACCACGCCCGCAACGCCGGCCACCAGGTCATCTGGGTGCTGCACTCGGAGCCCGGCAGCGGCGGGACCTTCGACCCGGCGAACGGCCACGTCCGGCTGATGGACGAGCTGGCGCCGGCCGGCGGCGAGCCGACCCTGATCAAGTTCGTGCACAACGCGTTCACCACCACTGACCTGCATCATCGGCTCGTCATCAACAAGACGAGCAAGATCACCGTCTGTGGCCTGCGCACCGAGCAGTGCGTCGAGACCACCGCCCGGGTCGCCTCCGACCTGGGCTACGAGGTCACCTACGTGACGGACGCCACCGGCACGTTCCCGATCCCGCACTGGGCGGCGCCGGAGGACCGGAGCGTGGCGGAGTTGCTGGCCGATCCGCGTACGCTCGCGTCCGAGGACATCGTGGCCCGGACGGAGTACGCGCTGGCCGGCCGCTTCGCGACGATCAGGACGACCGCCGAGGTCGAGAAGGGGTGACCGGATCGTGAGTCAGGTGGTCTTCGTGCTCACCCCGCAGGTCCACCTGCTCGACCTGGCCGGCCCGGCCCAGGTCTTCTCCACCGCGCCCGGTTACACGCTGCACTACGTCGGCGAGTCCGCGAGCGTCCCCACCTGGCAGGGCGTTGCCCTGCACGCCGACCTGGAGTGGCCCGCGCTGACCCCGGACGACCTGGTCGTCGTCCCGGGCTGGCGCAGCGGATACGGCTACTTCCACGGTGGGACGCTGCGCCGGATCGGCGAGCACCACGCGGCCGGCGGGACCGTCGCCAGTGTCTGCGCGGGCGCCGACGCTCTGGGCCGGGCCGGGCTGCTCGACGGCCGGCGATGCACCACCCACCACGATCTACAGGACATTCTTGCGCGTACGTTCCCGAAAGCCGCCGTGATCCGCGACGTCCTCTACGTCTCGGACGACCGGGTCGTCACGTCGGCCGGCATCGCCAGCGGCATCGACCTGGCGTTGCACCTGGTCGCGCTCCGGCACGGCCCCGCGGTGGCCGCCCAGGTCGCCCGCGAGATGGTCGTCTACGCCCGGCGTAACGGCGACGAGCGGCAGGCCAGCGCGATGCTGCGGCACCGCGCGCACCTGTCCGACGTGGTCCACCGCGTGCAGGACCGGATCGACGCGTCGTTCGCCGAGCCCCTGCTGCTGGCCGACCTGGCGGCCGCGGCCGGCGTCAGTGAACGCACCCTGACCAGGCTCTTCGCCGCCGCCACCGGGCACACCCCGCTGCGTTACCAGCAGACCCTGCGGGTCGAGCGCGCCGAATATCTCATCGGCCACGGCTCGACGATCGAGTCCGCCGCCCGGGCGGTAGGTTTCGGCGACGCACGAATGCTGCGAAGACTACGAGCGAGGGTGACGTGACGCTGACCGGTGTTCTCTTCGATCTGGACGGCACGCTCGGCGATCACGACTCGTCGGTCACCACGGCGCTGACGGCCTGGCTGCCGACGATCGGCATGGTGGCCGATCAGGAGACGATCGCCCGCTGGCACCAGGTCGCGGAGACGCATCTGGCCGCGTGGCGCCGCCGCGAGATCGATTATTCGGAGCAGCGTCGCCGTCGATTGCGGGACTTCGGTCTCGCGTACGGGAAAGAAGCTCTTGATCGGATTTTCGCCGGTTATCTCGTCGAGTACGAGAAGGCCTATCACGCCTATGACGACGTGCCCGAGGCGCTGGAAATGGTCGCCGGGAAAGGGCTGAGGATCGCCGTTCTGACCAATGGGTCCGCCACGCAGCAGCGGGGAAAACTCGCCCGGATGGGCTTGGCCGATCTGGGGCCCGTGTGGACTCCCGATGATCTGGGGATGGCCAAGCCCGATCCGGGCGCGTTCCGCGGGGCAGTTGCCCGCTGGGGACTGAGGACCGGGGAGGTCCTCAGCCTTGGGGACAGGCACGATCTGGATGTGCTCGCCGCCCGTGAGGCCGGGTTGCGGGCGGTTCACCTGGACCGGCTGGGGATCGGGCCGGTCGGCGAACCGCACCGCATCGGCTCACTGCGCGAGCTGGCGGATCACCTGTAGCCGGGTTACTTGTAGGTGACGTTGGCCGTGGTGAACTTGCAGTTCACGCCGTCCCCGCCGGTGGCGCCGGTGAACGTCTTCAGGGTGGTCGGCTCCGCGCCGGTGTTGTTGCCCTTGAACGTGATGCAGACGGCCAGCTTCTTCTTGGTGTCGTTCACGATCGTGATGTTCGACAGCGTCGCGGTGTCGCCGTAGTTGCTGTTGATGCCGACCAGCGACTTGCCCGGGTACGTCGCGGTGATGTTGCTCAGCACGACGTTGCGCTTGTACTGCGTCTTGCAGTTGCCGCACGAGCGGTAGAGCTTGCCGAAGTCGTCGACCGCGAAGTTCTTGATCGTCAGCGTGCCGCCG
>KL571231.1:25333-27414 GCA_000715855.1 Actinoplanes liguriensis
GACCTGGAAGTTCTTGATGGTCAGCGTGCCGCCGCCGTTGTGCTGGAAGACCTTGTCGTCGGCGCCCTTGGCTCCGCCGCCGCTCACCGTGTAGACCGCCGACGTGCCGCCCTTGAAGGTGGCCGCGTCCTCGCCGACGTTCTCCCACCACACGTTCGTCAGCGTGCAGGAGCCCTTGCAGTGGACGCCGTCCGCGGCCGGGTCACCGAGGATCACGTTCTTCAGCGTGGCGCCGTCGGCCAGCTCGAACAGCGGGTCCTGGTCCTCGTCCTGCGAGTCGGTCCCGAGAGCGCCGCTGCCGACGAACCGCTTCAGGCCGCCGTCGAAGGTGCCGGAGACCGCCTTCGTGGCGGTGAGACTGGTCGTGCCGGTGGCGGTCGGCCAGGTCGCCGCCGAGGCGCCCTGGGTGTAGACGATCGCGCCGAGCCCGAGCCCGAGGGCGGTGATCGTCACGAGGCCGGCCCGCCAGCGCTTCCTCAGATTTGTGAACACGTTCGACCTTCCGGGGGATGGGGGAACTTTCACCCCCTCAGTGTTCGAAGGCCCCGGGAAGGTTGCTCGCGGTCGCAATATTTTTGTGGACCGGCCCGGCGCTCGCCGTCAGACGCCCGCCGGAGCCGCCGTGCCGCAGCGCGACGATCTCCGCGGCGATGCTGACCGCGGTCTCCTCCGGGCTGCGCCCGCCCAGGTCCAGGCCGATCGGCGAGGAGAGCCGGCTCAGCTCGGGCTCGGTCAGCCCGGCCTCGCGCAGCCGGTCCAGCCGCTCGTCGTGGGTGCGCCGGGAGCCCATCGCGCCGACGTAGCCGATCTCCAGCCGCAGCGCGAGCTCGAGCGTCGGCACGTCGAACTTGGTGTCGTGGGTGAGCACGCAGACGACCGAGCGGTCGTCGAGCCGGCCGGCGCCGGCCTCCGCGGCCAGGTAGCGGTGCGGCCAGTCGACGACCACCTCGTCGGCGCCGGGGAAGCGGCGGGCGGTGGCGAAGACCGGGCGGGCATCACAGACGGTGACCCGGTAGCCGAGGAAGCCGCCGATCCGGGCGACCGCGGCGGCGTGGTCGGTCGCCCCGAAGACCAGCATCCGGGGCGGCGGGAGGAAGGTTGCCAGTGTCCCGCGGCCGGCCGACGTGAGGAAATATCTGTTTTTGTCCATGGATAGACCGACCGGCTGCCCGGCCTCGATGGCTTCCACCAAACCCGGTAAGTCCGGAAAAGTTGCCTGATCGACCTGCCCGACCGTGAGATCGATCGTGCCACCGCAGGGCAGCCCGACCCCCAGCGCCAGATCGTCGGTCACGCCGAAACTCACCGACCTGGACAAACCGGTCTCGGCCACCTCCAGGCACAGGTCGTAGACCGCGGCCTCGACGCTGTGTATAAGAGACAGACCACGTACCGGTCACGATCGCCAGCCCGGCCGGCTCACCCGCCGACCACCATCGCAGCAGGTCAGGGAGCACGTCACGCATCGAGATCCTCCGGGCGGTCCAGGTCGGTGTCGTCGGCGACGTCACCGACCTCGATCACCAGTACCTCGTGCGCGCGCAGATAATCCCGCGCGCCCCGATCACCCGTCGCACTCGCGGCGGCACCCGCCCAATGCTCGCGGCCGAGCAGCACCGGGTGCCCGCGCCGCCCCTGATAACCACCCATGACCAGGGCATCCGGGGCGGCGTGCGCGGCGACCCGGCGGACCGCCTCGGTTGTCACCCCGGGCATGTCGACCAGCAGCACCACGACCGCGCCCAGCGACTCGTCGGCCGAGAGAAAGGTCAGCCCGGCGCGCAGCGACGAACCCATCCCGCTCGCCCAATCCGGATTCACCACCGTTTCCGGAAGCTCCTCCGCCGCGGCCAGCACCTCCTCGGCGCGAGCGCCGAGAACCACCAGACTCCGCTCGGCGCCGGCATTCCGGAGAGTCTCGGCCGCGTTTTCCACCAAAAGCCGATTACGGTACGGAACGAGCGCCTTGGCCATGCCGAAACGACGTCCCGCCCCGGCGGCGAGCACCAGTCCGGCCGTTCTCATTCATCGAGCCTAGGGTGTGTCCTGCCGATCACCCAAGTGCGAGGCGAGGTCCAGGT
>KL571231.1:27701-28979 GCA_000715855.1 Actinoplanes liguriensis
CGCCGCAGCCCTGGGTGATCGGCAGGACACACCCTGACCACGTCGTGTTACCGGTGTGCTGCCGTGGTTCGTCACAGAAAACCGCGCACGGCGGCGAGCGGCAATGCCGTACGCGGGAGATAGGCCGTTCGCCACAACCCGCCGTGCGCCGCCGCGATCGTCTCGTCCCGCCACGCCGCCGCGTCCGCGGTCCGTCGAACAGGTGCGCCCCGGCATAGGCCGCCTTCAGCAGGCGATTGCTCAACACCGACCGGGTACGTGACGGCGGCGCCACCGCGAAGCTCACCACCCCGTCCCGGCGCGCGAGCGTCGCCCGCCACCGGTGGATCCGCTTGGCCAGCGCGTAGTTCGGCCCCTGCTGCGGCACCACGCTGTCGTTGATCCCGGGTGCCGTCGCGGCCGGATAGTTCGGCCGTAGCAGCTGCCCGCCGGACAACGGCGCGGTGACCTTCGCCCGCAGGCCCCGAGCCGCGAACCGGGCCCGGGACTCCTCGACCGCGTCGCCCGGCACCGCGTAGACGTCGGTCGGGGTGGCCAGCACCGCGAGCGCGGTGTCCGGCCGCTGCTGCCGCATGTGCACGGCCAGCGCGTCGACCGCCGACGCCAGCTTCGGATAGGCCTGGCCCGGCGCATACCCGTAGTTGCCCAGCACCAGCTGCCCGTCGAAGCCCAGCAACCAGCTCGCCACCTGCGGGAACTCGGCCCCCAGATCGGCGCCCGGGGTGCCGTCCCCGGCCAGCGGGGCGAGCACCCGGCCGGCCGACGCCTCAGCCACCCCGGCGATCCGCTCCCACAGCTCCGGCCGGGGCAGGTCCACCGCCAGCACGGTCGCGCCCCAGCCCAGCAGCCACTTCAGCGGGCCCATCTCGGCGCCCGCACCGAGCAGCGCGAACTTCAGATCGCTCAGGTCCAGCCAGTCCGGGTTCGCGGCCACCTCGCGGACCGCCTCGGCGACCGACGGCTCGACCGTGCCGGCCGCCACCCAGGCGTCCAGACGGTCCAGCAGGTCCAGCTCCCGGTCCGGCTTCGCCGACCCGAGCACCTCGATCGTCTCGTACGGCCGTTCCGGCTCCGCCAGCAGCGCCTGGGCCAGGGTGAACTCGCCGTCCTCGCGCACATACCGCATCCGGGCGTGCAGCGAGAGCAGGCCGGCCTCGGCGATCTCGTAGCCGGCCGCGCCGTCAGCGCTCAACCCGGCCTCCACGAGCGCCCGGAAATGCCGCGGATAGTTGCGCCGCCAGTCGGTCTCGCGCTCGGCCGCCGCGGCGGCGGCCGGGG
>KL571231.1:29223-30924 GCA_000715855.1 Actinoplanes liguriensis
AGTCTATCGGGCGCAGCGCGTCGGCGACCACCGCGCGGCCCAGTGCCGCGCTGCTGCGGCGTCCATCGTCGTCGGCGGGGAAGTCGGTCAGACCGGGGGAGGCGGGGTGCACCGCGCCAGTATCGCGTCGTCCCTACGGGTGACGTCTCCTACCCCGGTAGGAGACGCGACCGGCCGGGTGGCCGCAGGTGCGGCCCGAGGGCGGGCGATTCGGGCGCCGCCGGACACGAGTCTGACGACATGACAATCGTCGAAGTCCTGCAGCCGCCTCGAAGGCACCGTCCGCTGATCGTGCTGACCTGGGCATCCGTCGTTCTCGTGGTGATCACCGGGATCGGCCTGTTCGCCGACCCGCGCATCCTGACCGGGGTGCCGATCTGGCTCAAGCCGTTCAAGTTCGCCGTCTCGTTCGTCGCCTACGGCTGGGCGCTGTCCTGGCTGCTCTCCGTCCTGCCCAGGCGCAGCCGGGTCGCCGAATGGGCCGGCGTCGTCATCGTCGGCATGCTGGTCGCCGAGATGACGGTCATCGTGACCCAGGTGATCCGCGGCACCACCAGCCACTACAACGAGAGCACGCCGCTGAACGCGACCCTCTGGACGATCATGGGCGCCTCCATCATGATCCTGTTCCTCGCCCAGCTGGTGATCGCGATCGTCGCGCTGATCCAGCGGATCCCGGACCGGCCCACCGCGTACGCGATCCGCCTCGGTCTTCTCGTCTCCCTTCTCGGCATGGCCGCCGCGTTCACCATGACCTCCCAGAAAAACCTCGAAGGGACGATCGGCGCGCACAGCGTCGGCGTCGCGGACGGCGGGCCCGGGATGCCGCTCACCGGGTGGAGCACCACCGGCGGAGACCTGCGGATCGGGCACTTCGTGGGACTGCACGCCCTGCAGGCGTTGCCGCTCCTGGCGTACGCCCTGGGCCGCTGGACCCGCCTCGACCGGGTGACCCGCGCGCGGCTCGTCCTCGTCTCCGGCCTCGGGTACGCCGCGCTGGTGCCCCTGCTGACCTGGCAGGCGCTGCGCGCGCAACCGCTGCTGGAGCCGGACGGCGTCACCCTCGCCGCATTCGCCACCCTGGCCGTCGCGACCCTGACCGGAATCGGTCTGGTCTTGTCCCGCGCCCGCAAGCCCGAGATGGTGACGGCATGACGGGCGCACTGTTCTCGCTGACGTTCCTGCTGGCCGCGCCGTTCTGGGCGCTGATGATCCTGCTCCCCGGCTGGTCCTGGACACGCCGGATCATCGCCTCGCCGCTGATCGTGCTGCCGATCGTGCTGATCTATGCGCTGCTGGTGATCCCGGCGTTCGGCGAAGTCCTGCCCGCCGTCGCCAACCCGGCCCTCGGCGGGATCCGCGAGCTCCTCGGCACCGCGGACGGCGCGGCGGCCGCCTGGGCCCACATGCTCGCCTTCGACCTGTTCGCCGGGCGATGGGCCTGGCTCGACGCCCGCGAACGCGGCATGCCGCACCTGATCCTCGCGCCGATCCTGGTGCTGACCATCCTGCTCGGGCCGCTCGGACTCGGCGCCTACCTGGCCGCCCGGACGCTCACGGGGTCACCCGCTCGGGATGAGCAGGTCCTACGCTGAGCGCCATGGCCACGTTCCTGGATGCGCGGGACACCCTTCCGCGGATGGTGCTGCTCGACTGCAGCGGACTGGCCTACCTGCTCGTCATCAACCACACCGGACACCC
>KL571231.1:31166-33760 GCA_000715855.1 Actinoplanes liguriensis
GCTGCAATGGCTGCTGGCGGGGCTGGCGTTCGCCTCCGCCCTGCTCCTGCACCGTCGCCAGCCGATCAACCTGCTGGCACAGACCGCGCTGTTCGCCGTCGCCATGGTCCAGCTCGACGACGCGACGATCAACCAGGTCGGCACCGCCTGGGCGATCGGCGAGCTCGCCCTCTGGGCGCCCCGCGCCCGCTACCTCGTCGCCGGGATCAGCCTGGTCACCGTCGCCTACGTGGTGTGCGACCTGCCGCAGCAGGCCGGCCAGATCATGCCGTCGCTGGTCGGCCTGGCGATCAATCTCGGACTGCCGACCCTGCTCGGCCTGGTCGTGCGTACCACCCGGGAGCTGGGCCTGCGCGCCGAACAGCAGACGCTCTCCGAACAGCGGGCGGCACGCGCGGACGAACGCAGCGCCATCGCCCGCGAACTTCACGACGTGGTCGCGCACCACGTCGCCTCGATGGTGCTGCGGGTCGGCGTCGCCCAGCACGTCCTGCCCGACGTCGACCCGCGCGTCGCCGACGTCTTCGACGACGTCCACCGGACCGGAACGGCGGCCCTGGCCGACCTCCGCCGACTGGTCGACGTCCTGCGAGACCCCGATCGCGTACGCGGTGACGCCGCCCTCACCGCCATCGACCCGACCGCGCTGCCGGCCGCACTCGACGGCGCGGTCGAAACGGCCCGCCGCGCCGGCGTGATCGTCGAGGCCGACCTCGACCCGGCGATCATCACGCTGGACGCGGTCCGGGGACTCGCCCTGCTGCGCCTGACCCAGGAGGGCCTGACGAACGTGGCCAAGCACGCCGGCCCGGAAGCCCGCGCCTCCCTGCACGTCGCGATGGAGGGCACCGACCTGCACTGGTCCGTGACCGACGACGGCGGCCACTTCCCTGCATCCACGTCGCAGCCCCCAGCACCCGGCCCGGCCTCGTCCCCCGGCGCGCGCCCGCCGTCCGGCCCGTCCCCGGCCGCCGCCTCGACCTCAGCGCCCAGCTCGGCCCCGGCCGCCGCCTCGTCCTCAGCGCCCAGCTTGGCTCCGGCCGCTGGCTCGTCCTCAGCATCCGGCTTGGCCTCGGCCGTCAGCTCGGAGTCGGCATCCGGCTCGGCCTCGGCCGTCAGCTCGGAGTCGGCATTGGGTTCGCGCCCCGCTTTCGGCTCGGCCACGGCATCCGGCCCGGTTCCGGCATCCGGTTCGCGCCCCGCTTTCGGCACGGTCCCGGCATCCGGTTCGCGCCCGGCTTTTGGTTCGCGCCCGGCATCCGGGCCGTCTCGGGCATCCGGCTCGCGCCCGGTCCCCGGTGGCGGCCACGGCCTCACCGGGATGCGGGAGCGCGTCGAAGTGCTCGGCGGCTCACTCACCGCCGGCCCGCACGGACCGGGCTGGCGCGTCGCCACGGTGCTGCCCGCCTCGTTGCCGCTCCCGATATCGGAGGAGAGCCGATGATCAGGGTGCTTCTGGTCGACGACCAGCAACTGATCCGCGCCGGCCTGCGCATGCTCCTCGACGCCGAGGACGGCATGGAGGTGGTCGGCGAAGCCGGCGACGGGCGGGCCGCGGTCACCCTTGCCGCCCAACTCGTGCCCGACGTCGTAGTGATGGACCTGCGCATGCCCGGCGTCGACGGCATCACCGCCACCAGCCGCATCACGGCCGAACGCCCGGCCACCCGAGTGCTGGTCCTGACCACCTTCGGCGACGACGAACATCTTTACCCCGCTCTCCAGGCCGGCGCCTGCGGTTTCCTGCTGAAGGACGCACCCCCGATCGAGCTGCTCAACGGCATCCGCCAGGCCGCGGCCGGAGACAGCCCGTTCAGCCAGGAGGTGCTGCGGCGCCTGGTCCGCCGCGCGGTAGACGCCCGCCCGGAGCAGCCCACCCGCGTGGACGGCCTGACCGGCAGAGAACGCGAAGTGCTCGACCTGGTAGCGGAAGGCCTCACGAACACCGAGATCGCCGACCGCCTGCACATCGGCATCACCACGGTGAAGACCCACATCACGGCGTTGATGACCAAGACCAACAGCCCCAATCGCGTACGTCTTGCGCTGGTTGCCCACCGCACCTGAGCCCCCATCGAAGCACGTTCGCCGACCCGGCCAGGCGTTATCCACAGTGGCGGGTTGTCCACAGGCCGCCAGCACGATCTTGCCGTTTCCAGCGATACTGAGCAGCGGTTCCTCCCCCAGGGTGGGTGGGTCGTGGTGCCGTTACTGCTCCACGTGTCCTATCCAACTGGGTGGCCCTGTAGCGGTGCTCTTACTCCATGTGTCCCGGCCAACCGTGGGCCCTGTGGTGGTGTTCCTGGCCCGCGTCCCGGCCAACTGAGTGGGCCCTGTGTCGGTGCTCTTACTCCGCGCGTTCCGGCCAACCGGGTGGGCCTTGTGGTGGTGCTCCTGCTCCGCGCGTTTTGGCCAACCTGGGTGGTCCTGTGGTGGTACTGCTCCGCGCGTCCCGCCCGAGCCGGGGTTGGCGGACCGTTACTGCCGCGCGTTTCCGCGCCGGCCGGGCGGGCTTCCTGGTGGGGCTATCGAGGTAGGCGTCCCGCACCGGCTGGTGGTTCGGCTTGGGTAACCGCTGCCGGAGGCGCGGCCCG
>KL571231.1:34030-34358 GCA_000715855.1 Actinoplanes liguriensis
CGCCGCGGCGCTGGGTGAGTGTTTCTGCAGGAGGTGCCCTCCGATGTGGGCGGGGTCCGGGGTGGCGTTACCCCTTTTGGGGGTGTGACGGGCGTCGCGGCGACCCCGGTTTGTGGTTGCGGGGATGGGCAGGTAATGTTTTCCGAGCCGCCAGGGAGACGGGCGAGCGAACGAGGCCTGTGAGGGGCTCGGATCGGCCGTCCTGACGGAAATCCTTTCAAGATCGCGTGGCCTAGTGTCGCGTGCTCGTGAGTGGGTGCTGCTTGCAGTTTCTGGTTGGTTGAATTCGGGTTGCGAAACGCGGATTTGACGAAACGGGAATGGCGGG
>KL571232.1:0-1448 GCA_000715855.1 Actinoplanes liguriensis
TCCGCGACGGTTACGGCCGCGCCGCGCCACGGCGCCGGCTTCCGCGACGGGTTCGGTCCTCGCCGGGCCGCGGGCGCGCCGCCGGCTTCCGGGACCGGCTCGGGCCTGGTTCGGCGCGCCGCTGGGTTTTCGGGGTGGAGCGGGGCGGTCAGGTCCAGATGCCGAGGTCGCGGAGGTGTTTGACGAGCAGGTCGGCGCCGTCGGTGAAGTGACGGGTCATCGATGCGCGGGCGGCCGCCGGATCCTTCGCGGCGAAAGCGGCCAGCAGCGCCTCATGATCGGCTCGCATGGCGTCCCGCCACCCCGCGTCGGCGGCGTAGAACCGGGCCGGCGTGTAGCGGGTCGCCACATGCAGGAACCAGCTCAGCTTCCGGGCATCGGCCATCACGTTGATGGTCCGGTGGAACGAGTACTCCAACTGCTCGATCTCATCGACCCGCCGCGATCGGGCGGCCCGCTGCAGCGCCCGATCGGCCAGCGCCAGCTCGTCCCGCTGCACCCCGGTGATCCGTTCGGCGAGTCGCGCGGCGAGCTCCCCCGCGATGTCCCCCTGGAGCCGGAACAGATCGATCACGTCCTGCTCGGACAGCGGGGCGACGACATACCCCTTGCGCGGCTCCAGCTCGACCATGTCCTCGCCGCGCAGGGTCAGCAGCGCCTCCCGGACCGGGGTGATGCTGACGCCGAGCTGAGCGGCGACCTCCTCCAGCCGGATCCGCGCGCCGGGGCGCAGCTCACCGGACATGATCCGGCCGCGCAGCGCCGCGGCCACCTCGTCGGACAGTTGCGGCCGCATGCGGCAACGCTATCAACGTCAGGAGCACGATGATGCGGTTGGGCACGGCGCTGACCCGTGCCGGCGATCCACATGAGGCACGGACACCGCCGCGGCCCGGGACGGCGCGCATGAACTCGATCGGCCCGGAGTCGTATGTACGGGAGCGGGTCGCCGCGTTCCGCGAGGCCGGCGTGACCGTGCTGAACGTGACCCCGATCGGCGGAGATCCGGTCCGCCTCCTGGAACAGGTGAAGGAGATGATCGACTGATGCCGCGCCGACGTTACGAGCTGCGGGACCGGATCGCGGGTCTCGACCCGGAACGCGATCACCTGGAGATCTACCAATTGTCCGCGGGCCGGGAGTTCCCCTGGGACTACACCCGGGCGCTGGAGTTCGCGCTGTTCCGGACGTACTGCGTGCCCAGCATCTCGAAGCTGCTGGCGGCGACCGGCGAGTTCCGGGAGCGGCCGCAGAAGCGGTACGACGACACCTCGCTGCTGATGGCCGAGATCGCCGCGCACGGCTACGACTCGCCGCGCGGCCGGGAGGCGCTCAAGGTCGTCAACCGGGCGCACGGACGGTTCGCGATCAGCAACGACGACATGCTCTACGTGCTGTCCACGTTCATCTACGACCCGATCGACTGGCTCACCCGGTTCGGCTGGGGG
>KL571232.1:1648-2947 GCA_000715855.1 Actinoplanes liguriensis
GCCTTGCCAGCCCGCTCAGAGATGTGTATAAGAGACAGACTACCGCGAGGTCGGCAAACGCATGGGGATTCACATGATCCCCACCGGCTACGACGAGTTCGCCCGGTTCAAGCGGGACTACGAGGAGCGGCACTTCGTCTTCACCGAGACGAATCAGAAGGTCGGCGAGTACACCGTCGGACTGTTCGCCGCCTGGTTCCCGGCGTTCCTGCGACCGGCCGTGCGGCTGGGCGTGCGCGGCATGCTGGACGAGCCGATGCTGCGCGCGTTCGGCTTCACACCGGCGCCGCGCTGGGTCGGGGCGGCGGGTGAGCTCGGGTTGCGCGCACGGGCGTTCGCGCTGCGATTCTTCCCGCCACGCCGTACCTCAATTCTGGGGATCTCCACCGGAAACCGCACGTATCCCGGCTACCCGGAGGGCTATCGGCCTTCTGATCTCGGCCCCGCCGCCCCGGCGGCGGATTTCCCAGCGGAGCATCTGCGCCGCTCCTGAGGACCGGCGAGCGTCCATCGTCAGGGTGATTCCCGGGTGCCCGGAACGATCTCCGCCGGGGCCTATCCAACGGTCGGGTAGTGCCCGGACACCGGCCGCGCGGCGCCGGTGTCACCCGCCGCCACCTGGGCGGAGGCGACCGGACCGCTCCCGGCGATCCGCGCCGCGACCGGCCCCGGGAGGTGACGGATGTTGGTCCACACACCACTCACGATTCACCTCCACGTTGCACCCGACCCTTAACGTGCCCGTAATGGGGGCCGAACCGGACGTCAGCGTAGTGATTCCCACCCGTTTCCGTCCCGATCTCGTGACCCGGGCGGTCCGCAGCGTGCTCACCCAGACGCACGCCTCGCTCGAGGTCATCGTGGTGGTCGACGGGCCGGATGATGCCACCACCGAGGCGCTCGACGCGCTCGGCGACGAACGGGTCCGCGTGGTGGTGCTGACCGAGCGGGGTGGCGCGCCGAACGCCCGCAACGTCGGCGCCCAGCGGGCCACCGGCAGGTGGACGGCGTATCTCGACGACGACGACGAATGGCTGCCGGAGAAGCTGGCCGTGCAGTTGCGCGCCGCCACCGGGACGCGAACGGCCACCCCGATCATCGCCAGCCGGCTGATCAACCGCACCCCGCGCGCCGACTCGATCATGCCGCGCCGGCTGCCCGAGCCCGGCGAGCCGATCAGTGAGTACCTGACCGTGCGCCGCGGCCTGTTCTACGGCGACGGCTTCATCCAGACGTCGACGATCCTCGCGCCGACCGAGCTGTTCCGCCGGGTGCCGTTCACCGTCGGCCTGCGCCGCC
>KL571232.1:3182-3693 GCA_000715855.1 Actinoplanes liguriensis
GCAGGAGCTGGACTGGACGCTGCGGGCGACCCGGCACGACGACGTGGAGCTGACGTTCGTCCCGGAGGCGCTCGTCCTGTGGCACCAGGACGAGGACCGGGAGCGGATCAGCCACGAGATGCCGTGGCGTGAGCAGCTCGCGTGGCTGCGGGAGAGCCGGCCGCTGTTTACCCCGCGGGCGTACGCCGCGTTCGCGATGAGCGTGCTCAGCTCGATGGCGGCGACCACCCGCAGCTTCGCCGTGTTCCGCGAGGTGCTCGCCGAGGCCCGTGAGCACGGCCGCCCCGGCGCCCTCGACTATCTGACCTACCTGCAGATCTGGGCGCTGCCGCCGAGCCTGCGGCACCGGCTGCGGGACGCGGTTCTCAGCCGGCGGCCCGCTTCAGCCTCGACGGGCGCGGCAACCGGGACAGCACCCGCCGAGCGGTGAGCGGCACCACCGAGATCATCAGGCGGCCGGACTCGTCGACGGTCGGGGCGATCGCGAAGAGACGGCCGCCCCGCCGCCGGA
>KL571232.1:3883-8351 GCA_000715855.1 Actinoplanes liguriensis
TGCCGTGGCATCCGGGCGCGGGCCGCGCGGACCGCCGCCGCACCCGCCGCACCGGTCGCGGTCTGCGCGCCGAGCGCGTGCGCCGGGTCGAACGGGCCCGGCTGAGCCGAGACCGCCCGCCGCTGGCCGGAGTCCCCGCTGCGGGCCAGCACCTCGGCCACGTCCAGCCGGATCAGCACGTCGGACTCCCGGACGGTGACCGAGGCGGGGATCTCCTCGGCGCTCACGCTCTGCGGCCGGCCGCCGGTCGCGGTGATCACCAGGTGGTCGTCGGCCCAGGTGAACGACGTCGCGTCCAGCTTGGCGGCCCAGTCCGGGACGTCGGTCACGTCGAAGCACTCGTCGGGCAGCGTGCCGAAACCCGGGTAGGCGGCGTAGCGGCGGCCGTCCCGCTCCACGGTCGGCGGGACACCTGCCTCGGCGTCCTGCCGGATCACCGCGAGCAGGTCGTCCAGCTGGCCGTGGCGGGCCACCGCGAGCCGGATCCGGGTCTCCGGGCCGAGCCGCTCGGCGATCCAGTCCGTCAGGTACGCCTCGGCCAACCGCCCCACCGTGGCGTGCAGCTGCTCCTGGGTCGGGCGGTCGAGGCGCAGCACGTCGTCCTCGAGCAGGCGGGCGACCTCGTGGTCGAACCGGTGCACCATGATCGCGTCGCGACGGGGACCGGCCTCGATCAGGTTCGCCACGAACGTGACGATC
The DNA here is from genome assembly GCA_000715855.1 of Actinoplanes liguriensis. Taxonomy (GTDB): domain Bacteria; phylum Actinomycetota; class Actinomycetes; order Mycobacteriales; family Micromonosporaceae; genus Actinoplanes; species Actinoplanes liguriensis. The sequence goes on from KL571232.1 coordinate 4,583, forward strand.
TTGTCGACGGTCTCGATGCGCAGGCCGTGGCGGCTGAGATACGTGATGTTGGTGGCGCTGAACCGCCGTACCGCGAAATAGTAGTCGTAATCGGCGAGCACCGAGATCTTCCGGGCGTGGAAGCACGCCGCGAGGGTGAACGGCAGGTCGCTGCCGATCCGCATGTCCTCCGGATAGCGGATCGCGTGCTGCTCCAGCAGCTCGCGGCGGAACAGCTTGGTGTTCGCCAGGGACCGCGGCAGCGGCGAGTCGAACAGGTCGAGATCAGGTTCACTTCGCTGGTAGATGTCCTGATAGATGTGGCGGCTGTTGACACCGACCACGCGACCCAGCACCACGTCCGACCCGTGCTCGTCGGCCGCCGCGACCAGGCGCTCCAGCGCTTCCGGGCCGAGCAGGTCGTCGGCGCCGATGAAGAACACGTAGCGGCCGGTCGCCGCCTCGATGCCACGGTTGAACGGACCCGCCGGGCCACCGGAGTTCTCCTGGTGAATGACGGTGAACATCCCGGGGTGGCGGCGCGCGAAACGGTCCAGCTCGGCGCCGCTGCGGTCGGTGGAGCCGTCGTCGACCGCGACGATCTGCATCCGGTCCGCCCCGATGGTCTGCCGGACCAGCGAGCTCAGGCACTCGGTCAGGTACGGCATGGTGTTGTAGACCGCCACCACCACGGTGACGTCGGGGCTGTTCATGATCCGACTAGCTCCTGATAGAGGTGGTTCAGGCGGTCCGCCTGCGCTTCCCACGTCCAGCCGGGCAACGGGCTGTCCGGCCCGTCATAGACCGCCCGGTAACGCTTCGGGTCAGCGAGAATAGCGCGAACCGCCCGGGCCAGATCGGCCGCGTCCCGGGCGCGGAAGACCTCGCCCTGCCCGGTGGCGCGGACCGCCTCGGCCATCGCGCGCACGTCGCTCACCACGATCGGGAGCCGCGCGTGCGAGTACTCGAAGAACTTCGTGATCAGGGCGATCTCGTGGTTCGGCCAGTGGTGGATCGGGATCACCCCGACGTCGGCCGGCGCGAGGAACCGGAAGACCTGCTCGGCCGGCACGTAGGGCACGGCGTGCACCCGCTCGTCGCCGGCCTCGGTCAACGCGGTGATGTGCGGCGCCGACGGGTCCTGCACCACGAGCGCCAGGTGCACGCCCGGCAGCGACGGCAACGCCTCCACGATCGTGTCCAGGCCGCGCTGCGGGCTCGACGAGCCGCTGTACACCAGCAGCGGCGTGTCCGGCCCGACCCCGCAGAGCTCGCGCAGGTCGGGGACGCCCTCGTCGGCGGATCGGGCCGGCGCGTTCAGCACCACGCCCGGCTTCCGGGCGAGTCCGTGCTCCTGCTGCAGCAGATCGGCGAGCGCGTCCGAGACGGTGACGACCGCATCCGCGTACGGCACGTATTCGCGCTCGTAGGCCAGATGCGCCGGCAGCCAGCGGGCGTTGTCGCGCCGCGGCCGTGCGCCCGGCAGGAACTCGTGCGCGTCCCAGACCAGCTTGACGTCCCGCCCCGCCTCGGCGGCACGCTGCTTGGCCCGCGCGCCCACGCCCAGCATCCGGAAGTCGTGCGCGTGAATCAGATCCGGCATCAACTCGTCGATGACCTTGCCGAACGCTCGCTCGTAGTTCCACAGCCCGGGCTCGAGCCGCCGCCAGGCGCGGTCGCCCTCCCTGCCGAGCCAGTAGCGGACCTGCGCGCGCTCGACCGGCCGGCGCGCCTTGCGGGCCAGCGCGAGAGGCAGCCCACCACGCTCGACCAGCTTGCGTTTCAGGCCGGCGCCACCGCCGCCCGCGCCACCGCCGCCCATCGGCAGCAGGCGCACCTCGGCATCACCTATCCGCCAATGGTGCTCGGTAGCGTCGGGCGAGCAGCCCAGCAGGGTTACGTTCCAACCGGCTTCGGCCGCCGACCGCGCGGTCTTCTGGACCCGCGAATCGCCGTGCACGCCGTTGTCGACGAGCATGACAACCTTCATGATGGCGCGAGTGTACGGTCACCCCGGCCCTGGAAGATCAACACGGGCGCTTGTGCAACCGCTGGACATGACCTGTTCACCTTCTCGCCTCCCCGGATGAATAGCGTGCCGCCAGAAATGAACATCACGTACCTGGTGCTCGGAACGCGTCGTCTCCGCGCGGCCGCCGCCCACACCGCCCGGCTCGCCGCCGAGGGCCACGCCGTCACCCTCGTCCGGATCAACGATCCGGTCTGGGACACCGTGTCCGTCGTGAAGTCCGTCGAGATCCGCCCGGTGGAGTCCCGCGCCGACGCCCGGCGCCTGGCCGCGAAGGCGGACCTCACCTACGCGGGTGACGCCGAGGCGCTCGCCGCGGTCTACGGCCTCGACGTCCGCCTCGAGCCGGCGCCCGAGCCGGACCGGCAGCCCGCTCCCGCCGACCTCGCGATCGTCACCCCCTGGTACCCGTCGCCCGACGACCCGTTCGCGGGCGCGTTCGTCCGCTCGTCGACCGCCGCGGTCCGCGACCGCTTCGCGCGGGTCTCCGTGCTGCACACCCAGAGTTGGTTCTACCCGCCGGGCCGCCTCCGTGGCCAGCTGGTCGGCGTCGCCGCGGAGCGCCAGGCGGTTCGCTCCGGCAATGCGGTCGTCTTCGACGAGCCGGCGGCCGAGATCACCAGGGTCGCGGTTCCCACCCCCGCCGGGGGAGATTATCTGGCGTACGGCGATGAGCAGACCGCCGCTCTGAAAGCGGCCCTGCCCACCGGCCGCATCGAGGCCCCGGTCGTGCACGCGCACACCGGCATCATGGGTGGCGTCGTCGCCGCCCGGCTCGCCCGCCCGGACGCCCGGGTCGTGGTGACCGAGCACTCCACGTTCCTGACCAAGGTGTTCGCCCAGCCGGGCGCCCGGCGCCGGTACGCCGCGATGCTGGACCGCGCCGACGCGCTGCTCTGTGTCAGCGAGAGCCTCCGCGCGCAGGTCGCCGGCTACTTCCCCGGTCACGCCACCAAGCTGCACGTGGTCCCGAACGTGATCGACTTCGACGCGTTCACGATCCGCCCCGCGCCGCCCGAGGCCCCGAACCGGTGGCTGTACCTGGGCCGCCTGATGGAGCACAAGGGCGTGCTGACCCTGATCGATGCGTTCACGCAGGTCGCGGCCGAGGACCCGGCCACCACGCTGACGCTGGTCGGCGGTGGGCCGCTCGCCGCGGAGGTCGACGCCCGGATCGCGGCCGCCGGCCTGACCGGCCGGATCACGCGGCGCGCGCCGGTCGAACCGGACGAGGTGTCGGCGCTGCTGCACGAGCACGATGTGCTGACCCACGCCAGCCGGCGGGAGACGTTCGGCGTGACCGTCGTCGAGGCGCTGGCCACCGGCACCCCGGTCCTCGTCGCGCTGAGCGAGGGGCCGGCCGAGACCCTGGCCGGCCTGCACGACGCCGCGGGCGCGGTCTTCGAGCCGACCACCGACCCCGCGGTGATCGTCGCGGCGTACCGGAGATTGAAAGCGCGATTCACTTCGCTGGACCTGGCCGGCGCGCGGGACACGCTGAACGACCGCTACGGCCGGGAGGCGGTCGCGGCCCGGCTCGCCGAGGCCTATGCGGGCGGCTCCACCGGCGGGGCCCCGATGCCCCTTCCGGCCCGCCACCACGGCGCCGGCTCGCCCTTTCCCGAGGCCACCGCCCGGGCCGCCCGCCGCGTCGTGCGAAAGTTCCTCTGAGATGGAGGAACTGCCGGGCGGGTTCGTCAACGCGGTCGCCCGCGTCGGCGACACCGTGCGGCGTGCTGAACGCCGCCATCGACGCCACCC
>KL571232.1:8561-12856 GCA_000715855.1 Actinoplanes liguriensis
GGCATCGCCACGGCAGCCGACGCCGGCGACACCGCCATGCAGAGCCTCCGCACCTCCGGCGTCATCGACGACATCCGCGCCGCGCATCGCTGGACGGCCGCCCATCGGGCCGCCCTCCTCCGAGGACCCGGGCAGGTCTAGAAACTCGGGTCGAGGAGCCAGGCGGTGACGCCGATCCGGCCTGTGCTGCCCAGGTCGAGGCCACCGTCGGGGGCGATCACCTGGGCCGGACGGCCGGCCAGCGGGGCGATCTCCAGGAACTTCACGGTGACCGGCCCGTGCTCGAGGTTGTCGTAGGTGTTGCGCCAGGCCACGACGGTGGTGGCCTGCTGGCCGGGCTTCAACGTGAGAGGCTTCGGCGGCGCGTCCCACTTCGGATTGGGGCCGGTGATCTCCGCGACGCCCTTCAGGACTTTCACGTCGAGGTCCGCACGGTCCTCGTCGAGTGACCTGACCACGGGATAGCCGTCGATCTTGTAGGTCCCCTTGCCGCAGTTGGTGAGCGTGATGCCGAGGACCCGCAGGCCCGCCGCCGCGTCGCCCGTCCCGGTGGCCACCCGGACGCCTTCCGGCGGGCAGGTCACCGCCGTCTCGGTGGGAACCGGGGCGACCGCCACGCTGGGCGACGAACTGGCCCGTCCGACAGTGTTGGAGACGCCGTCACCCGCCTCGACGGTCCCGTTGCTCCCCGGTTGCGCGCAGCCGCCGAGCAGCAAACCCAGCGCCACCGCGACCGCGCCGACCCGGATCCGATCATTGATCACCGGCCCATCCTGCCCGCCACACGCAAACCCTTCCGGGGTGCGGCGCGGCTTGCCGGCCGGAAGACGGGCGACGGGGAGCCCGCGCACGCCGGAGGACGCGGCGCGGTGGACGGCCGCGACCCGGTGACCGGGTCGCGGCTCACGACGTACCACCGAATCGTTTTTATCCGGATCGACCGGTCACCGCCGAGTCGGTGTAGAGGTCGTCGATCGCGCCGGCATAGCGGTCCTGCACGATCCGCCGCCGCAGCTTCAGCGTCGGCGTCAGCTCCCCGCTCTCCGGCGTCCACCCGTTCGGCAGTACGTGGAAGCGTTTCACCTGCTCGGGCCGGGACAACCGGTTGTTGGCGGCGGCCACCGCGGTGGTGATCTCGGCGAGCAGCGCCGGGTTCGCCGCCAGCGAGTCGAGCGAGGTGTCCGCGATGCCCCGCCGCGCGGCCCAGATCGGCGCGGTCTCCTCGTCGAGGACGATCAGGGCGGTGACGTAGGGCCGCCGGTCCCCGATCGCGACCGCCTGCGCGATCAGCGGATGTGCCCGGAGCAGGTTCTCGATCTGCGCCGGCGCGATGTTCTTCCCGCCGGAGCTGATGATCAGTTCTTTCTTCCGGTCGGTGATGGTCAGGAAGCCGTCCGCGTCGAGCGTGCCGACGTCCCCGGTGGCCAGCCACCCGTCCACGTCGGTGACCGGCGCGACGCTGCCGTCGGGCTGCAGATATCCGGCGCAGACGAGCGGCCCGCGGACCAGGATCTCCCCGTCCTCGGCGAGCTTCAGCTCCATGCCCGGGTTGGCCCGGCCCACCGTCCCGGTCCGGAAGTGATCAGGGGTGTTGATCGTGGCGGTGCCGGTGGTCTCGGTCATCCCCCAGACCTCCAGCACGTCGATGCCGATCCCGGCGAGGTAGAGCAGGACCTCGACCGGGATCGGCGCCGCCCCGCTGCCCGGCCAGACGACGTTGTCCAGACCGAGCTTGGCTCGCAGCGGGCGCAGCACCCGGGTGTCGACGAGGTCGAGCCGGGTTCGCAGCTCGGGCGGCACCGGCTGTTCGGCGCCGCGCAGCATGTACGCCTGCAGCGCCACCTCCCGCGCGGTCTCCACGGCGTTGCGGACGGCCGGGTCGGCGCCGGCGAGCTGTGCCTGGATGCCGGCGACCATTTTCTCCCAGATCCGCGGCACCCCGAAGAAGGAGACCGGCCGGACCGTGACCAGACCGGCGAGCAGCTGCGCCGGGTCCGGGCAGATGGTGACGTGCCCGGCGCGGTAGATCGCGTTGTAGACGCCGAGCATCCGTTCCGCGATGTGCGCGAGCGGCAGGTAGGCCAGGGACGGGGCGTGATCCGGGGTGTCCACTGTCGCTTCCAGTACGACGGACTGGTAGATCACGTTCTGATGGGTGAGCACCACGCCTTTGGGGTCGCCGGTGGTCCCGGACGTGTAGAGCAGGGTGACCGGCTGCTCGGGCCGGATCGCCCGCCACCCCTTCTCGAACGTCTCGGGATCGGCCGGGTGGGCGGCCACCTCGTCGAAGCGGACCAGCCGATCCCCGGTGAGCCCGCCGTCGAGCACGATCACGTGCTCGATCCCCGGCAGCACGGCCAGCGCCTCGGACCAGCGGGCGAGCTCGGCCTCACCTTCGAGCACGAGGATCTTCGCCCCGCTGTGCCCGGCCACATAGGTCAGCTGGGAGGGGGCGAGCGTGGCGTAGACGGTGGACGGGACGGCGCCCAGGTGCACGGCGGCCAGATCGGCCAGCCAGTGCTCGGGCCGGCTGGACATCATGATCAGCATGCGGTCGCCGGCGCCGAGCCCGAGGGCGGCCAGGCCACGGGACATCGCGGCGACCCGGTCGCGCAGTTCGCGCCAGGTCAGCGTGCCCGGGACGCCCAGGGTGCTGAGCGCCGGCCGGTCGCCGTACTCGGTGGCGTTGCGGTGCAGCAGAGCGGGAACGGTCAGCCCACGGGCGGTGTCGGCGCACCGCCGGGCGAGGGAGGAGTCCATCGGGGTTGCCTCCTTCGAGCAAGACGACGTCGAAGATCTCGCAGGTAGTAGTCCTTCAGGGCGTGCCGCAGGACGAGCGGCGCGCGGGGGTAGACGACCGACGTGACGGACAGGCCGCGGTCGAGCCGCCGCTGTTGCCGCGCCGACCAGGGGTAGCCGTACCCGGCGCGGATCGGCCCGGGAAGCAGGCCGATGGTGACGAACCGGTTGACGGGAATGCCGGGTCGCCACGCGACCGGCAGGTTGTGCGGCCAGAGCAGGGCGTGCGCGATCTCCCGGGCGGGCTCGCCGACCGGGACGGTCTCGATCATGTGCGCCCAGTACCGCTGGAACGCCGCCCGGTCGGCCGGCCAGGCGCCCTCGGGGCAGCCGATCGACGTCGCGAGGACGCTGTACTGCCGATAGCAGGTGTCCAGCTCGGCCGGCGACAGCGGCCCGAAGACGCGCTGGTAGAGCACGACCGCGGTGTCGAACAGCGTGGCGTTGACCCAGACCTGCAGGCCGGGGTCGTCGGCGTGATAGCCCGGGCCGATGACCCGGCGGTGCATGGCGGCGACCGCACGGCTGATCGCCTCGCCCTCCGCCCGGGTGCCGAAGAGCACGCCGTAGACGTAGCTCAACGTGGTGCGCAGCCGGTCGATCGGACGCTCGGCGAAGTCGCTGTGCTCGTACACGCCCTGCGCCACACCCGGGTGGGCGATCTGCAGGAGCGTGGCCCGGCCACCACCGGCGAGGAGGAGACTCTCGGCGGCGACCCGGCGGATCACCGCGGTGTCCGCGAAGAGACCTTCGTCCATGTCGGAACAGTAAACCGCGATTAACTTCTTGTGAAGAGCGGCGAGATCATCGCGCTCTTTTGAGCATGCCGGCCCGGCAGCAAGATGCGAATCTGGATTAACTTCAAGCCGTCAGGACGGTGAGCATGAGACGAACGAGGTGCCGATCCATCCCGGTACGGCGATCGAAGCGCACCCAGCCGCTCAGATCCGTCACCACATTCTGCGCGGCGTGCACGAGCACCCGCGCCTCCGTGCTGTGCAGATCGGGCCGGACCGCCACGAGCAACCGCACCCACTCCTCGACGTGCAGCCGCTGGACCTTGCGCAACTCGTGCCGGTCGGCCTCGGGCAGGTTGTTGTTCTCCGCGAGGTAGACAGAGACCAGGTCGCTGCGCTCGAAGGTGAGGCCGACATACGAGTTGGCCATCCGGTACAGCGCCGTCCTGGGCACGTTGGTCCCGGCCAGCGCGGCGTCGGTGGCCTCGGCGACCCGCTCGGAGGCCCGGTAGAACGCGGCGGCGAGGATGTCGGCCTTGCCGGGAAAGTAGCGATACACACTGGACGGGGTGATGCCCGCCGCGCCGCCGATGTCGTCCATGCCGACCGCGTGATAGCCGTGCTGGTGGAACAGCCGGATCGCCTCGGCCAGCAGGATCTCGCGCCGCGCGCCCGCACGCATCATCGACTCCCGGGCGAAGGCCGCCGTGACCGGCGCCGGGGTGGGCGGCTCGTCGCGCAGCACCTGTCTCTTATACA
>KL571232.1:13073-24403 GCA_000715855.1 Actinoplanes liguriensis
ACCGCGGCGGCCACCCGGTGCAGCAGCAGCTCGGCGCGACCCTTGGTGATCGTCGCGCGGTGCGTGGCAATGCTGCCGAACACGCTGAGCGCGGCCCGGGCCAGGGCCTGCGCGGCCGGACCGGTCAGCTCCGGCCGGGCGACCCGCAGCGGGACCACCAGCCGGCCGAAGAGCGTGCTCAGGCCGGCGCCGAACTCGGCGCGGTGCTCGGGCGTGAGGTAGCGCCACTCCCACTGGTAGAGGCCGGCCGTGCGGCGGTGCGCGACCGAGACCCGGGCCAGCGAGGCCAGCAGCTCCTCCAGATCGGCCGGCCCCTCGGTGGCGGTCAACGTGGCGCCGGCGAGCCCGCGGGTGGCCTCGACCAGGATCGCGTACTTGTTCTCGAAGTGGCGGTAGACCGCCGGGGCGCTGATGCCGACGGCCGTGGCGATCTCCTCCAGGCCGACACCGTGATAACCGCGCTCGCAGAAAAGCTCGGCCGCGACCTGGGCGATCCGCTCGCGCCGGTCCTTCGGCCGCCTGCGGGACACCGGTGGACTACTGCTCTGCATGCGCTCACCCTAGCCGCCCAGCGAATCATCAGTTCGGCCCCTGTGGATAACTCAAGCCTTGACAGGAAGCACAAACGGAGGAATAAGTTAATCGAGATTCGCATCAGCCGCACGAGGAGATGGGAGGCCCGGGATGGCCACCGAGGCATACGTGTACGACGCCGTCCGTACCCCTCGCGGGCGGGGCAAGCCGACCGGATCGCTGCACGGGGTGAAGCCGGTCTCGCTGCTCACCGGCCTGATCGCCGAGCTGCGGCGGCGGTACCCCGGGCTGGATCCGGCGGACATCGAGGACGTGGTGCTCGGCGTGGTCTCGCCGCTCGGCGACCAGGGCTCGGACATCGCGAAGGTGGCCGCGCTCGCTGCCGGCCTGCCGCACACGGTGGCCGGCGTGCAGCTCAACCGCTTCTGCGGCTCCGGCCTGGAGGCGGTGAACACGGCGGCGCAGAAGGTCCGTTCCGGCTGGGAGGACCTGGTGCTGGCCGGTGGCGTGGAGTCGATGTCCCGGGTGCCGATGGGCTCCGACGGCGGCGCCTGGGCGCAGGATCCGGAGACCGCGCTGGCGACGAGCTTCGTCCCGCAGGGCATCAGCGCCGACCTGATCGCCACCCTCGACGGATACTCCCGGGAGGACGTCGACGGATTCGCCGTTCACTCCCAGCAGCGCGCCGCGCGGGCCCAGCGGGAGGGGCGATTCCAGCACTCGATCGTCCCCGTCCACGACCGCAACGGCCTGCTGATCCTGGACCACGACGAGCACGTCCGGCCGGAGTCCACCCCCGAAGGACTGGCCGAGCTGCCCGCCTCCTTCGCCGGCATCGGCGACCAGGGCGGGTTCGACGCGGTGGCGCTGCAGAAGTACCACTGGGTCGAGAAGATCAACCACGTGCACACGGCCGGCAACTCGTCCGGCATCGTCGACGGCGCGGCCCTGGTCCTGGTCGGCTCCGAGCTCGCCGGCACCCGGGCCGGGCTGACCCCGCGGGCCCGGATCGTGGCCGGCGCGGTCAGCGGCGCCGAGCCGACCATCATGCTCACCGGCCCGGCGCCGGCCGCCCGCAAGGCTCTCGCCAAGGCCGGCCTGACCGTCGACGACCTGGACCTGGTCGAGATGAACGAGGCGTTCGCGGCGGCGGTCCTGCACTTCATCGACGACCTCAAGGTGGACCCGGAGATCGTCAACGTGAACGGTGGCGCGATCGCGCTGGGCCACCCGCTCGGCGCGACCGGCGCCATGATCCTCGGCACCCTGGTCGACGAGCTGGACCGCCGCGGCGGCCGGTACGGCCTGGCCACCCTCTGCATCGGCGGCGGCATGGGCATCGCCACCGTCGTCGAGCGCCTCTAACCGACGGGGAGACACCACGCATGTCCGAGACCATCCGCTGGGAGCAGGACGCCGACGGGATCGTGCTGCTCACCCTGGACGACCCGGCGCGCGGCGCCAACACCATGAACGAGGCGTACATCCGCAGCATGGCGGAGATCGTCACGCGTCTGGAGAAGGAGCGCGACACGATCACCGGCGTGATCGTCACGTCGGCGAAGAGGTCCTGGTTCGCCGGTGGCGACCTGGACAAGCTCGGCGCGATCGGGCCGGACGGCGGCCGGGCCGCGTTCGACTCGGCCACCGAGGTGAAGGCGCAGTTCCGGCGACTGGAGAAGCTGGGCCGGCCGGTGGTCGCCGCGATCAACGGGGCGGCGCTGGGCGGTGGCCTCGAACTCGCGCTGGCCTGCCATCACCGGGTCGCGCTGGACGACCCGGCGGTGCAGGTCGGACTGCCCGAGGTCACGCTCGGGCTGCTGCCGGCGGGCGGGGGCGTCGTGCGTACCGTCAGGCTCCTGGGTCTGATTCCGGCCCTGACCCAGGTCCTCCTGCAGGGCAGGCGCCACCGCGCGACGGCCGCTCGCGATCTGGGACTGATCGACCGCCTGGTGAGCACCCCGGAGGAGCTGCTGGCCGCGGCACGTGAATGGATCTTCGCGAATCCGGGCGCGGCCCAGCCGTGGGACGTCAAGGGGTACCGGATTCCCGGCGGGATCCCGGCCGCCCAGCTCCCGGCGTTCCCCGCCACGCTGCGCAAGCAGCTCAAGGGCGCGCCCTACCCGGCGCCGCGCAACATCCTGGCCGCCGCGGTCGAGGGCGCGCAGGTCGACGTGGACACCGCGTTCACCATCGAGAGCCGCTACTTCGTCGAGCTGGTCACCGGGCCGATCGCCAAGAACATGATCAAGGCGTTCTTCTTCGACAAGAACGCCGCGGATTCCCGCGACATCGGCGAGACCCCGGCGGTACGCAAGGTGGCGGTGCTCGGCGCGGGGATGATGGGCGCGGGCATCGCCGACGTGTGCGCGCGAGCCGGGCTCGACGTCGTGCTGAAGGACGTCTCGGAGGAGGCGGCCCGGCGCGGCGCGGCGCGGGCCCGGCACCCGGAGCGGATCACCGCGACCGCCGACCCGGCCGACCTGGCCGGCGCCGACCTGGTGATCGAGGCCGTCTTCGAGGATCCGGCCCTGAAGCACAAGGTGTTCGCCGAGGCCGAGCCGGTGATCGCGCCGGATGCCCTGCTCTGCTCGAACACGTCGACGCTGCCGATCACGCTGCTCGCCGACGGGGTGACCCGCCCGGCCGACTTCATCGGGCTGCACTTCTTCTCCCCGGTCGACCGGATGCCCCTCGTAGAAGTGATCCGCGGTTCGAAAACCGGGGACGAGGCGGTCCGGCGGGCTCTGGCCGTGGTCCGGCTGCTGCGCAAGACGCCGATCGTGGTCAACGACTCGCGCGGCTTCTTCACCAGCCGGGTGATCGGCACGTTCACCGGCGAGGGCATGGCGATGCTCGGCGAGGGGGTGCCGCCGGCCAGCATCGAGCAGGCCAGCAGCCAGGCCGGCTACCCCGCGCCGGTGCTGCAGCTGATGGACGAGCTGACGCTGACCCTGCCGCGCAGGATCCGGGACGAGACGAGGGACGCCGTCCGGGCAGCCGGGCGGGACTGGCAGCCGCACCCCTCGGACGCGGTCCTGGACCGCATGATCGACGAGTTCGGGCGCAAGGGCCGCTCGACCGGTGCGGGCTTCTACGACTACGTCGACGGCAAGCGCGCCGGGCTGTGGCCGGGGCTCGCCGCGTTCTCGCGAACCGCGGTTCACATCCCGTTCGAGGACCTCAAGGAGCGGATGCTGTTCATCGAGGCCATCGAGACGGTGAAGTGCCTCGACGAGGGGGTGCTCACCACGGTCGCCGAGGCGAACGTCGGTTCCATCCTCGGCATCGGCTATCCGGGCTGGACCGGCGGCGTGCTGCAGTACATCAACCAGTACGAGGGCGGGTCGGCCGGCTTCGTCGCCCGGGCACGTGAGCTGGCGGCCCGCTACGGCGACCGGTTCACCCCGCCGGAACTGCTGCTGCGCAAGGCCGACGAGGGGTCACTCTTCCTCTGACGGAAGCGGCCGGCGGAAGCGGCACCCAGCCGGGAGGTCACCGTCCGCCGACCGGAGCGGCCGACCGGAGCGGCCGGCAGAAGCGGCGCCGAGCCGGGAGGATCACTCCTCCTCCGCATGCATCCAGTCCAGCGAGACCGAGCCGAACCCCGGGCAGTCCTGCTCGCGGTGCTCGTCGTGGTGGCCCATCCACAGCACCACGTCGAGCACCCGCAGCAGGCTGATCCGGGGCGGCAGTTCGGCCCGGGTCCGCAGGGCGGCGAGCGCCCCGCGCAGCTCGGCCCCTGTCTCTATCTCTTATACACATCTCTGAGGTGTATAAGAGACAGCACCTGCTGCGGCCGGCCGTAGAGGCAGCGGATCACCCGGTCGTAGACGGGGATCAGGTGTGGCCGCTTGCGCGCGATGAGCTTGCCGGCGCGCACGAACCCGACGTCCGGCTGGTCCCGCAGCAGACACCAGGCCTCGAAGATCGCGCTCTGGTTCCCGACCTGTCGGCGCGCGTCGCGCGTGCCGAGCTCCAGGTCGACCGGCACCTGGGTGAGCAGGGCGCCGACCCGTCGGCCGAGATCGCCGTCGAGCAGCTCGAACATGGTCTCGGCGGGAATCACCGCGGAGAGCGCCTGGACGGCGAGCAGATCCTCCGGGGTGATCACGTCGCGGACGGCGGGCAGGTCCCCACCGTCCGCGAACGCGTCGAAGCGTCGCCCGGAGAACCGCCGTTCACTTCTCTCGTCGAAGTAGGCGGCGAGGTCGCTGGGCGCCCGGTCGGCCCGGACGACGTCGAGCAGGTCAACGGCCATGCCTGTTTATAGCCGGTTTTTCAGGGACGCATCTCGTACGCGCCGACCAGGGCCAGGACCTGCTCCCAGACCGCCGCGGTCCGTGCCTCGTCGGCGACCGGCCGCAGCACCTGGGCCAGCGCCCACGCCGCCTGCTCGTCGGTGGTCGCGGTCTTGCCGTGCAGGTCCGTCGCGTGCTGAGCGAAGTCCCGCACCAGCACCGCGAAGATCTCATCAAGAAGCCGCGGGTCGAGGCCGGGCAGCTGCGGGTCGAGACCGGTCTGCCGCGCGTCGAGACCGGTCGCCTGCGGGTCGAGGCCGGTCAGCTCGGCCTGCTCGAGGATCAGCTGGCCGTAGACGACCAGCGCGAACAACTGCCCGACGGAGAGCAGGAAGTCCAGATCCGCATGCTGCTCGGCGGCCACCGACAACGAGCACAGCGCGTCGGCCTGCTGCCGGAACCGGGCGACGTTCGGCAGGTGCGCGAACCGGTCGGGGCCGGCCCCTGCCGGAACAGGAATTCGTCGTCGGCCGCGTCGTCACGGGTCGGGACCGGCGCGAACTTGGCGGGATTGTGCAGGTAGTTCGGCATGAACTTCAGAATCAACGCCAGATTCACATGCACGGTGCCCTCGAGCTTCGGCAGGCCGCGGATGTCCATCGCCGCCTTGTCGAAGTAGGTGTCCGCCTCGAAGCCCTTGGCCGCGATCACGTCCCACATCAGGTCGATGACCCGTTCGCCCTCGGTGGTGACCTTCATCTTGGTCATCGGGTTGAAGAGCAGGTAGCGGCGGTCGTCCGGGCCGGCCGAGCGGAAGTAGTCCACGGCGCGGTCGCTGAAGAGCTTCATGGCGACCAACCGGACGTACGCGTCGGCCAGCTCCCGCCGCACGTGCGGGAAGTTCGTGACCGGCTTGCCGTACAGGATCCGCTGGTGCGCGTGCGTGACCGCCTCGTACATGGCGTGCTCGCAGATGCCGATCGCGGCGGTGCACAGGTTGAACTTGCCGACGTTCACGGTGTTCAGCGCGGCGTCGAAGGCGGCCTGCCCGGTGTGCAGGACGTCCTCCTCGCGTACCGGGTAGTCGCGCAGCTCGAACGTGCTGACGTACATCTGCTTGTTCACGACGTTCTTGATCAGGTGGTAGTCCGGGTGGCGGCTGTCGGCCGCGAAGAACACGTAACCGTCGCCGGTCTTGCCGAACACCGAGACCAGGCCGGCGACGTTGCCGTTGCCGATGTAGTACTTCGTGCCGTTGGCGACGTACCCGGAATCGGTTTTCGTCAGGACCATGTCGGTCGAGTAGATGTCCGCGCCGTGCGACCGCTCGGACAGCCCGAACGCCATCACGTGACCCTCGTCGAGCAGCTGAGCGGCGCGCGCCCGGGCCGCGGGGTTCGCGCTCTGCCAGACCGGGCCGAGACCGAGAACGGTCACCTGCCACACGTACCAGTAGTCCAGGCCGTAGAAGCCGAGGATCTCGCTGAGCGCGGCGTTGCGCGCGGTGTCCCACCGTTTGCCGGAGGACCCGCCCGGGGTCATGAACGTCGCGAACAGCCCCTCCTTGGCGGCGAAGGCGAGGAAGTCGTCATACCAGGACCGGTTGATGTACCGGTCGATCAGCGCCTTCTTGCCGCGCTCCTCGAAGAAGTCGACGGTGGCGCGCAGCAACCGGCGCGTCTCGGCGTCGAACTGCGCGAAGTCGGCGGTGTTCGGGTTGAACAGCACTGTTCAGGGTTCCTTCCGGAGTTCGATCAGGACCTCGTCGAGCCAGTCGAGGAGCATCCGCTCATAGGCGATGCCGCCGCGCAGCACCACGTGCTGGAGCCGCTCACCCGTACTCAAAGTGGAAATGTCCGGGAAATCGCGTTTCTCGCCGGCGAGATACCGCGTCAGCAGGTCCTCGTGCTCCGCCCGGTATCGGGACACCTCGTCGACCAGCGCGGCGCGGCCGGCCGCGGAGTCGAACGCCGCGCCACGCACCTTGACGGCCAGGTCGTGCCGGACGGCCTCGGGCTGCACCGGCTCGTGCAACCACCCGGTGAGCACGTCCTGCCCGGCGGGCGAGACGGTGAACTCGCGTTTGTCCGGCCGCCCGTCCTGCCCGACGTCGACGGCGGTGACCCAGCCGTCCGTCTCCATCCGCTTCAGCACCCGGTAGATCTGCTGGTGGGTGGCGGTCCAGAAGCGCCCGATGGACCGCTCGAACCGGCGGGCCAGCTCATATCCCGACCCGGGCTTCTCCAGCAGGGAGACCAGGATCGCGTGCTCCAGCGCCATGCCCGCATCATCCTATGCAACGAGTTGCATAGCAAGCGACAGAGCCCGATCAGAACCTAGGCCGGTTTGATCTCCACCGGGATGCCGTTCAGCACCGCGTTGCCGGAGAGCGGATCGATGACCAGGTCGTCGGTGAGCAGGTTGGAGTTCACGCCGGGGTTCTCCGCGGCGACCGTCAGGCGCACGCCGGGCAGGTCGTGGCCCCAGCCGTGCGGCAGGCTGACCACGCCCGGCATCACCCGGTCGGTGACCTCGACCAGCGCGGACAGCGATCCGGCACGCGAGCTCACCGCGGCCGGAACCCCGTCGGCCAGGGTCAGCCGGTCCGCGTCGGCCGGGTGGATCTGCAGGGTGCACTGCGAACGGCCCTTCACCAGAGCCGGGACGTTGTGCATCCAGCTGTTGTTCGAGCGCAGGTGCCGGCGACCGATCAGGACCAGCCCGGGGCGCGGCCGGTCCAGCGCCGCACGCAGCCGCTCCACCTCCGCGACCAGCGGCGGCGCGCACAGTTCGATCATGCCGCTCGGCGTGCGCAGCACCTCCGGGACGCGCGGCTGCAGCGGGCCGAGGTCGACGCCGTGCGGGGCCGCGACCAGGTCGTCCAGCGAGAGCCCGTACGCGCCGGACCGCAACGCCACGTCCAGCAGCCGCTCCGCCGGGCCGTCCCCGGAGGCCGTCTCCAGCCCCGCCTTCCGCAACGCCTGCGCCAGCATCCCGGAGTGCAGGACCGCGGGATCGGTCCCGGCGCCCTGACCGGACACGATCAGGATCAGCCGGGCCAGGATGTCGCATTCGTCCATGCCACCGGAATCGGCGGGGAACACCGGCGGCGAATACGACGCGAAGTTCCGCACCGCCAGCGCCAGAAACGAGAAGTCGTAATGCCCCTTCTGCGTCGCGGCCGGCGGCGGCAGGATCACGTCCGCGTGCCGGGTCGTCTCGTTCAGATACGGGTCGACGCTGACCATGAAGTCCAGGCCGGCCAGCGCCCGGTCGAGGCGCGCGCTGTTCGGCGTCGACAGCACCGGGTTCCCGGCCACCGTCAGGAACGCGCGGACCTGCCCCTCCCCCGGCGTCTCGATCTCGTCGGCGAGCGTGGCGACAGGCAACTCGCCCTTCACTTCCGGAAGCCCGCGGACGCGGCTGTGCCAGCGCCCGGTGACGAATCCCCGGCCGCCCGGCTCGCGGTGCGGCCGCAGGTGCGCGGCGAGCGGGAACATCACGCCGCCGGGCCGGTCCAGGTTGCCGGTCAGCACATTGATCACGTCGACCAGCCAGCTGGTCAGCGTGCCGAACTCGACCGTGCACGTGCCGATCCGCCCGTAGACCGCGGCGGTCGGCGCCGTCGCCAGCTCCCGCGCCAGCCCCCGGATCCGCTCCGCGGGCACGTCGCAGACGCCGGTCACCACCTCCGGCGGGAAGGCCGCGGCAAGACCTTGAAGATCATCAACCCCTTGCGCGTACGGCGTGAGCCGCCCGAGATCGACCAGGCCCTCCGCGAACAGGGTGTGCACGATCCCGAAGAGCAGGAAGGCGTCCGTCCCCGGGCGGATGAACAGGTGCTCATCGGCGTGCTCCGCGGTTCGCGTGCGACGGGGATCCACCACCACGAACCGGCCGCCACGTGCCTGGATCGCCGTGAGCCGGCCCGGGAAGTCGGCGGCGGTGGCGAGACTGCCGTTCGACTCCCACGGGTTGGCGCCGAGCATCAGCAGGAAGTCGGTGCGATCCAGGTCCGGCACCGGGATCGCCAGCGGGCTGCCGAAGAGGTATCCGCAGGACACGTGCTTCGGCATCTGGTCGACCGTGCTGGCGGAGAAGACGTTCCGGGTCCCGAGCGCCTTGAGCAGTGGCGTCACGTAGAGACCGCCGGCCATGGTGTGCACGTTCGGGTTGCCGAGATACGCGGCGACGGCCTGCCCGCCGTACGCCTCGATGATCGGCCGCAGGCCGGCCTCGACAGCGGCGAACGCCTCGTCCCAGGAGACCTCGACGTGCTGCCCGTCGCGGCGCACCATCGGACGGCGCAACCGGTCGGGATCGTCGGAGAGCCGCCCGAAGGTCGCGCCCTTCGGGCAGATGAAGCCGTGACTGAAGACGTGGTCGCGGTCGCCGCGGACGGTGGTCACCGTGTCGCCGGTGACGCCGATCTCGAGGCCGCAGGCCGCCTCACAGAGCGGACACGTGCGGTACGCCGTGCGGGTCACGTCCACCATGACGTCTCACCAGCCTTTCAGGCTTGTTACCCACGAGTATCAACGGCTGGCGGCCCGCGTCAACCCGCGCAGTGCGCCGGCTCCGCTCCGGTCCCCGCGAGAACCAGGGCGACGTGGAAGTACCCGGCGATCACCGCGGCGAGCACGGCGACGACGATCAGCACCACGGCGGCGACGCGGGCGCCCGGGCCGAGCCGCCGCAGGGACACGGCCGCGGTCGCCGCGGCGCCCAGGAACAGCAGCGTCGCCACGATCGCCAGGGGCAGTTCCCAGGATGACATCACCGGATCGGGCACACCGGAGCCCGCACAGATCCGGTGCCAGGCGTCCAGGTACTGATTGCTCAGCCGGATCACGGGCCGCATCAGCAGCAATCCGCCGGCCAGCGTCGCCACGGCCAGCCCGATCAGAACGCCGCCTCCGCGCCGCTCGGTTGTCTGTGCACTCATGATCACGCGGTCCAGAAGTCGAACGACTACTGCGCCCGGGCCCAGCTCGCCGAGTGCGAGTAGTCGTTCGCGTCGATCACCCGGTCCCCGGTCTGCGGGCCCTCGTACCAGCCGTCGTCACCGACCGGGAAGCCGGCGAGCTGGGCCATGCCGAGCGCCGACCGCAGGCTGCCCTGCGTGATCCGGTGCACGTGGGTGAGGCCGGAAAGCACCAGCGAGACCGCCTGGCACTCCAGCGCGTCGATCTCCAGCCCGTTCACCACCCCGCGCAGACGGGCGATCGCCGCGTCGCCGGACGGGCCGGTCCACGTTCCCGCCGCCAGATGTGAGTCCACGTTCTCGTGCAGATCGCGCATCGTCGACAGCAGGTCGGTGTACCGCGCCTTCCACTCGTTCGCGCCGGTGTCCCAGGCGGCGACGTCGAGGTCGCGGAGCTGCGCCATGCTGACCATGTCACTCACCGGGGACGCGGCTGTGGCCCCGCAGCAGGGCGGCGTGCCGAGCGTCGGCGACCAGATACTCCCGTACGGCGAAATGGAAATTCTCCCCGAGAAGGCCGGTCTCGGTTCCGTGGCTCTCGATCCGGTCGGACCAGTTGCGACGGCAGAAGTCCAGCGTGAGCGCGGACGCGATGCCCGGATGCGCGGCGGTGAGCTCCCTCGTCCCGGTGAACGACCGGGACTGCGCCGCGACCGCCGAGCCGCTGTCGGTCAGCCGGTCCCCGCACCGCTCGACCACATCCGGCTCCATGTGCAGATCGCTCATCGTCACTCCCCGTGTCGTCCACTCTCGACATGAGCGTGTACGCCGCGGATCCGCGGACCGTTCGAAACGATCTGAGTACTCGTACTCATGAATCCGCGTTCGCGGACCGGGATCTTGAGTACATGCACTCGCACGAGACCGAACGGGACGCGGCCGAGCCGCCCCGGCGACGCGACCCGGTGTACGCGGCGGCCACCCGGATGCTGGCGTTCGCGCTGGCCCCGATGGCCGCGCTGACCAGTCCCGGCCGGGCCCGGCACACCGCCTGCCAGTGGGCGCTCGCCGCGCGGTTCCCCGCCGAGCGCCTGAACGGCCTCACGCCGGACGCGCGCGCCGCGTTCGAGGCGGCCCGCACCCGGGCGCTGTGGGAGCACGGTGTGCTGCTCGGCCTCACCTCGGGTCACCGGGACCGGGACACGCAGACCGCGCTCTACCTGGCCGAGGTGCGGCGCTGCGGCTCGGTGGCGGAGGCGCGGCGGTGGGTGCTCCCGCCGGAGGAGTCGCGGCACGTCGCGGGCACCGCGATGGACGTGCGGCCCACGGAGGGGGCGCGATGGCTGGAGCGGCACGGGGCGCTGCACAGCCTCTACCGGGTGTACGACAACGAGTGGTGGCACTTCGAGTACCGCCCCGACGGTCGTCCCCCGCGCCTCCCCCACCCGGGCGCGCACGACCGCCGCCTCCTCCGGCGGGCCACGATGATCGTGAATCTCGATCTGACATGCTCAGCCGCGTGAATACGTCATGGGCCGCGCGGTGGCCCCTGCTGCTGGCCGGGTTGAGCGGCTGCCTGCTGCTGGCATCGGTGCCCTCGTCGGCGTCGACCGGCCTGCCGCTGTTCGCGG
>KL571232.1:24682-24849 GCA_000715855.1 Actinoplanes liguriensis
CCTGCCGCTGTTCGCGGTGGCCGGGAACGGCCAGGAGTACCACGGCACGGGGTGGGCGCTCGCCCTCGCGCCGATCCTGCTGATCGGGTCGTCGCTGCTCCTGGTGCGCCGGTGGCCGTATCTGATCGTGGTGGCCGGTCTGGCCGCCGGCTGGGACGTGCTGGCCC
>KL571233.1:0-664 GCA_000715855.1 Actinoplanes liguriensis
AGCCGAGGAGGAAGGCGCAGATCATGCGGGCCAGCCGGGGCACCTCGGCGCCGGTCACGCCCGCGTCGTGGAGGATGCCGCGCAGGGCCGCGGTCAGCCAGGACGCCGACGCGGCGGCCGCGGAGCGGTTCAGCAGGAGCGGGAAGGCGCTGGGGTGGGCGTGGGCAAGAGCGCGCACCGACCGGCCCAGCGCCCGGAGCCGCTGACGCCAGTCGATGTCGGCGGGGTCGTCGCCTGCGGAGGTGCCCAACTCCAGGTGCAGCAGGTCGACGAGGCCGTCGAGCAGCGCGTCCTTGCCACCGACGTACGGGTAGAGCGCCATCGACGTCAGCCCGACCCGCTCGGCGACCGCGCGCATCGACATGGCGGCCAGTCCCCGCTCGTCCACCAGTGCGAGCGCCTGGTCCAGGATCAGCCGTCTCTTGTCGTCCACCCGTTCACCTGACCAGCGTGAGCGCTCCGGCCGGTGGAACGCGCCCGGGGCGTCGCGCGCGGTCACCCCACGGAGTGACGGCTCACGACGTACCGGCAAATCGCGAAGCGCGAAGCGGAGCGTGACCTCCCGGCGCAGCGGAAGCCCTGAAGCGGGCGGTCAGCACCAGCGACCCGGAGGCCGGCCTCGACCGGCGGCCCGGCGGCGGGGGCGAACCGCGCCGTGCAGGTG
>KL571233.1:817-1657 GCA_000715855.1 Actinoplanes liguriensis
GGGGCGAACCGCGCCGTGCAGGTGGGCGCCCGCCCAGCCACGCAGATCGGTCCGGCAGCCGACCCGGCCCGGCTCCGACACGATGATCGGCTCCTCGTCGGCGACCGGTGGCAGGTCCTCAAGGGCGGGTTCGATCTCGGCACGCATGTCGTCCCGTTCCATCATCTCCCCTCCTCGATCCTCGGTATCGGCTGTCCATCGGTTGTTCGGCACCGTCTCTTCATCGGCACCGAAGGCCCGGGCTTGACCCCGGCCGCGACGCACTAGTCGGACACGATGCCAGGTCACCGACCGGAATTGCGGGAGAGGCGCACCGCTACACCGGACAAATGTTATAAAAATGATGAAACGGGCGTGGTTCGCGTCAGTCCGAGGCGGCGTGACACTCTGGGCGCGTGGACGGGAGCCGAAGCACCGAAACCGCGCCGGAGGCCCCGGCAAGCCCACTCCAGCCTGCGACTTTGCGCCGAATCGAGCGGCACGCGGGGGCCCTGGCGAGCTCCGCGGTGGCCCGGATGGACGAAACGCTGCCGTGGTTCCGGGCTCTCCCGGCCGATCAACGGTCCTGGGTGATGCTTGTCGCACAGGCCGGTGTCCGGTCGCTCGTCGAGTGGTTGCGGTCCGGCGCCACCGTCGCGGCCAGCACCCAGGAGATCTCCGACGAGGTGTTCGCGGCCGCGCCGCGCGCGCTGGCCAGGGCGATCACGTTGACCCAGACGGTGCAGTTGATCAAGGTGACGATCGACGTCGCCGAGGCGGAGGTGCCCGTTTTCGCTGCCAAGGGCGAAACCGGCCGGCTGCTCCAGGCGATCCTGCGGTTCTCCCGGGAGATCGCGTTCT
>KL571233.1:1903-13161 GCA_000715855.1 Actinoplanes liguriensis
GTATAAGAGACAGATGCTGGTCGACGCGCTGCTCCGCGGCGACTCGTCGGACGTGCTGGCCAGCCGCGCGGCCGCGCTCGGCTGGGTGGACTCGCCACCGGTCGCGGTGGTGGTGGGCCGCTCCCCCGGCGGCGACATCACGGCCGTGCTGCACGCGCTCTACCGGGCCGCCCGGCGCGCCCGCCTCGAGGTGATCGGCGGGTTGCACGGCGACCGGCTGGTCGCGGTGGTCGGCGGCGCGACCGATCCGGTGGCGACGGCCTCGTCGCTGAGCTCCGGGTTCGGTGACGGGCCGATCGTGGTCGGCCCGGCCGTGCCGGCCCTGGAGCAGGCCACCGAGTCGGCCCGGGCCGCGCTGGCCGGGTTCCGGGCCGCGCCGGCCTGGCCCGGGGCGCCGACTCCGGTCGCCGCCGACGACCTGCTGCCGGAACGTGCGCTGGCCGGCGATCTGGACGCCCGGCGGAAGCTGCGCAACGACGTGTACGGGGCGCTGTTCCGGGCCGGCGGCGGCCTGCTGGAGACCCTTGACGCGTTTTTCGCGGCGGGCGGGGTGTTGGAGAGCGCGGCGCGGGAACTTTATGTGCATCCGAACACGGTCCGGTACCGGCTGCGGCGGGTGGCGGAGGTGTGTGCGCTGTCGCCGATGGACGGGCGGGACGCGTTCGCGCTGCGGATGGCCCTGGGCATCGGGCGGCTCGACCCATCGAGCTGAACCGACATTTCGCTTATAAGCAGAAATGCATGAGCCCGTACGAAGATCCAGTGCCCAGCGTCACAGGCGACATCCACTAACGATCGGCCCGCCGAATAGCACCTAATCCACCCAACTCCACCCCCGTTTTGTAGGAAACCTACAACGTCTGTCGTAGGGTTTCGTCGCGCCCGGCAACCCCGGAACGCCCCCCGATCCGGAAGAGTCGAAGACGTGCTCGCCGTACTCTCGCCCGGCCAGGGCTCCCAGAAGCCCGGCTTCCTGACCCCCTGGCTCGAACTCGCCGGTGCCCGTGACCGCCTGACCGCCTGGTCGGCGCTCGCCGGCGTCGATCTGGTGCACCTCGGCACCGACGCGGACGCCGAGGAGATCAAGGACACCGCCCGCACCCAGCCGCTGCTGGTCGCCGCCGCTCTGCTGGCCGCCGCGCAGCTCCCGCTGGAGCGGGCCGGCGTGATCGCCGGCCACAGCGTCGGTGAGCTGGGCGCCGCCGCGGCCCCCGGGGTGCTGACCCCGGAGGACGCGATCACCCTGGCCGGGGTCCGTGGCCGGGAGATGGCCGCCGCCTGCGCGCTCGAGCCGACCGGGATGTCGGCCGTGCTCGGCGGCGACCCGGACGAGGTGATCGCCACGATCGAGAAGCACGGGCTGCACGCGGCCAACCGCAACGGTGCCGGCCAGATCGTCGCGGCCGGCGCGGTGGACGCGCTCGCCGAGTTCAAGGCGGCCCCACCGGCCAAGGCCCGGGTCATCCCGCTGGCGGTGGCCGGGGCCTTCCACACGCCGTACATGGCGCCCGCGGAGACCGCGCTCGCCGTTGTCGCGAAGAACACAGCCGTCACCGACCCGGCCCGGACGCTGTTGTCGAACCTGGACGGCACGGCGGTGGCGAGCGGGCGCGAGATGCTCGACCGCCTGGTCCGCCAGATCACCGCCGGCGTCCGGTGGGACCTGTGCATGGGAACGCTCAAGGACCTCGGTGTCACCGCGGTCATCGAGCTGCCCCCGGCCGGCACGCTGGCCGGCCTGGTCAAGCGGGAGTTGAAGGGCGACGGAGCTCCGGAGATCGTCACCCTGAACACACCGGACGACCTGCCCGCCGCGCGCGATCTGATCGCCCGGCACGCCACGCCACAGCACTGACGCGCGCAGTCGCGACTGAAGGAGGAACGGATGGTTGCGGGTTCCCGCATCGTCGCGATGGGTCACTACCAGCCCTCGCGTGTGGTCACCAACGAGGATCTGACCAAGACTCTGGACACGAACGACGAGTGGATCCGGAGCCGGGTCGGCATCGCGGAGCGGCGCATCGCCGACACCGAGACGGTCGCCGACATGGCCACGTTCGCCGCCGAGAAGGCGCTGGCCGCGTCCGGTCTGAGCGCCGCCGACATCGACCTGGTGGTGGTCGCGACGTGCTCGTCGATCGACCGCTGCCCGAACGTCGCCACCCGGGTGGCGAACAAGCTGGGCATCACCGCCCCGGCGGCGTACGACCTGAACACCGCCTGCTCCGGCTTCTCGTACGCGGTCGGCAGCGCGGACCACGCGATCCGCGCCGGCGCCGCCCGCCACGCGATCGTGATCGGCGCGGAGAAGCTCTCCGACGTCACCGACTGGTCGGACCGCAAGACCGCGGTGCTCTTCGGTGACGGCGCGGGCGCCGCGGTGATGAGCGGTGTGCCGGACGGCGAGGAGCCGGGTGTCGGCCCGGTGCTCTGGGGCTCCGCTCCGGACAAGGGCGACGTGCTGCGGATCGAGGGCTGGCGCCCGTACATCGAGCAGGAGGGCCAGATCGTCTTCCGCTGGGCCACCACCGAGCTCGCCCCGTTCGCGATCGAGGCCTGCCGCCGGGCCGGCGTCAAGCCGTCCGAGCTGGCCGCGTTCGTGCCGCACCAGGCGAACACCCGGATCATCGACGGCATCGTGAAGCGGCTCGGTCTGAGCGAGACCGCGATCGTCGCGAAGGATCTGGTCGAGTCCGGCAACACCTCCGCGGCGAGCGTGCCGCTGGCGCTGTCCAAATTGATCGAGCGGCGCGAGGTGCCCTCCGGGGCGCCGGTGCTCCTGTTCGGCTTCGGTGGTGGCCTGACCTACGCCGGTCAGGTTGTCCGCTGCCCGTAAGCTCATTCAGCACAAACCGTAAAAACCGAGAGGAAAAAGAACAAAAATGGCAACTCGTGAAGAGATCACCTCTGGCCTCGGCGAGATCCTCGAGGAGGTCGCCGGGGTGAACCCGGACGACGTCGCCGAGGGCAAGTCCTTCACCGACGACCTGGACGTCGACTCGCTGTCGATGGTCGAGGTCGTGGTGGCGGCCGAGGAGAAGTTCGGGGTCAAGATCCCGGACAACGAGGTCCAGAACCTCAAGACCGTCGGTGACGCCGTCACCTACATCGAGGCGAACGCCTGACATGAGCACTGTCGACGTCGTCGTCACCGGGCTCGGCGCGACGACCCCGCTGGGCGGGGACGTCGCGTCCACTTGGGACGCCATGCTCGCCGGCCGCTCCGGGGTGAGCTCTCTCACTCAGGAGTGGGCCGGGCAACTGTCCGTCCGCATCGCCGCGCAGATCGCCGTGGATCCCTCGGAGGTCATCGAGCGGGTCCGGATGCGGCGGCTGGACCGCAGTGAGGCGATGGCCATCGTCGCCGCCAAGCAGGCCTGGGCCGATTCCGGCCTGGAGGGCACCGGGCTGGACCCGGAGCGTCTCGCGGTCAGCTTCGGCAGCGGCATCGGCGGCGCCATCACCCTGCTCGACCAGGACGACATCCTGGAGAAGTCCGGTCCGCGGCGGGTCAGCCCGCACACGGTGCCGATGCTCATGCCGAACGGCCCGGCAGCGTACGTCGGGCTCGAGGTCGGCGCCAGGGCCGGGGTCCGGGCCATGGCGAGCGCCTGCGCCACCGGCGCCGAGGCGGTCGCCCTGGGTCTCGACCTGATCCGCGCCGGTCGCGCGGACGTGGTGGTGGCCGGCAGCACCGAGGCCGTGATCCACCCGCTGCCGATCGCCGGCTTCGCCTCGATGCGCGCCATGTCGACGCGCAACGACGATCCGGAGCGGGCGTCCCGTCCGTGGGACAAGAACCGGGACGGCTTCGTCCTCGGTGAGGGCGCCGGCGCGCTGATCCTGGAGCGTGCCGACCACGCGGCGGCCCGCGGGGCCACCGTGTACGCCCGTCTGGCCGGGGCCGGCATCACCTCGGACGGCTACGACATCGTCCAGCCCGACCCGGAGTGCAAGGGCGGCATCCGGGCGATGTCCATGGCGGTGCGCGACGCCGGTCTGACCGGTGCCGACATCGCGCACGTCAACGCCCACGCGACCTCGACCCCGGCCGGCGACATGGGCGAGGTCCTGGGCATCCGGGCCGCGGTGGGTGGCCACCCGGTGATCACGTCGACGAAGTCGATGACCGGGCACCTGCTGGGCGCGGCCGGCGCGCTGGAGTCGATCGCCACCATCCTGGCGATCCGCGACAGCGTGGTTCCCCCCACGATCAACCTCGACGACCCGGACGAGCGCCTGGATCTCGACGTGGCGGCGTTCAAGGCCCGCCCGCTCGACATCCCGGCGGCCATGAACAACTCGTTCGGCTTCGGCGGCCACAACGTGGCTCTGGTCTTCACGCGTCCCTGACGCGTCGCAGCCAGGGAAAGGAGGAGCCGTGATCCGCGACCCCGGATCACGGCTCCTCGCTCTTTTCGACCACGACACGATGCGTCCGCTCGCCCCGGCGGACGACTCGGGCGTCCTGCACGCCCGGGGCTCGGTCGACGGCACGCCCGCGATCGCCTTCGCCACCGACGCCTCCCGGATGGGCGGTGCGATCGGTGTGGCCGGCTGCGGGCGGGTGGTCGAGGCGATCGATCTCGCGATCCGGGAACGGGTTCCGGTGATCGGCGTCTGGCATTCCGGCGGGGCGCGCCTCGACGAGGGCGTGGTCGCGCTGGACGCGGCCGGTCAGATCTTCGCCGCCACGGTCCGGGCGTCCGGCCGGATCCCGCAGGTCTCGGTGCTGGCCGGGCCGACGTCCGGCAGCGCGGCCTACGCGGCGGCGCTCACCGACGTCGTGATCACCGGGGTGGGCGACTCGCCCCGGGTCGCGCACGTGCTCGCCGACGGCGACGAGGCGGCGCTGGACGCGGCCCGGCGGACGGCGCGGATGCTGGGTCACCCCGGCCGGCTCTCGCCTGCCGACATCCGGCCCGGCAGCACGCTGGGCCGATCCCTCGACTCACTCTTGCCGGTGGTCACCGATCAGGCTTATGACGTACGGCCATTGCTCCGTGCCCTTCTCGACGAGAACGGCATGGAGTTGCACGCCCCGTGGGCGCCGAACCTGGTGACCACGCTGGGCCGGTTCGCCGGTCGCACGGTCGGCGTGGTGGCGAACAACCCGCAGCACCTCGACGGCTGCCTGGACGCGGCCGCCGCCGAGAAGGCCGCCCGGTTCGTCCGCATGTGCGACGCCCTGGCCCTGCCGCTGATCGTCGTGGTGGACACCCCCGGATACCTCTCCGGGCCGGACGCCGTGGTCCTCGGCGGCGCCCAGTTGCTGCACGCGTTCGCCGAGGCCGTCGTGCCGAGAGTGACCCTGGTCACCCGTCGCGCGTACGGCGGCGCCTACCTCGCGATGAACTCCCGCGCGCTCGGCGCCTCCGCGGTCTTCGCGTGGCCCGGCACCGAGCTCGCGGTGCACGACCCGGCGGCGGCCGTGCCGATCCTGCACCACCGGCGGCTCGCGGCCACCCCGCCCGAGGAACGCGGCGCCCTCCACGAGCGGCTGGCCCGGGAGGGGGTCGAGACGGCCGGGCGGGCCCTGGAGATCGGCCTGCTCGACGCCGTCGTCACCCCGGACGAGACCCGCCGCCGGATCGCCGAGGCGCTGGCCGCGGCCCCGCCGGCCCGGGGCGCCCACGGCAACATCCCGCTCTGACGCCCGGGCCGGGGCGCTACTTGACGCAGGCGCTGCGGGGCAGGCCGGCGACGGCGATCGGTGACCTACCCGGGGCGGCGGCCTTACCCGCGATCACAGCGGAGAGCGCGGTCAGGGACAGCTTGCTCGACGAGTACGTGGCCAGCAGCGTCGGCGACTTCGCGTAGGCGAGCAGCCCGGGCAGGTCCATCATCACCGTCACGGGCGCGTCCGGGGACAGATCGACCGGCTTGTCGCCGTACCCCACCAGGTGGATCTCCGCTCCACCGGCGGCCCGCACCTCGACACCGTCCGCCTGCAGCGCCTTGACCAGGGTGGACCGGGCGAGCTCGCGCGACGGCGGCGCGGTGACCGTGACCGGCCCGGTGACCAGCGGCCCGGTGCAGCGCCCGCGCAGCACGGTGACCGAGGCCGCGTCCAGCGCGGCGACCGCCTGCTGGTGCGTCTGCGCGCCGAGCACCGACAGGTCGGGCTGGGCGGTGGCCGCGGTCCGGAACTTCAGCGTCAGGATCCGGGTGACGGCCTCCATCAGCCGCTCCCGCTTCAGCGTGCCGTTCTTCAGCCCGGCCACGATGCCGTCCCGGGCGGCGCCGATGTCCGGCGGCATGAGCAGCATGTCGTTGCCCGCGTTGAGGGCGCGGACGGCCGCCTCGCCGGGCGCCCACTTCTTCGCCGGCTCCATGTTCATCGCGTCGGTGATCGCCACCCCGGTGAACTTCAGCTCGCCGCGCAGCACGTCGGTCATCAGCTTGTGCGAGAAGGTGGCGGCCACGCCCTTGTCGATCGCCTGCAGGTCCAGGTGGCCGGACATCACCACCCCGGCGCCCGCGTCCACGCCGGACCTGAACGGCGGCAGATCCTGCGCGCGCCAGGCGGCCGCGGTCTGCTTGATCGCCGGGAGCACCTCGTGGCTGTCCCCGGTGGTGTGCCCGTGGCCCGGGAAGTGCTTGAGGGCGGCGGAGACCCCGGCGCCCTGCAGCCCACGGACGGCCGCGGCGACCTGCTTGGCGTTGGCGGTCGCGTCCGAGCCGAACGAGCGGGAGCCGATCACCGAGCTGCCGGCCGTGCCGAGCGTGTCGGCGACCGGCGCGAAGTCGACCGTGACGCCCATCGCGGCCAGCTCCTCGCCGGCCCCGCGCCACGCCGCCTCGGTCAGGTCCGGGCGGCCCGCGGCGCCGACCGCGAACGCCGACGGCAGCGCGGTGACCCCGTCGGTGATCCTGGTCACGACGCCGTACTCCTGGTCGGTGCCGATCATCAGCGGCGCCCCCGCGGGCAGTTGCCGGGCGGCCGCCTGCAGGCCGTCGGTGAGCGCACGGACCTGCTTCGGGTTCTCCACGTTCGACGTGGGGTTGGTCTTGCCGGTCGGGTCGTTCTGCGTGAACGAGACCAGGATCAGGCCGCCCAGCCGGTACTTGGCGATCATCTGGGCGGGCGTGTCCACCCCGGCCAGGCTCCGGTTGCCGGCCGCCGACCCGGCGTCGACCTGCGTGGCCGAGCCGCCGTACGCATACGGCATCAGCACCTGGCCGGCCAGGTCCTCGTCGCTCAGCCTGGCCACCGTCTCGGCCGCCCGCACCACGGGATCACCGGACGGCGCCGACGCCGACTCGGAGACCGGGCCGGATGCCGCGGACGCGACCGGCCCCGCGTCCGGCGGGGCCGTTGGAGCCTTCGCGTCGTTCCCGCATGCTCCGGCGAGCAGAACCAACGGTGCGACAAATGCGACACGGGACAGCTTTTTCACGAACGCCATCGAATCAGGTCGCGGAAAGCTCCGCCACGCGAACCCCTCACCCGACCCGGGTCAGGAGCGTGACCGGAGCGCCGTCGCCCGCGTACCGGTACGGCTCGAGCTCCGCGTCCCACGCGGTGCCGAGCGCCTTTTCCAGGGCATGCGCCAGCGCCTCCGGAGCCCGGGCGGACGCCATGATGGCGCGCAGCCGGTCCTCGCCGATCTGAATGTCGCCCGAGGCGCCCATCGTGCCGTGGAACAGCCCACGACCGGGGACGTGCATGAAGCGCTCGCCGTCCAGCCCCGGACTCGGCTCTTCGGTCACCTCGAAACGGATCATGGGCCACTGCCGGAGGGCAGCAGCCAGCTCGGCGCCAGTTCCCGCGCGTCCCGTCCAGCTGCACTCGGCTCGGCGCATGCTCGGATCGACCTGCTGCACGGTCCAATGCAGATTGACCGGCGCAGTCAGGACGCGCGCTATGGCCCATTCGACGTGCTGGCACACGGCGAGCGGGGTTGAGTGGACGTATACGACGCCACACGTTGGCACGGTGACCTCCCGGAGACCGAGGTGCGTCTTCCCCTACGACCTCGACCGCGGTTGATCGTGTCCCATGATGCCGGTTGGTACGGATGGTGCGCCAGAGAATCCGCAACATCGACTGTGGGACCAGTCGTAGTGGCACATCCAGTCCAACGCCTGTACCTGCTCCGACGGTGCGGTTCACCTGGGGTCGTGTAGAGTTGCCACGGCCTTTTTATCTGCTCAAGCTTTTCTCCAAGGAGTACCGCCGTGGCAGGCAACACCTCAAAGACCGCCCGCGCATCAGTCCGCGCCGGCCAGGGCACCGGTGGCGCCCTCAGCGTGCTCGGTGAGTACAAATACCTCATCCCGCTCGCCAACGGCCGCTTCGCGTACGTGCGCAACCTGACCAACGGCAAGACCACGCACCTCAAGACCGACTCGGACGCTTTCGTCGAGGAGATCCGGGTGCTGGCCGGTGCCGGCCACGGTGCGAAGATCCGCGCCGAGCTCGTCGCGCTGCACGCCACCAGCCCGGAAGACGGCTGGGACGCCGCCGAGAAGCGTCTCGTCGACGCCGGCGTCTTCGAGGGCTGAGCAGCTCTCCGAACGCGCTGAAAAGGCACCTCGCGGCTTCGCCGGGAGGTGCCTTTTCGCTTTTCCTGAAGATCGGCCCAAACAGATCATCACCGGCCGCAGCACCCGGATCAGCCCAAACGGATCATCACTGGCCGCAGCGCCCGGAGCAGCCCAAACGGATCATCACCGGCCGGAGCGCACGGATGGGCTTAAACGGACCACTACCGGGCACAGCGCCCAGCTCAATCCAAACGGATCATCACAGGGCGCGTCGCCCGGCGAAGCCCAAACGGATCATCGCCGGACAGCCGCGCGAGACGGATCGTGCCGGGACATGCCCGGCCGGGATCGGACGGGACAAGGCCACCGGGCCGGGAACACGAACGGGGAGAAAGCGGACGGACCTCGAACGGCCGGACGAGGAACCGACGGGACGGGTCAGGACCGATCGAGGAACTCGACCCAGCCGGTGTCCAGGTCGTAGATCGCGCCGACCACGTCCACCGTCCCCGCCGCGATCCCCGCCGCCAGGTCGGGGGTCGCCCGCAGCCGCTTCACGGTCCGCTCGACGTGCGCCCGGATCACGTGGTCAGCGGCCGCCGGATCGTCCAGGTCGACCCCGTCGGCCGCCGGCGCGATCTCCCCCACCAGGTAGCCCACGTCCCCCTCGGGAAGGGCCCCGGCGCGCACCGCCCCCACCGTCGCGGTCACCGCGCCGCAACGCTTGTGCCCCACCACCAGGGCGAGTGAGACGCCGAGCGACGACACCGCGAACTCCACCGACCCGATCATCGAGCGGTCCAGCACGTGCGCGCCGGAGCGGGCCACGCAGATCGAGCCGAACGGCTGGTCGAAGATCGCCTCGAGCGGCACCCGCGAGTCGATGCAGCCGAGCACGACGGCGTGCGGCTGCTGACCACCGGCGGTGGCGGCCGCCTGGGTGACGTTGTGCCCGTAATGCGGTTTCCCGTACACGAAGCGCTTGTTGCCCGTGATGAGCTCGCCCAGCGACGTGCTGGGTGTGATGGCCTGGGCAGCGCGGATGGCTGTCATGACGTCGATTCTCGCTGCCCGGACGGCCAAGAAAAGTAATTGGGAGGCAGCTCACGGTCACCGGGGCGGACAGTAGCCGATCGTGGTGATCGCGAGTGATGATTATTTCCCGTGGGTACGAACGGGGCGTGAGTAGCGCGGAGGTGCCCATGTCCGAGCGGACCGAGATCGTGATGCCCGACGGTGTGCGGCTGCACGCCGAGATCGCCGGGCCGGCCGATGCCCCGGTGACCGTGGTGCTGCTGCACGGCTGGTGCCTGGACAGGCGCACCTGGCGGCGGCAGGTGGAGGCGCTCGGCGGCCTGGGCCGGCGCGCGCCGCGGGTGATCGCCTACGACACCCGGGGGCACGGCCGGTCGTCGGCCACCCGGCGCAGCTCGGCCACCCTGGATCAGCTCGGTGACGACCTGGCCGAGGTGCTGCGCCGGCTCGCCCCGACCGGTCCGGTGGTGCTCGCCGGGCACTCGATGGGCGGCATGACGATCATGGAGTTCGCGCACCGGCATCCGGCCGAGTTCGCCGCGCGGGTGGCCGGGTTGCTGCTCGTCTCCACCACCGCCGAGGGACACACCCATACTCGGTACGGCCTGCCGGAGAGCCTGGCCGGTGTCATGCGCATGGGCGAGACGCTCGGGGCCGGCGTGCTGGCCCGGTCCGGCGCGTGGCGTCCGCACCGGGCGGTGCTGCCCGTCCTGGCGCCGGCGCTGCGCTGGCTGCTCTTCGGGGACCGGTGTGCCGACGACGCGCTCGGCCTGACCCTGCGCAGCGTGGGCCGCGCGTCGCTGCGTTCGATCGGCGGGTTCCGGGCCTCGATCGGCGCGCAGCAGCGGCTGGACACGCTGACCGCGATCGGTGACGTCCCGGCCGCGGTGCTGGTCGGCGACCGGGACAGGCTGACCCCGCTGCCGTGCGCGGAGTCGATCGCGGCCGCCCTTCCGCACGCCCGTCTGGCCGTCAGCCCGGGCGCGGGCCACATGCTGCCGCTGGAACGCCCGGACGAGGTCTCCGCCGCGCTGGTCGAGATCGTGCGCCGCGCGAACCGCACCACCCGCAAGGCGGCACGGCGCACGCAATACCGCGAAGCCGCTTGAGCGGAACAACAGCGCACCCCCGGTCGTTTCTGTAACGCTGAACGATGCGGCGAAACAGGGTCGGGGTGGTGGATCGCACGGGGCTGCGGCGTGGCCCGGGTGACGCCTGACGGTGCCCGCCGATCGGCGAACGACGCCGGACCCCCCCTGGACCTCGCCCCGCACTCGTGCGATCCGCCACCCCGGCCCAGGGCCGCTTTGTCGCGGATTGCAGGGCAGGAGTAAGTTCGATTGCCCCCTTCGCGCGAGCGCTGGCGGTGCGCATGAAAGGGAGAACGACCGACTTGAGCGACGCCACCGTCCTGCAACAGGAGATCGCTGTCGAGCAGCAGCACGTGGACCGGGTCTACGCCCGCCTCACCGAGCTGCGCAAGGACGCGTCCCGCGCCGAGAAGGAGGGCTATCAGCTCGCCGGCGTCGGAACGTTCGGTGCTCTGGTCGAGCGCGACGCGATGGTCTTCCACGCGGCCCGCCGACGGCACGCGCTGGACACGGAGTATGAGGGGCTGGTCTTCGGCCGCCTCGATCAGTTGGACGGCGCCACCCACTACGTGGGCCGCATGGGTATCCGCGACGACAGCTCGAAACCGCTGGTCGTGGACTGGCGCTGTCTCTTATACACAT
>KL571233.1:13419-15201 GCA_000715855.1 Actinoplanes liguriensis
CTTCTACCGGGCCACCCCGGCCGATCCGCTGGGTGTGATCCGGCGCCGGATGATCCAGTCCAGCCGGGAGCGGGTCACCGGCATCGAGGACGACCTGCTCGACCCGGAGGCCGCCCCGCCCGGGATGCGGGTGGTCGGCGACGGCGCGCTGCTGGCCAGCCTCTCCAAGGCGACCGGGCACGGGATGCGCGACATCGTCGCCACCATCCAGCGCGAGCAGGACGACGCGATCCGCTCCCCCGCCGGCGGCGTGACGATCGTCACCGGCGGTCCGGGCACCGGTAAGACCGCGGTGGCCCTGCACCGCGCGGCCTACCTGCTCTACTCCGACCGCAGCCGGTTCGCCGGCGGCGGCGTCCTGGTCGTCGGCCCGTCCGGCGTCTTCGTGGAGTACATCGCGACGGTTCTCCCGTCGCTCGGCGAGGACACCGCGACGCTGCGTTCGCTCGGCACGCTGGTGCCCGGCTGGGACGCGACCCGGGTGGACTCCGGCGAGGTGGCCGCGATCAAGGGCTCGCTGCGGATGCGCCGGGTCCTGGAGCGTGCTTCGCACGACGGGGTGCCGGGCGCGCCGACCGAGCTGCGCCTGCTCTACCGCTGTCTCTTAGTCCGCGGCCACGGTTTCGACCGGGTCTTCGACGCGCTCTGGGCGCAGGCCCGCGACCAGAAGCTGTCCGGCCTGCCGGAGAAGCGCGAGTTCGAGGCGGAGCTGGCCGACCGCGGCGACTTCCGGAACTTCCTGCGCGCCTGGTGGCCCCGCTTCACCCCGATGCGGGTGCTGGGCTGGCTGGCCGATCGGGGACGGCTCCGGGCGTACGCCAATGGGGTCCTTTCTCGTGAAGAGATCGAGATCCTGCAGGGCTCTTTCGACGGGCTGGATGAGCACGGGCCGACGATCGCCGACGTGGCGCTGCTGGACGAGCTCGACGAGTTGATGGGCCGGCCCCGCAAGCCGCAGAAGAAGAGCAAGAACCCCTTCCATGTACGGGACGGGGTCCAGGAGGTCAGCACGTTCGCCGACCGGCAGGCCGCCGCACGGACGCAGCACCTGCAGCGCGAGGACGACTACCGGGACTTCGCGCACGTCGTGGTCGACGAGTCGCAGGACGTGTCCCCGATGCAGTGGCGGATGATCGGCCGCCGCGGGCAGTACGCGTCCTGGACGATCGTCGGCGACCCGGCGCAGACCGCGTGGTCCGGCGACCCGGACGAGCTGGATCGGGCCCGGGAGAAGGCGCTCGGCTCGCGCAAGCGCAACAGCTACGCGCTGACCACCAACTACCGGAACTCGTCGGAGATCTTCGCGGTGGCCGCGGGCGTGATCCGGGCGATCCTGCCGGACCTGCCGCTGCCCTCGGCGGTGCGTTCGACCGGCGTCGACCCGGTGGACCTGGTGGCCGGCGCGGGCTCGTTGCCGGCGACGGTCCGGGAGCTGACCGAGAAGCAGCTCGCCGACGTGGACGGGACGATCGGCGTGATCACCCCGGTGCCGCGCCGGGACGAGATGGCCGCCTGGGTGACCGGGCTGCCGGAGCGCGTCCAGGTGGTCACCGCCCTGGAGGCCAAGGGCATGGAGTACGACGCGGTCGTGCTCGTCGAGCCGGGTGAGATCGCCGTGGACCGGGCCGGGGTCCGCACGCTGTACGTGGCTCTGTCCCGCGCCACGCAGCGACTCACGACGGTGGGCACGAACCCGGACTGGCACCCCTAGGGACTTCGCACGCCGGGCGCGGCACAGGCCGTGCCCGGCAGGGTGATTGTGCTGGTCGAGCCGGGCGTCGC
>KL571233.1:15465-17164 GCA_000715855.1 Actinoplanes liguriensis
CCGTTACGGTCACCGCGAGAGCGCCGCCGACGGCCGCCGTGCGGACCAGCGCGGGCCATCGATTGCACACATTGCGATGTACGCATACCTTGGCGGCGGCTCGCCCGACGACGGAAGGTGGAGACATGGGAGCCGGTCACGACCACGGCGCCCGGGCACTGCACGCCGGCGCCCGGCACCGCGGTCGCCTGTGGTGGGCGGCCGCGCTGCTCACCGCGTTCATGCTGGCCGAGGCAGCCGCCGCCGGGCTGACCGGCTCGCTCGCCCTGCTCTCCGACGCCGGCCACATGTTCACCGACGTGCTGGCGATCGCGATGACCCTGGCCGCGATCACCGCCGCCGGCCGTGCCGGGTCGGACTCCGCCCGCACGTTCGGGCTCTACCGGCTCGAGGTGCTCGCCGCGCTGGCCAACGCCGCCCTGCTGACCCTGGTCGCCGGGTTCGTGGTGGTGCAGGCGGTGCGCCGGTTCACCGACCCGCCGGAGGTGCCGGCCGGCGCGATGCTGCTGGTCGCGCTCGGCGGTCTGGCCGCCAACCTGGTCGCGTTCGCGCTGCTGCGGTCGGGCGCGAAGGAGAACATCGGGGTCCGCGGGGCGTACCTGGAGGTGATCGGCGACCTGCTCGGCTCGGCCGGCGTGATCGTGGCCGCGGTGGTCATCTGGCTGACCGGCTGGGCGTACGCGGACCCGATCGTCGCCGTCCTGGTGGCCCTGATGATCCTGCCGCGCACGTTCGCGCTGGGCCGCTCGGCGGTGCGGATCCTGGTCCAGGCCGCCCCCGGGCACGTCGACGTGGCCGCGGTCCGGGAGCGGTTGGCCGCCGTGCCGGGCGTCTGTGATGTGCACGATCTCCACGTCTGGACCCTGACCGAGGGCATGGAGGTGGCCTCCGCGCACCTGCGCCTGGAGCCGGCTGCCGAGCTGGGCGCGGTCCTGACGGTGGCCCGCGAGGCGCTGCACGACGAGTTCGCCATCGAGCACGCCACCCTTCAGGTGGAACCGGCCGGCGTCGGAGGGCACTGCACGCCCACCGGCTGGTGACGGGTATGGCGATCATCACATCGATGGCGGAAGATCTGCCCATGACGGTGCAGCATCGGCCCCGGGTCGTCTGGGACGGCGCACGGGTCTTCGTCCGCGCCACGCAGGCCCCGGGCTTCTTCGAGTTCGCCTGGGCGGTGCGGGAGTCGCTCGGCCGGGAGATGTACGACGAGCTGATCGCCACCCATGAGCGCCTGGCCGTCGCGGCCCCGGGTCCCGGCGCCGACCGGTACGCCGCCGACCTGGAGGCGGGCAGGTGGCGGGTCCGCCTGGACGAGCTCCTGGCCGCGCGCCCGGAACTGACCCCCGCGGTCGTCGAGATGACCAACCGGGGCTAAATGGCGCTTCTGTTCTTTTTGCGAACCGCCACGCCGGATGCGCAAAAAGATGAGAATGCGAATCATGAGTGACGGCCGGGTCATGGTCTTCGCACCGGCTCCCCAGCTGACGGTGACCATCGAGCAACACCACGACGAGCCGGAGTTGCACGTGCACCCGGGCGGCCAGGGCATCTGGCAGACCCGCATGATCACGTCGCTCGGCGCTCAGGTGACGCTCTGCACCGCTGCCGGTGGCGAGGTCGGCCGGGTCCTGGCCCCGCTGATGGCGGACCTGCGCGGCGTCACCATCCGCCTGGTCCTCCGCGAGCACGGCACCGG
>KL571233.1:17401-19848 GCA_000715855.1 Actinoplanes liguriensis
GCAGGAGATCGCCGAGCGCCCCGGCGTCCCGCTCTCCCGCCACGAGCTGGACGAGCTCTACAACCTGAGCCTCGCCGAGGGCCTCCGGGCCGGCATCGCCATCCTCAGCGGCCCCGCGCACCCCTCGGTGATCAAGCCCGAGGTGTACGGACGACTCGCCGCCGACCTGCGGGCGAACGGCTGCCGGGTGATCGCCGACCTGTGCGGGCGCTACCTGGAAGAGGTGCTCACCGCCGGCCTGGACGTCGTCAAGATCAGCCACGAGGAGCTGATCAAGGACGGCCTGTCCGCCGACGGCTCCACCCGAGAGCTGACGAACGCCCTGGTCAAGCTGAACGCCGACGGCGCCCGCGCGGTCCTGGTCTCGCGCGCCGACGAGGGCGCGCTGGCCCTGATCGACGACGAGATCTACGCGGTGACGCTGCCGAGGCTGACCGCTGCCGAACACCGCGGCGCCGGCGACTCGATGACCGCCGGGGTGGCCGCCACCCTGGCCGCCGGCGGCTCACTGACCGACAGACAGGGTCCGCACCGGCGCGGCCGCCGGCGCCCTCAACGTCACCCGGCACGGTCTCGGCACCGGGCACGTCGACGCCGTCCGGGTGCTGACCGAACGAGTCCGGCTGACCCCGATCAAGAAGGCATCATGACCCCTCGCCATCCGCGCATCCTGATCACCAACGACGACGGCATCGAGGCTCCGGGCATCCGCTGGCTGGCCCGGGCGCTCGCGCACGCCGAATACGACGTGGTGGTCGCGGCCCCGCTGAGCGAATCGAGCGGCAGCAGCGCCTCGATGACCGCCGTCGTGCAGGACGGAAAGATCCTGTCCGAGCCGCGGGAGATCCAAGGGGCCAAGAACATTCCCGCGTACGGCGTGGCCGCCTCCCCCGCGTACATCGTCCTGCTCGCCCTGCGGGAGGCCTTCGGCCCGGCGCCCGACCTGGTCGTGTCCGGCATCAACCGGGGCGCCAACGCCGGAGCGGCCGTGGTCCACTCGGGCACCGTCGGCGCCACCCTGACCGCCTCGCACGCCGGGCTGCGCGGCCTGGCCGTCTCCCTGGACGTGCTCACCCCGGCCCAGGCCACCGCGGCCAGCGGAGGCGCGGCGATCGACGCGCTCCACAAGGCCGACGAGGAGAAGCACCACTGGGCCAGCGGCGCCGAGCTGGCCGTCCGGATCCTGCCCGCGCTGCTGCACACGCCGCCCGGGACGGTCTTCAACCTGAACGTCCCGGACCTGCACGTGGACGGCATCCGCGGCTTGAAACAGGCGTCCCTGGCCCGCTTCGGCCAGGTTCAGATGAGCATCGCCGAGGCCGGCGACGGTTACGTCCGCACGGCCGTCCAGGCCGCCGAGGAGGAGCTCGACCCGGGCACCGACCTGGCCGCGCTGGCCGACAACTACGCGGTGGTCACGCCGTTGCGGGCCCCGCACGAGGACACCGCCATCCGGATCAACGTCGACGGCATCCGCATCCAGAGCCCGCCGACCTGATTCGCGTACCCGGCCCGGACACGAAAAACGCCCGGCCCCCGTACGCGGGGGACCGGGACGTTTCCAGGTCTGGAGCTGGTGCTTGTCCGTCAGGCGCCGGAGAGCGCGGCATCGTCCTGGTGAGGCTGCGGGTTGCCGAACAGGCCCAGAAGGCCGGTCACCCACAGCTGTTTGTGTGCGAACCGGCTGGGCCGGGTCACGACCACCTTGACTCCGCTCACACCGGCCAGCTGGAAGGCCGCCACGAGCGCACTGATGCCCACGGAGTCGATGAAGGTCACGTGCTGCATGTTGAGCTCGATGCGAGCCGGAATGCCCTCGCCGAGCTGGGCCGCCACGGCCTCACGGATCTCATACGCATTCTCGACGTCGATCTCGCCGCGCGGCGAGATCTCGACAGCGCCGTCTGCGAGCGTCGACGTCATTATCGACAGCGTCACGCCTCTTCCCTCCACCCGCCCGGGTCGTGCCGGGCGTTGTTCCTCTATTCGTGAGCCATCACGTTCACCCAGCGAGCAGGGCGAACGGACTACCCCCGGAAGGTTCGGTGAAACTGACCGAAAGGTTAGGCCCCGAACCTGTTAGACACCTGAGTGGCCCGTGTGAGCCTGGTCAACAGTACTGCGGGCAGTCAAATCGTTTTCGAAATGTGATGCCGTCCATACCGGACGTTTGCCGTGACCCCCATCGGGGCACGGATCGGAGAGACAGGGCGAGCGCAGGAGGTAACCGACGATGTTCGCGACGAGGAAGAGCCGGGCCGAGCGGACCACCACCCAGGCCTGGGAATACCTGTCCGCCGCCATGGCGTCCGCCGGAGAGGCCGCCCGTGAGGCAGGCCACCAGGCGGCCACGACGGCCGACCGTGCGAGCCGGCGCAGTCAGAAGCTGGCCGACCGGGCCGGCCGGCGCAGCCGGCGACTGGCCGGTGACGTGAGCCACCGCAGCC
>KL571233.1:20044-20493 GCA_000715855.1 Actinoplanes liguriensis
CGTGAGCCACCGCAGCCAGCAGCTGGCGAGTGACGTGAGCCACCGTAGCCAGAGACTGGCGGGTGACGTCAGCCACCGCGGGCAGGAATTGGCCGATCAGACGAGCCGCCGTAGCCGCAAGCTGGCCACCAGGGTCGACAAGCAGAGCCAGAAGCTGGCCCGGAAGGCGAGTAAGAAGGGTCACAAGGTGGCCGGCCGCGCGAGCGGCGCCGCCGACGAGGCCTGGGCGCGGGCCAACGCCGCCGCCGGCGCGCTGGCCGGGCACCGGCCGGGCCGCCCGTGGGGGCTGATCGCCGGGATCGGGCTGCTGGGGCTGGCGGCCGGTTGGGTCGCCGCCACGACCGCCCGTGCCGCGCTGGAGCGGGAGGCGGAGAACGAGCAGCTCGAACTCGCCGAGACCGCGCTGGTGGTCACCCCGACGTACGACGAGAAGTAGATCGAAAGCGGGT
>KL571233.1:20697-23796 GCA_000715855.1 Actinoplanes liguriensis
GCCATACCCTGACCCGATGACCGCCATCTTCTTCGCCGACGCCGCCGCCCTGCGCGCCTGGTTCGAGGAACATCACGACAGCGCCCCCGAGCTGTTCGTGGGGTATTGGAAGAAGGGCGCCGGCGAGACCGGCGTCTCCCATCCCGAGGCCATCGAGCAGGCGCTCTGCTTCGGCTGGATCGACAGCGTCGTCCGGCGCATCGACGAGCGTAGCTACCAGGTCCGCTTCACCCCTCGCCGGAAGGGCAGCCCGTGGAGCGAGCTGAACATCGCGAAGATGGCCGAGCTCGCCGAGCGCGGGCTGCTGCACCCGGCCGGGCAGCGGGCCTTCGAGCGGCGGCGACCGGACAGCACCGGCTGACGCCGCCTTGCCCAGCTCACCGCCGATTCCGCGCCCGGGCAAAGGGTGTCGCCGCTGACCTCCCGTTGATCGGCCGGGCTCTGTACTCTTGAGCGGCGTTGCGCTCGATCAAAGGTCGATCAGAAAACGATCAACGATCGATCAGAACTTGTCAGCGGCCCGGCCGCCCGATCAGAAAAGGTCCACCTGGTGCTCAGTGCGGGACATCTCCTGGACAACCGCTACCGGTTGGACGAACGGATCGCGACCGGTGGCATGGGTGACGTGTGGCGTGGCACCGACGTGGTGCTGGGGCGCACGGTCGCGGTGAAGGTGCTGCGCACCGCGATGCTGGACGATCCCGAGTTCGCCGCCCGGTTCTACGGCGAGGCGCGGATGATGGCCGCCTTCCGGCACCCGGGCGTGGTCGAGGTCTACGACTACGCCGAGGCCGGCGACTCCGGCGGCTCGGAGAAGGTCGCCTACCTGGTGATGGCGTTCGTCGAGGGCGAGCCGCTGTCCAACCGGGTGAAGCAGGGCCCGATCCCGGTCACCGAGACCCTGTCGATCGTGGCGCAGGCCGCCGAGGCGCTGCACGCCGCGCACGAGGCCGGCATCGTGCACCGGGACATCAAGCCCGGCAACCTGATCGTGAAGCCGTCCGGCGCGGTCATCCTGATCGACTTCGGCGTCGCCCGGTCCAACGCGCTGACCAGCATGACCGGGCTGAACGCGATCGTCGGCACGGCCCTCTACATGGCGCCCGAGCAGGTCGCCAAGGGCAATCTGACCCCGAGCACGGATGTGTACGCCCTGGGCGCGGTGGCCTATCACTGCATCGCCGGGCGCCCGCCGTTCGACGGGGACAACGCGCTGCAGGTGGCACTGCGCCACCTGGAGGACGAGCCCGATCCGCTGCCCGACCACGTGCCGTACGAGGTGCGTGAGCTGATCGCCCGCGCGATGGCCAAGCAGCCGGCCGACCGTTTCGAGACCGCGGAGGAGTTCGCCGAGGCCGCCTACGCGACGATCGGCAGGCCGCAGGACTGGAAGCGGCTCACCGGCACCGCCCTGCTCGCGCCGAAGAGCCCGGTGCCGGCCGGCCCGTCGGGGGCCTACCCGGCGCTGCCGGTGCCCCGGCCCGCCCACCAGCAGGTCAACCGCCCGCGGATGTCGCCGTCCCCGCCGCCGATGCCGATGCCGGTCCACACGCCGGAGAAGCCGTTCGCCCAGCGCGGCCTGATGATCGCCGTGATCGCGTTGTTCGTCGTCGCCAGTGGCCTCGGGATCGCGTTCGTGCTGACCAAGGGCAACGGCGCGGCCGACGCCAGCAACGACGACGGCACCAAGAACAATCCGGGCGTCTCCCAGGATCAGACGACCGACTCGACGTTCGATCCGCTGTCCGAGGCGCCGGTGGTGGTGCCGTCCACCCGCACGACGACGACCACGAAGAAGCCGAAGCCGAGCGCGACCAGCGCCTCGCCGTCGGCCCCGGCCTCGTCGGCGACGCCCAGCACCGCCCCGTCGAGCGCGGCTCCGTCGTCGCCGCCGCCGAGCAGCCCGGCTGCCAGCAGCCCCGCCCCCGGCGACGACCCGACGACCACTCCGCCGGCTGGTCCTGACACCCAGGGTTGACCCTCACACCGTGTCAGACGGGACGGTGGACCAATCATGTTGAGTATCGGAGACTTCGCCGGCCTGGGCCGGGTGTCGGTGCGCATGCTGCGTCACTACGACGCCATCGGCCTGCTCCGGCCCGCCCGTGTGGACCCGCACAGCGGCTACCGCTTCTACACCGCGGAGCAGCTGCTGCGGCTCAACCGGATCCTCGCCCTCAAGGATCTCGGCTTCAGCCTGCACCAGGTGCGGCTGATGATCGAGGAGAGGGTGGATCTCGGTGAGCTGCGCGGGATGCTGCGGTTGCGGCGGGCCGAGCTGGCCGAGCAGGTGGAGCGGGACAACGCCCGCCTCGCCCTGGTCGACGCGCGTCTCCGGATGATCGAGAGCGAGGGTCACATGGACACCGGCGACATCGTCCTGAAGCAGGTCCCGGCGCTGCGGGTGGCGGAGCTGTCCGCCACCGCGCTGGGGTATGACCACCCGACGTCCATCACCGAGAACCTGACTCCCCTCTATCCGCGGCTGATGGAGCTGATGGAGAAGGCCGGGATCGCGATGACCGGGTCGCCGCTGGCGTACTACTCGCCGGCGCCGACCGGGCCCGAGGACGAGACGATCACCGTGCACGCGGCCTTCCCGATCGGGGACGCCGAGGTGGGCGAGGCCGGGTTCGCCGTCACGGTGCTGCCGCCGATCGAGGCGGCGGCCGCGGTGCACCGGGGCTCGATGGCGGAGGCGTTCCGCACCGGCGGGCGGATCGCCGGCTGGATCGAGGAGAACGGGTTCCGGCCGGTCCCGCCCGGTTACGCCCGCGAGGTCTACCTGCACTGCCCGCCCGGGGAGTTCGACGAGTGGCTCACCGAGATGCAGGTTCCGCTGGCCGGCACCGGAACTGCAACCGGCGGCAACTGAATCCTCAACTGGACCCGGCGGCGGCCGATGAACCCGGGTGGCACGGAACTGCACCCGAGCCGCTACCCGGAAAGGCCGCAAGATGACCGTCCAGACGCCGCACAACGAGTACCCCGTCGAGTACCCCGTAGCGCCGCCGTGGGCCGGCGAGCACCGGGCGGACGCCGGGCACGAGACCGAGACCGTGGAGATGGCGCCGCTGCCGTTCGGCGGCGCATCCCGCC
>KL571233.1:24011-24857 GCA_000715855.1 Actinoplanes liguriensis
GCGGCGCCATCCCGCCCTACGGCTCGCCGGAGAACCGGCACGGCCAGCTCCTCGTCCGTTTCCCCGCCGCGGTGCTGGGCGAGGCCCGCCCGGACGCGCCGTCCTGGCGTCCGGTGGTGGCCTGGACGTTCTTCTTCAGCCTGCTCGGCGTGGTCTCCGCGATGCGCCGCTCCGGGCGGGCGAAGGCGTACGGCCGCCCGCGCGCCCCGTACTGGGTCGCGTTCCTGGCCACCGCGGTCGCCGGCGCCGCGTTCTGGTCGTTCCTGGTCGTCGACGTGGCGATGCCGATCCACCGGAGCAACGTGGAGAGCGCGGCGACGGCGGCGGTGCAGGCGAAGGTGATCGGCGACGGCCGGATCGAGGAGTCGGTCGGCACGAAGGTCACGTCGGGCGGCTGCGTCGCGACCGGTGACCGGGGATCCGACGGTCTGCGGGCCTACGACTGCACGTTCCGGCTGGCCGACGGCCGGTCCGCCGCTGTGCACATCAAGGCTGACACGCGGGGCAACTGGGAAACGGCGAAATGACGTACCGAAGGGGCGCCTTTGATCGGAAAAGGCGCCCCTGAGGAACGACGCGTCAGAACGTGACCGGGACGCCCTCGCGGACGAGCTGCCAGTTCTTCACGAAGAAGTCGGCCGGGTTGATCTGGCCCTTCGCCTGCGCCCAGTCGATCAGGAGCTGGCGGATCTCCTTCTGCTCGTTGTAGACCTGGGTCTTCACGATGCCCGGGAACGCGCCGCCACCGGACCGGCGGTAGTTGTTGACCGCGACGACGAACTGCGCGTCGGCGGCCACGTCCACGCCGGCGATCTGCAGTTTGGTGATGCGGCTGCCGATCGGCTT
>KL571233.1:25042-26902 GCA_000715855.1 Actinoplanes liguriensis
ATGTGTATAAGAGACAGGCTTGCTGATGTCGATGTCGTAGTCGACCCCGGAGAGGATGTCGTAGTTGTAGTCCGGGATCGTGCTGTCGCTGATGTCCGCGGCGACGACCGGGGCGCCCACGGCGAGCGTCTTGAAGAACTTCGCCGAGTACTCCAGGTACGCCTTCACCTCGGCGCCGGTCAGCACGACCGCTTCCAGGGTGTTGTCGTAGATGTAGAGCCCCGCGACGTCCTTGATCTTGACGTCGCCCTTCGGGAACACCGCGGTCCGGCTGAACGGGGCGGCGATCGAGAGGACCGGGAGGCTCGCGTACGTGGTGCCGGCCAGCGCCGTGGTCACCTCGTCGGTCTGCACCTTGTTGATGTAGTCCAGGATCGCGGTGTCCTCGTACCGCGAGGTCGCGGCGGAGAGCTCCTCGGTGGAGGCGGCCACGACCTGGTTCACGTACGCCACGGTCTTGTTGTGCTGGCTCTTGGTGACGGCCAGCACCTTCGGGTCGGCCTCGACCGTGTTGGTGTTCAGCGTCGCCGACGCCGCGGTCGTGATCTTCCAGCAGCCGTGCTCACGGACCAGATCGAAGTCCATCTTGGTGACCCGCTGGCCCCACTTCGACGGCTCCGAGGTCAGGACCTGCTTGCCGGTCGCGGTGTTGGTGACG
Organism: Actinoplanes liguriensis; assembly: GCA_000715855.1. Lineage (GTDB taxonomy): Bacteria > Actinomycetota > Actinomycetes > Mycobacteriales > Micromonosporaceae > Actinoplanes > Actinoplanes liguriensis. Next base: position 25,701 of record KL571233.1, read on the forward strand.
AACTTCTGCGCGATCTCCAGGTGGGCGTGCCCGAAGAGGATCGCGTCGATGCCGGGCACCTGCTGGGCGATCAGGCCGACCGGGTTCTCGTTCGGCAGCTCGGAACCGTAGCTGGAGGTGCCGCTGTCACCGCCGTGCGCGACCACGATCACGACGTCCGCGCCGCGGCGCCGAATCTCCGGCACCCACTTGGCGGCGGTCTCGACCATGCCGAGGAAGTTCAGCTTGCCCTCGACGTTGCCCTTGTCCCAGATCGCGACACCCGGGTTGGTCAGGCCCAGGATGCCGACGCGCAGGGTCGGCGCGTGCTTGCCGAGAGAGACCTTCTTGATGACGTACGGCGTGAAGGCCGGCTTGCCGTTCTTGGCGCTCACCGCGTTGGCCGCCAGGGCCGGGAAGCCGAGCTGCCGGATCCACAGGTTCAGCAGCGGCAGGCCGTAGTTGAACTCGTGGTTGCCGAGCACGACCGCGTCGTAGCTCAGCACGTTCATCGACTTGGCCATCGGGTGCTTCTCACCGGTGGTGGTGATCGGCTCCTGCTTGGCGTAGTACGTGGCCAGCGGCGTGCCCTGGATCGTGTCGCCGGCGTCGAGCACCAGCGTGCCGCCGGTCGCCTCGGCGCGCAGCTTGTTGATCAGCGCGGCGGCCTTGGCGACGCCGACGTCGTTGTGCGCGGAGTCGTCGTACTCGGCGTCCTTGTAGTAGTCCCAGTTGTAGATGTTGCCGTGCAGGTCCGAAGTGCCCAGGACGGTCAGGTGGAAGGTCTCCGGCGCCTTCGGCGGCTGCGGGTGACCGTGGCCCTTGCCGCCGGCCTGCGCCGCGCCCGGGAAAGCGAGGGGCGCCGCGGCGGCGGCAGCCGAGACCGCCAGCACGCCACGCCGCGATACGCCGTTGGGAAGCGTCATTGCGAACCTTTCGCGAAGATCGATGAGCGGGCCTCGTGGGCGCCGCAACCAAAGCACCCTAACGGTCGATAGGGTCATCGGTCGATCAACGGCAGGTTGCCCCTTCGTCAAATTTGATCAAATCTCCTCCGGCGTCGCGATACCCAGCAGAAACAATCCGGTGTGGAGGGTCCGCGCGGTCAGGTCGGCCAGCCCGAGCCGGCTCGCCCGCACCGCGGGCTCGGCCCGCAGCACCGGGCACCGCTCGTAGAAGACCGAGAACGCCTGGGCCAGGTCGTGCAGCTGTCTCTTATACAC
>KL571233.1:27128-27584 GCA_000715855.1 Actinoplanes liguriensis
ATGTGTATAAGAGACAGGGCCCGGCCCGGCGGCCGCCTTCCGGAAGATCGAACGGACCCGGGCGTACGCCATCTGCAGGTACGGACCGGTGTTCCCGGTGATCGCGAGCATCCGGTCGACGTCGAAGACGTAGTCGCCGCGCCGGTCGCCGGAGAGGTCCGCGTACTTGATCGCGCCGATCCCGATCGCCGGAGCGGACGCCCGCCCGACCGCCTCGTCCAGCAGCGCGGACAGCTTGACCGTGTCACCGGCCCGGGTCTTCAACATCTTCCCGTCCGCGCCCAGGATCGAGCCGAACCCGATGTGCTCGGCGGCCACCCCGTCCGGCAACCAACCGGCCGCGCGGGCCACCGCGAAAACCATCTCGAAATGGGTCCGCTGCGGACTGCCGACCACGTAGAGCAACCGCTGCCCGCCGAGCGCCCCGGCCCGGTACCTGTCTCTTATACACATCTC
>KL571233.1:27796-30511 GCA_000715855.1 Actinoplanes liguriensis
AGATGTGTATAAGAGACAGGTGAACCCCGCCGGGAACGCGCAGAGCGCGCCGTCGCTCTCCGCGAGCAGACCCTTCTCCCCCAGCTCGGCGACGACATCGTCGAGATCGTCCTGATACCGGCTCTCGCCCGCGAAGTCGTCCGGCCCCAGCGTCACCCCCAGCCGGGCGTAGACGTCCAGGAAGTACCGCTCGGACTGCGCGACGAGCGTCGACCACAACTCCCGCGACAGCGGATCCCCGGACTGCAGCGCCACCACCCGCAGCCGCGCCCGCGTCCGGAAGTCGTCGCCGGCGTCGAACTTGGCCCGCGCCGCCTGATAGAAAGCGGTCAAGTCGCTGATCGAGTGCTCGGCGTCGCCACCCAGGTCGATCAGGTGCTCGACCAGCATCCCGAACGGCGTGCCCCAGTCGCCGAGGTGATTCACCCGGACAACGTCGTGGCCCAGCCACTCCAGCATCCGGGCCAGCGCGTCGCCGATGATGGTCGACCGCAGGTGGCCGACGTGCATCTCCTTGGCGACGTTCGGCCCGGAGTAGTCGACCACCACCCGCTGCGGGGTCGTCGCGGGCGGCACACCGAGCCGCTCGTCGGCGGCGATCTCCCGCAGCGAAGCCGTGAGCAGGCTGTCGGAAACGGTCAGATTCAGAAAACCGGGGCCGGAGACCGCGATCTCGGCGAGACCGGCCAGATCCGCCGTCGCGGCCACCTCGGCGGCGATCTCCCGCGGCGGCCGCCCCAACTCCCGGGCCAGCGCGAGCGGTGTCCCGGACTGGAAGTCGGCGTGCGGCGAGGACCGCACCGCCGGATCGACCGGGTGGCCCGCGACCGCTTTCAGCGCGGGCGCGAGCCGATCATGGAGAAGAGATTCCAGATTCAAGGTCAAACCCCGATTTCGTCGTACGAACGAAGCGGGTCGACCGGTGAGCCTCAGCGACCGGCGGGATCGACCCGCCGGCGGAAAGCACAGTTCAGCGGCGGCCGTATAGCCGGCGGCGTCGCTCGCTGAAGTTGCTGTGCATGGCGCGACTATATCCGCCCAACCCCAACACCGGCCTCCCAGTTCCCAGGCCCCCACCACCAGCTGGCACTGACGGCTGACGCAGGCCCGAAATTCCGCCCCCGCACCAGCTCACTGCCGTCGGCTGGTGCTGACAGTGGTTATGAGGGCCTGATGACAACGGTGAGGGCCAGCCGACGAGCAGCGGGCTCGGGTGGTCGGGGTCAGTCGTCGTGGGCGATGTGCCTCATCTGGGGCCACAGGGCGATCAGGAAGATGACGGCGCCGACGAAGGCGACGCGGAACGGGGCGACCACGCCGTACCGGGAAGCCAGCACTCCACCGAAGGCGGCGCCCACCACCAGGCCACCGTAGACGCAGATGGCGTTGACCGCGCCGACCCGGCCCTGCAGCTGGACCGGCACCGCCCGCTGGCGGACCGTGGTCGCGGTGCTGCGCCAGACGAACTCGTGCACCCCGAAGAGGAAGAAGGTCGGCAGCGCCACCCAGGCCGACCGTGTGGTGCCCAGGATCAGGTGCGTGCCGGTCTCGATGATCAGGCCGATCCGCATCAGGTTGCCCAGGCTGACCCGGGCCGTGAGCCGGCCGTAGGCCACCGTGCCGAGGATCCCGCCGAGCGCCGTCACCGTGGTGATCAGCCCGAAGCCGACCGAGCCCAGCCCGAGCACCTCGGTCGCGTAGAGCACCATCACCGAGTAGGCCGCCCCGAACGCCAGGTTGAAGATCAGGACGGTCAGGGCGAGGGTACGGATCGCGGGGTGCCGGGCCACCCAGCGCACGCCCTCGACGACATCCCGGCGCACGCTCGCGGCCGGCTCGTCCCGTCCGTGCGGCGGCAGCGTCACCCGCGCCACCATCAGCGTCCCCGCGCAGAGCAGCAGCAGTTCGGTCGCCAGCGGCCACGCCCGGCCCGCGGCGAACAGGGCGGCGCCGATCGGCGGCCCGGCGAGCTGGTTCAGGGTCACGAAACCCGCGGTCAGCCGGGCGTTCGCCATCGTCAGGTCGGCCCGCGACACCAGCATCGGGGCGAGCGTCCCGGTGGTGTTGTCCGCGAACACCTCGGCCGTGCTGAGCAGACCCAGCCCGAGCAGGACCAGGTCGACCGAGATCCGGCCGGTGGCCAGCGCACCGACCAGGCCGGCCAGCACCAGCATCCGTACCGCGTTGGCGATCAGCACGATCAGCCGCCGGTCGTGCCGGTCCGAGAGCACCCCGGCGTACAGCCCGCAGACCAGGGGCGGGGCCCAGGCGAGCAGCGCGGCGAGCGAGATCCGGACCGGGTCGCCGGTGAGCGAGGCGACCAGCAGCGGACCGGCCGCCGCGGAGATGCCGTCGCCGAGATTCGTCGCCCAGGACGAGCCGACCAGCCAGCGGAAACTCGTGCCCAGACGCGGGGGCAGCACGGTAGCCATCACAAGGGGTGCACAGTACGGAATAACATCCTGGAGCGTGACCGAATTTGCGGGCTGGGAGCCGTCAGAGGCCGGGGTGCTGCGGTTGCCGTCGGGGCGACTCGTGCGCGGCCGTGGCCTGCGAGCGGCCATGCCGACCGGGCAGGCGCCCCGATTCGGGGTGTACCTGCTGGGCAAGCCACCGCCGGAGTTCGGGTGGGACAGCCGCTGGGTGCGCTGGCCGGACTTCCGGTTGCCGGCCGATCCGCCGTACGCGAAATCGGTCTTGATCCTGTCTCTTATA
>KL571233.1:30754-34424 GCA_000715855.1 Actinoplanes liguriensis
CCGGACCGGAACCGCCCTGGCCTGCCTGGCCGTGCTGGACGGCGTCCCGGCGAGGGAGGCTGTCGCCTACGTCCGCGAGCACTACCACCGGCACGCCGTGGAGACGCCGTGGCAGAAGCGCTTCGTCCTGCGCTTCGCGAGCGTCTAGCCGGTGGTGTCGGATTCGTCGGGATCGGTGGTTCGTGAGGCGATGGCGGCGGCCTTCGCGCCCTGGCTGGCCTTGTACGACAGGTAGGTGAGGAAGGCCGACACGCCGCCGAGCAGGGCGGCGATGACGCTGGCGAGCTGGTCGGCGAGGTTCGGGCCGAGGCCGGCCATGCCCGCGACCGCCAGGGCCAGCAGGAACAACAGGCCGAGGGCGATCGTCTGGAATCGGCGGTCGGCGAGCGTGCCGGCCTGACGGGTGGGGCGGCGGCGACCGGCGATCAGCCAGACCACCACCTCGACCAGGATGATCGCGGCGGTCACGAAGATCGGGACGAGCCAGGCCTGCAGACCCGTGTCATCGTTCATCGCAGCGCCTCCAACCGGCCGCCGACCAGAAGTTTCATCGCAGCGGACCCCAACCGGCTGCCGAGCGGAAGTTTCATCGCAGCGCTCCCTGCATGCCCTCGACGAAGCCGTCGGTGAGGGCGACCCGGCGGTAGAGGTAGTCGTAGGTGTGCTGGCGGAAGACCCGGGCGAAGTCGGCGTATCCGGCGCTCATCGGCCGCGGATGAGCATCCTCGACCGCGGACCGGACGACGTCGAGGTGCGGCACCGCCGCCTTCACCTCCGGGTCGTTGTAGGCCTCCTGGGCGGTGGGCGCGAACCCGTACGTCGCAAGAAGTTTCTGGGCCGGCATGCCGGTGAGGAATCGGATCACGGCTTCGGCCTCCTCGCGGTGCGCGGTGTCCTTGGCGATGGCGAGGCCTTGACCACCGAGGATGCCGATCGGCAGGCGGCCGAGCCGGATCGAGGCGGTGCCGGGCTTCTCGCGTTCGGTGCGGTCGACCGACGGGTACCAGACCGGCCAGTTCCGCATGTACCGCAGCGTGCCCTTCTCGAACTCGGTGTTGGTGTTCTCCTCGCCGGCCGCCGTCACGATCCGGTTGCCGCGCAGCGCCCCGGCGAGCGGGCCGAGCGCTCGCTGCCACTGGCCGAGGCTGGTCGAGACGACGCCCCGCTCGTCGAGGATGGTGCGGTCCTGGGCGAGGGCCTGCTCCAGCACGTTGATCACGTAGGCCTCGTCGGTGACCGACCCCTCGGTCTTCAACTGGCCGGTGAACTGCCGTTTCCCGCCGATCACCGCATCGAGCGTCGGTTCCGGGTCGGCGGCGGCCTTGTCGGTGATCCGGCGGTAGAGCATGCCGACGTCGGTGTTGAACGGGACCGCCCAGAGTTGCGCCGACCCCTCCTTCACCTGGCTGACCCGCTGCACCGGCGGGAGCAGGGTGATGCCGTCCGGCGCTTGGAGCGGCACGATCCGTTCCCGGGCGGCGAAGCGCGGGATGTGGATGACGTCGAGGTTGTAGATGTCGGCGGGGGTGTTGACGAACTTGTCGTACTGGTCCTGTGTGGAGCTCGCGACGGTGACGACCTCGAGGGTCACGTCCGGGTTGAACCGGTTCCACAGGTTGATCAGCAGATTCCGGCCGCCGGTGTTGTCGGCCCCGGTGACCAGCGTGAGGGTCACCGGGGCGCGACGGGTCAGGAGGTAGCCGGCGGCGGTGGACAGCATTCCGGCGGTGAGCACGCCGGCGATGAACGATCGCCGCGAGTACAGATCCGGCATGTGATTTACGTTACTCGATGCGAGCCACCGCGGCTCGGCATGTCACACCGTTGGTGGGCGCCAGACGGTGAAGTTCTGCAGGTGGAAATGGCTGGCGACGGTGCGGAAGGCGAACCATCCGCTCTCGTACGGATCGGGGTCGTCGTAGTCGAAGACGAGCTGGTCGTCGCTGTAGTACCGGACCCGCGACCCGTTCACCGAGATGCGCACGCGGACCGGGACGTTCGCCGTGATCCGCGGCTCGGTCCAGTCGTAGATCAGCGGGCGGTTGCCGGGCTCCCCGACGTACCGGCGGAACCGGGTTGTGGTGTTGAGGTTGGCGCCCTGCCCGACGTAGTACGTGGTGAGGTTGTCGTATTCGGCGAGCGCGCCGTGCCGTTCGGTGGCGAAGATGTCGTCCGGCGAGCGGGCGTCGCGCGCGCTCCAGAACGAGTTCAGGTCGGTGACGTGGTCGTTCGCCCCACCGGCGGAGATCGGCGTCGCGGTGTACTCGATCTCGTAGGGGCCGGCGAGCTCCTGCTTGAACCACACGCTCGCGCCGCCGGGGACGTCGATGTCGAGCACGCCGTCACGCGCCGCGACCGTGCCGCCGCTCTGCAGCTCGGCCGACCACTTGTCGGTATTTTTCGTGAAGTGGTCGGAGGCCAGAATCTGCCAGGCGTTGCCGGCCGCAGCCGTCGTCCGGATGCGCGGCTTGGGCGGCAGCTTCCCACCGAACCCGAGGTAGAAATCGGTCAGTGTTGACTGAAGGTAACCCCGGACGGTCCATCCCAGACGGTACGCCGGGTCGTGCGCGAGCGTGTAGAGACGCGTGCTCGTCGGAACGTTCGTGGTGAAGACCCGGAGCGCCGTGTGATCCGCGTTCTCGGCCAGGTACTCCTCCCGCCAGTCCCCGAGGATGTCCCCGTAGAACGGCACCGCGTTGCGCCAGGAGGGCACCACGCCGGCCGGCTCGAAGATCTTCTTCGACGTGGCGGAACGCCAGTCCCACTTCTCGACGGACGTGTTGTCGAGCAGCTCCGAGCCGAGGTCGCCGTCCCACCAGATGCGGAAGTTGACACTCGGCGTGGCCTTCGAGAGCTGCGTACCGTCCACGCTCCACACGCCGGCGCCGGGCAGGTCGGCGTTCGCGGTGGCGGCCCAGAACTCGTACCCGGGATGGGTCGGGTCGATGTCCGCGGTGGTCCCCCGCGGGATGTCCCACAGCGTCGCGTCCTGCGGCACGTCCGGGTGCGACCCGGTGATCAGGCGCTTCCCGGTCGACGCGTCGTAGTAGTACCAGGGGAAGTTCGTGAAGACGCCGCCCTCGGTCTGCTGGATCGCGTAGCCCTCCAGGCCCGGCCGGTTCGGGTCGAGATCGCCGATGTGGAAACGATCGCCGTGCACGGATTCGGACACCACGTAACGGAACGTGCCGTCGCTGTTGACCACGTAGTTGCCGTCCGCGATCTCGTCCCGGCCGTCCTGGTCGACGTCGGCGATGCGCAGCTGGTGGAAGCTGGTCCCCTGGTCGGCGCCGCGGACGAACTTCCACCGCTGGGTCAGGTGCCGGCCGTCGTAGTCCCAGGCCGCGAAGAGGACGCGGAAGTCGCCGCGCTTCGCGCCGATCCGGGTGACCTGCTTGGTGATCAGGCTGGGGTGGACGCCGTCGAGGTAGCCGACGCCGTACTGCCCGCCGGACGGGCCGTCCGCGACGAAGTCCGGGGCGACCGGGACGCGCGAACGCTCGACGCCGCTGAGCCCGTCGACGATCGAGACGAACTGGTCGAGCGGGTTCGCCGACTTGACGACCGCGCCGTCGGCGAACGTCGTGCCGTTCGCGGTCTTCACGGCGACCTCGGCGCGGCCGTCGCTGTCCAGGTCGAAGACGGTGACGTTGTCGTCGTTGCGGTAGCC
>KL571233.1:34643-35190 GCA_000715855.1 Actinoplanes liguriensis
CGGTCTGCCTTGCCAGCCCGCTCAGAGATGTGTATAAGAGACAGCCTGCCGGGTGTACGACTGCGGGCCCAGGTCGACGCGCCACAGCTGCTTGCCGGCGAGCGTGTACGCCTCCAGGTAGTTCGGCTGGTCCAGGTCGTACGAGAGGCGGGAGACGACGATCTCGTACCGGCCGTCGCCGTCCAGGTCACCCGGCCACGCGTGCTGCACGTAATACCCGGGCGCCGGGGACAGCGGGATGTCGCCGGGCGTGACCGCCGCGGGGCTGGCGGCCTGCTCGCGTCCGTGGACCACGGCACGGACCGTGTACGTACCGGCAAATCGGGTCTTGTCGGTGAAGGTCGTCGACCGCGTGACCGGTCGCCGGTTCAGCCGGTGCGATCCCTTGTAGACGTTGAAGGCGATGTCGGAACCGTATTCGGTGCCGAGCAACCGCCAGCTCAGGAAGGTTCCGCCGCCGTCGGCCGGCACCGCGACCAGGCCGCGGTCGAGCGACTCGACGATCCGTTCCGGCAGGGCGGAGGAGGCGGGGGGATGGGCCGTGGCC
>KL571233.1:35434-37362 GCA_000715855.1 Actinoplanes liguriensis
CTCAGAGATGTGTATAAGAGACGGTAGGAGATCACTGTGTATCGACGTTTGCGGGCATTTAAAGCTCTACATAGTTAACTGTTCTGTTTGAGGAGCTAGTCGCTTTGCCGCGCTGCAAAAGTGTGACCTCCAGCGCCTCCGCCAGCTCACCCAGCTCACCCAGCTCACCCGGATCCTCGCCGAGCGGCACGCCGGCCCGGATCGCCGCGTCCACCCGCTGGAAGAACCGGCGCCCACGAGCGGTCAGGTGCACCTTGATCCGCCGGCGGTCCAGGTCGTCGCCGCGGCGGTAGACCAGGTTCTCCTCGACGAGGTGGTCGATCAGCCGGGTCAGACTGCCCGGCGGCAGGAAGGCCCGCTCGGAGAGCTCGGTCATGAACCGGCTCCCGTCGGCGAGCAGGGAAAGCACCCGCCACGCGTCGAGCGAGCAGCCCTCCGCGTCGAGGATGGCGGACAGTCGGCGGGCCAGCAGCCGCTCGGCCCTGGTCAGCAGGTACAGAAGATCCGTGGGACCCCGCATCGTCGGGATGTTACCCAATCCGTGCTTCAGAACCAGCCCCGCTTGCCGGACGATGAGGGCCATGTTCGATGTCGCTCTGGTGGTGCCGCTGCGCGGCCCGGCCGGCATCTTCGGGCCGAGTGCCGAGCTGTGCGCCCAGCTCGCCGCCGAGGAGGTCAACCGCGCCGGTGGAGTGCTCGGGCAGGAGCTGCGGCTGATCCCGGTCGACGGCGGCGCTCCCCCGCGGGTGGTCGCCGACGAGGTCGCGGCGCTGGTCGGCAGCGGCGCGGTGCGGGGCGTGACCGGCTGGCACATCTCCTCGGTACGGCAGGCGGTGGCGCCCCGGGTCGCCGGCCGGGTGCCGTACGTCTACACCGCGCTCTACGAGGGCGGCGAGCGCACCGAGGGCGTCTTCATGACCACTACGTCTGGCCGCGCCGCACCGCCCGGGCCGCGCGCCGCTACGCCGCCGAGCACGGCCTGCACGTGGTCGGCGAGAGCTACGTGCCGCTCGGCTCCGGTGACTTCGCCGAGACGCTGCGCCGGATCGAGGTGTCCTCGGCGGACGCGGTGCTGATGCTGCTGGTCGGGATGGACGCGGTGCGGTTCAACCGGGCGTTCGCGCGGGCCGGGCTGCCCGGGCGCTGCCTGCGCCTGAGCACGCTGATGGACGAGAACATGCTGCTGGCCAGCGGCGCGTCGGCGACCGGTGACCTGTTCAGCACGGCCGGGTTCTTCGCCAACATGATCACGCCGGAGAGCCTGGACTTCCACGGGCGCTACGCCGGTCGCTTCGGGCCGGAGGCGCCACCGCTGGGCAGCCTCGGGGAGTCCTGCTACGAGGGGGTGCTGCTGCTGGCCGCACTCGTGGAACAGGCAAAGGATTCGGATGTACGGGCGATCGGCGCCCACGCCGAGGCGGTGTCCTACGAGGGCCCGCGCGGGTTGTTGCGGCTGCGGCAGCGTCATGTGAGCCAGCGGATCTACCTCGCCGAGGCGCGCGGGGTCGACTTCGACGTGCTCACCCAGCTCCCGTGACAGGGGCCGGCCGCCCGGCGAGACGCGCCCACCCGGCTCCCGGGACAGTGCTCCCCACGGCTCCCTTGACAGGGCTGCCCGCCGGGCGACAGGATGCTTCCAGCAGGAAGTAGCCACCCTTTGCCGACCATTTTCGTGGTCGGCTTTTTTGTTTTCCGTATTGACCTCCGTCGAAACTCCCAATTAAGCGCGGGGTAACAGACCGGAAATCGATACATTCAACACTGACGTTGCCCCGCGACCGGCATCGCCGCCGGTCAGAGCGGCGCAACGTCCGGCGACCCCGGCGGCATGGATTCCTCTGCATTCTGCGAATTTCGAGCCGAAAAGGCTAGGAGACTTCATGTTCAGGATCAGCGGCCGCCGGTCGGTGGCCTGTCTCTTATACACA
>KL571233.1:37496-46078 GCA_000715855.1 Actinoplanes liguriensis
GGCCATTGTCGCGGCCGTGGCGGCCTTCGCGACCTTACCGCTTGCGGCGCCAAGACGTCCGACTCCGGCACCGACTCGGCGGCCGGCGCGACGATCGACACGTCCGGCTCGTCCGTCAAGGTGGGCCTGCTCAACTCGCTCTCCGGGACCATGGCGATCAGCGAGGTGACCGTCCGGGACTCACTCAAGCTGGCGATCGACGAGATCAACACGGCCGGTGGCGTGCTCGGCAAGCAGATCGAGCCGGTCAGCGAGGACGGTGGGTCGGACTGGCCGACCTTCGCCGAGAAGGCGCAGAAACTGATCAGCCAGGACAAGGTCGCCGCGGTCTTCGGCTGCTGGACGTCGGCGTCGCGCAAGGCGGTCAAGCCGGTCTTCGAGAAGAACAAGTCGCTGCTCTTCTACCCGGTGCAGTACGAGGGGCTGGAGCAGTCGCCGTACATCTTCTACACCGGCGCCACCACGAACCAGCAGATCGTCCCCGGCCTGGACTACCTGAAGGCGCAGGGCAAGACCTCGCTCTACCTGGTCGGCTCGGACTACGTCTTCCCGCGCACCGCCAACAAGATCATCAAGGCGTACGCCGCGGCGAACGGCATGAAGGTGCTGGGCGAGGACTACGCGCCGCTGGGCTCCACCGAGTTCTCCACGATCGTCAACAAGGTGAAGGCGTCCGGGGCGTCAGCGGTCTTCAACACGCTCAACGGTGACAGCAACGTCGCGTTCTTCAAGGAGTACAAGTCGGCCGGCCTGACCGCCGCGTCGATGCCGGTGGTCTCCGTCTCGATCGCCGAGGAGGAGGTCAAGAGCATCGGCACGCAGTACCTGGCCGGCCAGCTCACCGCGTGGAACTACTACCAGACCACGCCGGGCGCGGCGAACGAGAAGTTCGTCAAGGCGTACAAGGCGAAGTACGGCGCGGACAAGCCGACCAGCGACCCGATGGAGGCCGCGTACACCTCGGTCTACCTGTGGAAGGCCATGGTCGAGAAGGCCGGCTCGTTCGACGTCGAGAAGGTCAAGGCGGCCGCCGAGGGGATCACCTACGACGCGCCCGAGGGCAAGGTCACCGTGGACGGGGCGACGCAGCACATCTACAAGACCGCGCGGATCGGCAAGATCGGCGACGACGGCCTGATCAAGGAGGTCTGGAACTCCGGTGAGCCGATCAAGCCGGACCCGTACCTCAAGGGCTACCCCTGGGCGGCCGGCCTCTCCTGACCGTCGACGCGGGCCGCTCCCGGGTGAGGGGGCGGCCCGCCGGAAGGGGTTCACCATGACTCTCGTCCTCAGCCAACTCTTCACCGGGATCAGCATCGGCGCGGTCCTCCTGCTGATCGCTCTCGGACTCTCCCTGACGTTCGGCCAGATGAACGTGATCAACATGGCGCACGGCGAGCTGATCGCGGCGGGCGCCTACACCGTCTACGTCCTGCAGAAAGTGATCAGCGGGGCCGGGGTCTCGCTGCTGATCGCCCTGCCGGTGGCCTTCGTGATCGCCGGCCTGATGGGCGTCCTGATCGAGGTGCTGCTGATCCGCCGGCTCTACGCCCGCCCGCTGGACACCCTGCTGGTCACCTGGGGTGTCTCGCTGATCCTGCAGCAGGTGTTCCGGGACGTCTTCGGCGCGCCGAACGTGCAGACGAAGGCGCCGTCCCTGCTCACCGGCAGCATTCACGTCACCGACGACCTGGTGATCTCCAGCAGCCGGGTGTTCATCCTGGTCCTGGCGCTGGCCGCGGTCGTCGCGCTGACCGTGGGACTGCGGACCACTCCCCTGGGCCGGCGGATCCGGGCCGTGGTGCAGAACCGCGACCTCGCCGCCGTCTCCGGGCTGGCCACCGGCCGGGTGGACCGGCTGACGTTCTTCATCGGCTCCGGCCTGGCCGGGATCGCCGGGGTCGCGCTGACCCTGATCGGCCCGATCGGTCCGACGATGGGCACCAACATCATCGTGAACGCGTTCCTGGTGGTGGTCGTGGGCGGCATCGGCCAGCTCAAGGGCACCGTGATCGTGGCGTTCACGCTGGGCATCGTCCAGTCCATGGTGGAGTACACCACCACGGTCAGCGTCGCCAGCGTGATCGTCTTCGTGGTGATCGTCGCGTTCCTGCAGTGGCGCCCGCAAGGTCTCTTCACTCTGCGGACAAGGAGCCTGGCATGACCATGATCCAGGATGCGCCGATCACGTCGAACTCGTCGGCCGCGAAGGCCCCGCGACGATTCCAGGCCCTGATCGGATTCGGCCTCGCCGCCGTCGTGCTGTTCGGGGTCGCGCCGGTCGTCCTCGGCGACTTCCGGCTCAGCCTGCTGGCGAAATACCTCTGCATGGCGATCGTCGCGGTCGGCATCGGCCTGGCCTGGGGCCGCGGTGGCATGCTCACTCTCGGCCAGGGCGTCTTCTTCGGCCTCGGCGGCTACGCGATGGCGATGCACCTCAAGCTCGCCGACGCGGAACCCGGCCAGCTGCCGGACTTCATGCAGCTGTACGGCCAGCTGGACGCCCTGCCCTGGTGGTGGAAGCCGTTCGCGAATCCGGCGTTCGCGCTGGCCGCGACGGTTCTGCTGCCGATGCTGGTGGCCCTGCTCCTGGGTCTGCTGATCTTCCGCCGACGGGTCCGCGGGGCATACTTCGCGATCCTGTCGCAGGCGCTCTGCGCGGCCCTCGCGATCTTCCTGATCGGGCAGCAGGGCACCACGGGAGGCACCAACGGCCTCACCGACATCCAGGGCTTCTTCGGGTACGACCTGAACGATCCCCTCAACCGCCGCACCGTCTACTTCGTCGTGGCGGCCGCCCTGCTCGCCGTGCTCGGCGTCGCCTGGCAGCTGATGCGCAGCAGGTACGGCGAACTGCTGGTCGCGGTCCGGGACGGCGAGGAGCGGGTGCGCTTCCTCGGCTACGACCCGGCGAACGTCAAGCTCGTCGCGTACGTGGTCGCGGCCGGGATGGCGGGGCTGGCCGGTGCGCTCTTCGTCCCCGCGGTCGGGATCATCTCGCCGGCCCTGATCGGTGTGGTCCCGTCGATCGAGTTCGTGATCGGCGTCGCGGTCGGCGGGCGCGCCAGTCTCGTCGGGCCGGCGCTCGGCGCGATCGCGGTGGCCTGGGCGCGGACGGCGCTCTCCGAGCGGCTCCCGTCGGCGTGGACGTACTTCGAAGGCCTGCTCTTCATCCTGCCGGTGGTGTTCCTTCCCGGCGGACTGGCGTCGCTCGCGGGTTTCCTGCGCCGGCGTCGTGCACCTGAGGAGGTCCCCGCGTGAGCGACCGCACCGAGCGGCAGCCACCGGAAGTGCCGGACGACCTCGCAGGCGAGGGCCAGGAGCGCACGCGAAAGGTGGGCACAGCGTGACCGGCTTGTCCGTACGCCAATTGCGGGTTGTCTTTGATGGTTTTGTCGCTGTCGACGGCGTCGATCTGGACGTTCCCAGTGGTGATGTGCGGTTCATCATCGGGCCGAACGGCGCCGGCAAGACCACCCTGATCGACGCGATCACCGGCCTCGCGAAAGCCGGCGGTTCGGTCACGTTCGACGGCCAGGAGCTGCTCGGACGCAAGGTCCACCGGATCGCGCGGCTCGGCGTCGGCCGGACCTTCCAGAACTCGACGGTCTTCGAGGAGCTGACCGTCCTGCAGAACCTGGACATCGCGGCCGGCTGGAGCCGCGGCCCGCTCACCCTGCTGCGCCGCCGCACGTCGGTGCCGCCCGAGGTGCAGCACGCGCTGGAGACGATCCGGCTCACCGCGGCCCGCGACCAGCTCGCCGGCACCCTGCCGCACGGGCAGAAGCAGTGGCTGGAGATCGGCATGCTGCTCGTCCAGAACGCCAGGTTGTTCCTGCTGGACGAGCCGGTCGCGGGCATGAGCCACGAGGAACGCGACGCGACCGGCCAGCTGCTCGGCGAGCTCAGCCGCGACCACACGGTCGTGGTGATCGAGCACGACATGGACTTCCTGCGGCGTTTCGCCCGGACCGTCACGGTCATGCACGCCGGTCGCATTCTGTCCGAGGGCACGGTCGCCGAGGTGCAGGCGGATCCACGGGTCCAGGAGGTCTATCTCGGTCACGCCATGGAGGCCGGAAATGCTTGAGATCAAGAGCCTGCATTGCGGGTAGCGGCCGTAGCACCGTCCTGCACGGCGTCTCGCTCACGGTTCCGGCCGACGGGGTGGCCGCGGTGCTGGGTCACAACGGCGCCGGCAAGAGCACGCTGCTCCGGGCGGCCGTCGGCCTGCTCCGGCCCCGGTCCGGCACGATCCTGCTGGACGGCGAGGACGTCACCCGGCTCGCGCCGCACGAGCGGGTGGCGCGCGGCATGGCGTACGTCCCGCAGGGCCAGCAGAGCTTCCCGCACCTGACCACGCTGGAGAACATGCAGCTGGTCGCGGACGGCCGCAAGGACGGCAAGCCCGCGATGGCCGAGGCGCTCGACCTGTTCCCGGCGCTGAAGGAACTGCTCGGGCGCCGGGCCGGCCTGCTCTCCGGCGGTCAGCGGCAACAGCTCGCGCTCGCCCGGGCGCTGATCACCCGGCCGCGGCTGCTCCTGCTCGACGAGCCGACCGAGGGCATCCAGCCGTCGGTCGTCGCCGAGATCGAACAGACCATCCTGGCCCTGGCCGGCCGTGGCGGCATGTCGGTCCTGCTGGTCGAACAGCACGTCGGCTTCGCGCTGCGGGCCGCCCAGCACTACTACGTCCTGGAAGCCGGCCGGGTCACCTCGACCGGCGACGGCGGCACCGAGGCGGAACCGGCGGTGCGGCAGGCCCTGACTGTCTAGTTGATCACTTAGCGCTACCGGACCCGGCCGCAGGCACAAGGCTGTACCCATGTGTGCTGCCTGCGGCCAGACCGCGCATGTGCCCGACGCGCCCCGCCGATTCGCCGCGCTCCGCAACCCGGACAGCCGGCCGTACCTGTTCGGCGCCGCGCTGGCGATGATGGCCGACAACATCGAGCACGTGATCACGTACTGGGTGCTGTGGGAGAAGTTCCACTCGCCGGTGCTCTCCGGATTCCAGGTGATCAGCCACTGGGTGCCGTTCCTGTTCCTCTCCGTCTGGTTCGGCTCGCTCGCCGAACGCTACGACTGCCGCCGCGTCATCCAGATCGCGCAGGGCCTGTTCGCGCTGGTCTCGGCCGCCTGGGGCGTGCTGTTCCTGACCGGCACGCTGCAGATCTGGCACGCGTGTGTGCTGCTCGTGCTGCACGGGATCGCCGGTGCGCTGTGGGGTCCCGGCGAGCAGTTGATGCTGCACGACTTCGTCGGCGACGACGAGCTGCCCAGCGCGGTCCGGCTCAACGCCACGTTCCGTAGTCTCGGCGTGCTCTTCGGGCCGGCGGTCGGCTCGGCGCTGCTGCTCGGGCTCGGGTCCACCTGGGGCATCTTCGCGAACATCGCGTTCTACCTGCCGCTCACCCTGTTCCTGTTCCGCACCCGGTTCACCGGGCACAGCCGGGACGGCGGAGTCCCCCGCGACCGCCAGCGCCTCGGCATCACCGACGCGATCCGCGTGCTCCGCGAGGTGCGCGCCGATCACACCCTGGTCAGCATGATCATCCTGGGTGGGCTGGGGTCGTTCTTCGTGGGCGCGTCACTGCAGTCCGCGATGCCGCTCTTCGCGCGGGACCTGGGCAGCGGGGACGCCGGAACGGCGTACGGCATCCTGCTCTTCGCCAATGGCGCCGGAGGCGTCCTGGGCGGCCTCGTCCTGGAGGCGACCGGATGGATCAAGCCCACGGTGATCTCCGCGGTGATCAGCACCGGGCTGTACGGCCTGTTCACGCTCTGCTTCGCGGTCACCCCGAGCTATCCGGTCGCGGTGCTCCTGCTGGTCGCCGGCGGGGTGGCGAACCTGGCGTCGATGTCCGTCGGGCAGACCGTGGTCCAGCTGATGGCGTCACCGGCCGATCGGGGGCGGGTGATCGGCGTGTACGGCATGTCCGCCAACGGCCTGCGCTTCGGCAGCGGGATCACGGTCGGCCTGTTCGGCGCGGTCGTGGGCATCCACTGGTCGCTGGGGTTGAGCTCGGCGGCGCTCTGCGTCGGCACGTTGCTGGCCGCCTGGTATGCCCGCACCGCCGCCGCCCACTGATCCCGTCCTCCTTCCCAGCGGCACTCCCGGCGACGCCGGCTTCCGGGCTGGCGCTCACCGTTGTTATCCCGACCGGATAACCACGGTGGGCGCCGGCCGGGCCGGGACGTGCGCTGAACGGTGGCCGTGCAGTCGCCTCAGAAGTCCAGGTGCTCGTACTCGACGCTCTCCAGCCAAGCGGTCAGCTCCGCCAGCTGGTCGCGGGTGACGCCGTAGGCGAGCCATTCGTCCTGCCGGTCGAGACCGAGAAACCCTTTATCCGCGAAGGCGCGCCGCAAGTAGTCGGTGAAGGTCAGGCCGTGCGCCTCGTCGCGGACGAGTGGATCCGCGCCGGCGTGGGGCAGCCAGACGGAGTAGGGGGCGCCACCGCTGATGTCGGCCTTGTGCAGGTAGTCGGCGGCGATGGTGACTTCCAGCGGTCCGGCGATTTCGGGATGGCCTCCCGCCAGCTCCTGCTGCCATTCCTCGACCGAGTACCACGCCGCACCGAGATCGATGATCTCCAGCGGGTCGGCGACCGTGAGCTGTTCGGGTGCGCCGGGCGGGAACGGGGCGTCCCAGGTGTCGCGCGGAACGAGGTCGATCGTTCCCACCGTGCGCCAGAAGGCGGCCAGCGCCGGTGGCACCGCCGTTCCCGTGACCTGTTCCAGTTGCCGCAGGCGATCCTCGACATCCGCGGCGGGGCCGGGAAGCGCCTGCTCGATGGTGATCGGCCAGCCGCGGGCGATGAGAGCAGCGGTGAGGCTGGAGGCGTTTCGCCGGACACGCTCCATGGTCAGTGCGGCCACCTGCTCGGCCTCCGCGCGCCACCGGTCGTCAAGGTGGGCGACTGCCCCGAGCTCGTCCCATACCCGTCGATGGTCCCCGTCCCGATAGCGGGCCACGAGATCCTTCGGCCGCGGGTGCCCACCGGCAGGGGTCGCCGTCCGCGCCACCCGCGCGGCTCTGGCGGCGTCCAGCGCTGGACCGGTAACGGCGGGATCGGCGTACTTGAGCACCTGGCGGGCCGGGTGACCGAGGACTTCGTGGTCGCGAAGACCGACGCACAGGTCGAGCCAGCGGTGGTCCTGTGACAGCAGGACGCGCAGTTCCTCCGAATACCACTCGGGGCCCGACTGGGAGAACGAATGCGGGGACAGGAGGTGGAGGGCCTCGGCCGCGGCCGTCAGCCCGGCCTCGGTTGCCAGACATTCGTCGGCGAACAGGTGGCTGACGTTGTCCCAGGCCGTTCCGTCGTCGGTGACCATGACCTTCAGGGCCATGAAGCGGCCGAAGTGCTCCTGGTCATGAATCCCTCGACGCAGGGCATCGCGGGCCTCCGCAGACCCGATCCCGAAGAGCGCGTGGGCGGCGTCTACCGCGACCGGACGGATGGGGCACTCCTCCCACAACCCGATCAAAGTGGGAACGGCCGGCTCATACCGCAGACGGCCGAGTTCGCGAATCTGGTCGGTCGCCGACCGCAAGCCGGCTACACCGCGTACGGCGGCGATGCTCTTGTCCTGGCGGGCTTTCACCTGACTCGCGGTAAGGCTGTTCCATGCCTCGATGCTGACGCGGGGCTGGCTGCCGACGTCCGGCCATCGGGCGAGAGCCTCGAGGAGCGACTCCAGCACGCGTGCGCCATCGGTCTCGTTCACGTCCGGGTCCCCCAACACGCGCACATTCTGTCAGCGACCCCGATGATGATCCACTATGACTCAGCGTGACCGGCGGCGAATCCGGGTGGTCAGTGCGGCGACAGCGGGGCGTGGTAGCACTTCAGGTCCCAGTCGACCTCGTGTGGCAGCGCGCCGGGCGGGGCTGAGCGGTGACCGGTGGCGAACGTGACGGCCGACGGGCCGGCCAGGTAGCACCAGACTTCCATCTCCCGCTCGCTGCCGCGGTAGTAGAACTCGTAGTACTCGATCCGGCCGCCGGCGACGAACGGCTGCTGCAGCAACTGCTGGGCTTCGGGCGGCAGGTTGCCGAGGAAGCCGCGCATCCGCTCGTTGAGCCCCAGGCCTGTCTCTTATACACACAGGCCGGACCTCGGTCTCGGTGAGCGAGCGACGCGCCCAGCGGTAGGCGATCAGCTCCTCCGGAGTCCATCGCACCAGCGCGTTCGCACCGAAGACCACCGCGTACGGCAGGTCCTCGTGGCCGTAGGCCCACCACGCGATCGTCGAGCCGGCCGACGCCGCGATCCGTCGCCGGGCCTGCTCGCTCAGCCGGCCCCACCAGTAGTCGGGGCCCTCGGTGGGAGCCAGGCCGAGCTCGCCGGCCGCGTGCAGGGGGACGTCGGCGGACTTTCCGGGCAGTGAGCTCATGGAAGTCAACCTATGCGCCCGGCGCCGGTCCTCACCAGGTGAAATCGTCCGGGTAGGTGACGTCGGCGAGCTTGCGCTGGCCTTTCAGGTTCGGGTGGAAGAAGTCGAACGTGTTGAGCAGGTCGATACTGAACCGGACGTCGTGCACCTGCCCGTCGTCCCAGCGCTGTCTCTTATACACA
>KL571233.1:46359-48158 GCA_000715855.1 Actinoplanes liguriensis
GGCAGACGCCGCCGGCCCGCCACACCCTGACCACCTCGGCGTCGTCCCGGCCGACCTGCCACAGCCGGTACAGGTCCGGGATGCTGGCGACCAGCACGCGCGCCTTGGGCAGGCCCTTCTTCAGCCGGCTCAGCGCCGTGTCGACGCCGTCGCGGAACCTCGTCACCGAGGTCATGCCGCTGACCGTCCCGGCGCAGGCGTCGTTCGCCCCGATCAGGATCGTCACGTAGGACACCTTCGCGTCGACCGCCCGGGTGGCCTGCCCGGCCAGCGCGTTCGCCTCGGCGCCCGGCTCGGCGAAGTTGTGCGCGTGACCCTTGATCTTCGCGTTCTTCGCGAGGATCCGCTGGTAGTGGCTCTTCACGTCGTCGCCGGTGCCGGTCGCCCAGGAGTTCCGGACGCACGCCAGGTAGGCGAGGCAGCTGCCGACCCCGGCGGTGATCGAGTCACCGAGCGCGGCCATCGACGCCGGATAGCCGCTCGCGCCGGTGGCCGGTGGTCTGGTCTTCGTCCTGGTCGGCTCCGGGTCGGCCGCGCCGGCGCCGCCCTCGCAGGCCAGCGCCATGACCGCGAGCAGGGCCAGGACGGCGAGGTGCCAGCGGCGCAGCATCATTCCGCCGAGCCTAGGGTCTGGGCCCGCGATTCGGCGGCCCCGGCCCGTAAGTGGGTGTGCCGGAAAATCGTATACAACCAATCCGGCATCGATCGCGTCGGATATGCGGAAGAGGTCGTGACACCGGAAGCGGGGGCCATGTCGGACGGACTGGACAGCGAGTACCTGGCGTACGTGCACGGGCGTGTCCAGGAGTTACGCCGGACCGCGTTCCTGCTCAGCGGCGACCGGCATCAGGCCGACGACCTGGTGCAGGAGACGCTGACCAAGCTGTACGCACGGTGGCCGCGGATCCGGCGGGTGGACAACGTCGACGCGTACACGCACACCATGCTGGTCCGCGCGTTCCTCGACGACCGGCGGCGCGGCTGGTGGAAGGTGCGCCTGCTGAACTGGATGCCCGAGCCGCCGCCGCCCGACGGGGACGAGCCCGAGGACCGGGCCGTGGTGCGCGCGGCACTGGCCGAGCTCCCGCCCCGGCAGCAGGCCGTGCTGGTGCTGCGCTACCTGTGTGATCGCCCGATCAAGGACGTCGCCGAGTTGATGCGCTGCTCCGAGGGCACCGTGAAGAGCCAGACCGCGCACGGTCTGAACCGGCTGCGCCAGGTGCTCGGCCCCCGTTTCCCGCAGAACAACGTCGCCCGGAGCCGAGGATGAACGACGAGAACATGACGATCGACGACGAGGGCGCGGTCCGGTTGCTCGAGCCGCTGCGGGGGGAGCCGGATCCCCGTACCTCCATCGATGTTCCCCGGGCCATGACCGAGGGACTTCGCCGGCGCAGGTCGCACCGCTGGTCGTCGGGGCTCGCCGCGCTGGCGGTGACGTCGGTGACGATCGGCGGCGGCACGCTGGCGGTCTCCGCGCTGGGCCATGACGGCCCGCAGCCCCGGCCCGCACCGACCGCCTCCGGGCCGGTGAGCGCGCCGACCGCGGCCGCCGCGCCGGTCGGCCCGGCCTCGTGCTCGGTCACCCGGCTGCCCACCGGCGGGGTGAAGAAGGCCGTCGCCACCGCCGGCGACCCGAGCGGGCGATGGGCGGCCGGGCGGCTCTACTCCACCGCGGGCGACCCGTCGAAGACCATCGTCTGGAAGGACGGCGCTGTCGCCGTGTCGACGGCGCTGCCCGGTGACGACGCCGACATCGTCGATCTGAACAGCTCGGGGGTCGGCGTCGCGAACGGCTA
>KL571233.1:48345-50653 GCA_000715855.1 Actinoplanes liguriensis
GATGTGTATAAGAGACAGGCCTTCCGGTACGAGAACGGCAGGTTCACGCCGCTGCGCGGCACCGATGTGGGCGCCAGCGCGATCAACGAGGCCGGGGTCGTCGTCGGCGCCCAGGGCGACGTCGAGACGATCCCGATCCGCTGGGCGTCGGCCACCGCGGCCCCGGAGAAGCTTCCGCTGCCGCCCGGGGCCACCCAGGGTTCGGCGGGCGGCATCGCCGAGGACGGCACCGTCGTCGGCTCGGCCGGTCCGGACATCCACTCGCTGAACGGCTACCTGTGGTTCCCGGACGGGACCGGTCGCTACCTGCCGTTGCCGAGAATGCGGGACGGGAAGCGGGCGACCTCGTTCTCGCCGCAGGCGATCAGCAACGGCTGGGTGAGCGGCGACGCCATCTACGAGACGCGGGACATGACGGCGTTCACCCCGATGCGCTACCGGATCTCCACCGGGGAGTACGAGATGCTCTCCACCGACATCGCCGGCGGGAGACTGGTCACGGCCGAGGGCTGGGTCGTCGGCGAGGGCCGCCGGTCCCCGGTCATGATCGCCGGGAAGCGGACGGTGGAGCTGCCGCCGTACGGCAAGGCCGGCACGACCCCGGGCGAGGTGAGCTACGACGTACGGGCGGTCAGCGCGGACGGCCACGTGGTCATCGGCTACAAGGCCGGGGAGAACCTCGGCAACGACCCTCTCCTGTGGACCTGCCGCTAGCGGGCGGTGACCGCGCGGATCTCGGCCAGGCCCGCGTCGGTCGTGGTGCCGGAGACTCCGGTGACGGTGAACCGCAGGCCGGTCACGGCTCGCGGGGTGAACGTGACCAGCAGCGGGGCGCCGTCGTCGGGCAGCGGGCCGACCCGGATCCGGCTGCCGTCGGAGAACCGGAGCACGCCCGCGGTCACCCGGTTCACGAGGTCCGGGCGGTCGTAGAGCACGATCCGGTCCAGTAGCTGCGGCGCCGGCCAGCGCAGGCCGAGCCAGGCCCCGGTGGTCTCGCCCGCGGTCGCCCACTCCCCGATCAGGTCGGCGCCGAGCCTGCCGTCGACCGCTTTCGCCGGCACCTGCACGGTCGCCGCGTTCCCCGAGGACCCGGTGACCCGGGCCCGGGCTGCCACGTTGCGGCCGGGCCCGACCGGCGGGGCGACCGGGACGTTGCGCCGGACGTACGCGCCGTAGTTCCCGCGCGTGCACCAGTCGGCGGTCTGGCACACCACCGGGTCGTGCGGGGCGTAGGTGAGGAAGTAGCCGAGCTTCGTCTCGTACTGCGTCGCGGTCAGGTTCGCCGGCCACCGGCTGACCGGGTACCCGAGGTGCCCGATCGTCCGGTGCGGTACGCGGTAGCCCTGCTGGGCGGTCCAGACGAGGTAGGCGACGGTGTGGTGGTCGTCGTGGTCCCCGTCGCCGTACGCGCCCCGGAAGTCGAGCGTCCGGATGACCCGCGGCCGGTAGGTCTCCAGCACCGCCCCCAGGACTCCGAGCAGCGCCGGCCGGTCGTAGGCGGGGCCGTCGTCGAGGGTCCGTACCCGGGTCGACGGGTCGAGCCAGAGCAGTTGCAGGGTCTGGTCCGGCCAGCCGCCGACCCGGTCGGGCAGGCGCAGGAAGAGCAGGGTGACCGGGGTGCCGTCGAGGCGGGCGCGGTGGACGGCGTGACCGTTCACGGTCAGCGTGTCCTCGGTCCACCGCGAGGGGCGGGCGGCCATCCGGGCGTACGCGGCCATCTCCCCCGCCTCGCGCCCGCGCCAGTAGTCCGCGCCGCGGTCGGCGTCACCCGACGTGACGTAGAGCGTCGTGACGCAGCGCCCGGCGAGGATGTCGTCGCTGATCTCCGGGTTCACGAAGAGCAGGTCGTCGTCCTCGTGCGCGACGACGGTCATCGTGTTCATGCAGGTCACGCCGGTGGCGGCGGCGGGCTCGGGCACGACGGCGGGCGCCAGGGCGAGCACGGCCGCGGCGATCCTGGTCCAACGCAACGGCGCTCTCCTCACTGACGGTGCATTCGTAGTACACCCAGGGCGGTCGGGTGGTCGAGTGCCGGATCGAGTGATTACCGCCGTACGGCGAAAAAGAAGTCATGGGGTGAATGAAGTTACGTTCTCTTTGCAAGGTCTTGCAAAGACCCGTCAACGCCCTAGGCTGAGTCCCGCCCTGTCCAAAGAGGATGGTTCCGGCTTGCCGGACATCACCAGTTACCTCCAGGAGAGCTATGCGTTCGCTCAGCAAGGTGCTGATCGCCCTGATCGCCGGTTTCGCCGGAGTGCTCGCGGCGATCAGCCCGGCCACCGCGGCGGCCTCGGCGCCCGAGCAGCTC
>KL571233.1:50854-51485 GCA_000715855.1 Actinoplanes liguriensis
CCTGCCGCTGGACCTACGGCACCGATGCCGCGGTCGACCGGATCGGCAGCTTCAACGACCCGGCGTCGGTCAGTTGCTGGCGCGTGACGTCCGCCGTGGTCACCCCGGCGATCAACGACTACTGCACCTCGACCGGCCACAGCGCCGCCGCACTGCTCGGCGCCACCGCCTACGACTGGCACTGCGTCAACTACAGCCGGGTCGACCCGGTCTACTTCGACGTGAGCCTGCCGGCGGTCTGCCGGTACACGGTCGGGAGCTCCGCGACGATCGACCGCTTCGTGAGCTTCTACGACGCGAACAGCTGGCAGTGCCGGGTCTGACACAGGGGCGGAACGGCCGGTGCGTGGGCGCCGGCCGTTTCGCGCATCCGGGGCCGCTATCGCACACGTTCCAACGCCCAGCGGTCATCGCGTGCACTCATTGACATCTTTCACGAATATTGCGAGTGTGCGTCCAGCATGTTTCGTGTGTGAATTTGTGAACGTCTCTTCAAGGAGAGGCTCGATGTCACCGATTACTCGCCGCTTCCGCCGCGCGGGCACCGCCCTGCTCGGCACCCTACTCTTGACGCTCGCGTCTGTGAACGTTCCCACATCGGCTTCAGCTGGGACCTGTCTCTTATACACAT
>KL571233.1:51699-53303 GCA_000715855.1 Actinoplanes liguriensis
CCCGCCACCGACACCACCTGCGCCACCACCGGCTCGGTCGACTTCGGCGTGGACCTGGCCGGCACCGG
The DNA here is from genome assembly GCA_000715855.1 of Actinoplanes liguriensis. GTDB lineage: Bacteria > Actinomycetota > Actinomycetes > Mycobacteriales > Micromonosporaceae > Actinoplanes > Actinoplanes liguriensis. The sequence continues at coordinate 51,768 of KL571233.1, forward strand.
CTGGAAGTTCACCACCGGCGACGACCCCGCGTGGGCGGACCCGTCGTTCTCCGACAGCGCCTGGCAGGACTGGACCGTCCCGGACAACTGGGGCGACCACGCCGACCTGTCCACCTACGACGGATACGCCTGGTACCGCAAGGCGTTCACCCTGCCCGCCCGGCCGGCCGGGGTCACCGACTCGGCCGTGGTCGCCGCCCTCGGCAAGATCGACGACGCGGACCAGGCCTTCCTCAACGGCCAGGAGATCGGGCACACCGGCGGCTTCCCGCCGAACTTCGACTCCACCTGGGAGGTGCCGCGCGAGTACTACCCGGCGGACGGGCTGCTGCGCTGGGGCACGACCAACATCATCGCGGTACGGGTCTACGACGGCACCGGTGGCGGCGGCCTCTACCAGGGGCCGGTCGGCCTGTTCTCCAAGGCCCGGCTGCGGGCGCTCGCCGGAACGACGGGGACGGCGGCCAGCCGTACCCAGTTGGCGCATGTCTGTGCCGTGCTGAACCGCCAGCATCGCGCGGTCGCCACCGGAGACCTTCGCGGTTACGCCGCCACCCTGGCACCGGGCTTCTTCCACCAGGGCGACACCGCCGAACGACGACTCGCCTTCCTCAGGAGCGGCCGCACCACCCTGACCGACACGCAGGCCGAGGTCTTCGTCGACGACCAGGGCCGGCTCGTCGTGGACACCATCCGCACCTGGGGAGACCTCGCGCCCACCCGGGAGCTGCTCTACCTCGACCCGCGCAAGGACCAGGAGCTGGGCGACCACGCGCGGTTCTTCCGGGACGACTACGACTCCGCGGCGATGGGCCGGCGGACACAGTTCAACGTGTACCTGCCGCCGAGCTACACCCGGACGACGAACCGGAAATACCCGGTCGTCTACATGCTCAACGGCTTCAACGGCAGCAACATCGAATGGGAGGCGCGCGACATCGACAGCGTCCTCGACAAGCTGGTCAAGGAGAACGGGCTGGAGGAGAGCATCGTCGTCTTCCCGGACGGCGGCAGCGGCTGGTACGTCGACACCTCGGCCGGCAACTACCGCACCATGATCGTCGACGAGATCGTCCCGCTGGTCGACCGCTCCTACCGGACGATCGCCGACCGCGACCACCGCGGGATCAGCGGTGTCTCGATGGGCGGGCAGGGCGCGTTCACCCTGGGCCTGAAGAACCCGGCGGTGTTCAGCTCGATCGCCAGCCACATGGGCGCGCTCAGCCTGTCACCGCTGGTCGGGACGGCCGCCGAGCAGGCCGCAAACGCCGGACTGCGCCCGCTGACCCTGGTCGCCGGGATGACGGCCGCCGAACTGAACCAGCACCGGTACTACTTCGACGGCGGCGACTCCGACGACTACCGGTTCGGGGTGGCCGCGCAGCAGATGAGCACGACGCTGGCCGCGAAGGGCGTCCGGCACGACTACCAGCTCGGCCCGGGGCGGCACGACGACGCGTACTGGATGCCGAAACTGGACCGTTCGTTCGGGCTGCACAGCGAACAGTTCCGGGCACACCCTGTCTCTTATACACA
>KL571233.1:53547-54498 GCA_000715855.1 Actinoplanes liguriensis
GCCGGTGCCGACGCCGTACCGCTGGCCCTGATCCGTTGATCTTGATCTGGCCTTTCGCCGGGCTGCAAGCGGACTGCCGCCACCGCGCGTCCACGCGGTAACGTGCCGTCCATGCAGCCCGGCTCGAAACTGGAACGGCGCGTGGTGACCGCCGCCGATCAGGCCCTGGCGCGTCAGAAGCACGTGAGCGCGATCGACGTACTGTCCGGAATGGGGTGGTTGCCGCCCGGGCTGGTGACCGACTGGCGGCAGGGCCGGGCGCCCCACCTGGAAGCGGTCGCCGCGGTCTCGGCCGACCGGCTGACCGACGCGCTGGAAGTGTTCCGGCGCTGGGCGGAAAGCCGAGGCCTGCACCCCAGCGAGGTCGAATACCTGTCCGCGACCCGGGACCGGCGGCCGTTGCGCTTCACCGCCACCGGCGATCCCGCCCGCGAATCGGCGTACCGCACCCACTGGATGCCCGCCGACCTGCCCGAACGGCAACGCGAGAAGATCACCGCCAAGCAGAGCAAACCGCCGGACCTCGTGGTGGTGCAGGCCGACCGGGACTTCACCTGCACCGGCTGCGGGCAGACCCGCGACGACCTGCTCACCATGGAGGACGGCGGGCCGCTCTGCCTCACCTGCGCCGACCTCGACCACCTGATCTTCCTGCCGGCCGGCAACGTCACCATGACCCGCCGCGCGAAACAGGCCAGCCGGCTCTCCGCGGTCGTCGTCCGCTTCAACAAGCCCCGCAAACGCTACGAGCGCCGGGGGCTGCTGGTCGAACAGGCCGCGATCGAGCAGGCCGAGCAGCAGTGCCTCTCCGACGAGGAGGCCCGCGCCCGCCGCCGCATCCGCGACCAGGAGCGGCGCGAGGCCTGGGACGAATCGTTCATGGTGGAGCTGGCGTCGGAGATCGGACGCCTGTTCCCGTCCTGCCCACCGTCGCGGGCCGAGGCGATCAGC
>KL571233.1:54684-60169 GCA_000715855.1 Actinoplanes liguriensis
GCCAGCCCGCTCAGAGATGTGTATAAGAGACAGCACCCGCGCGGTGATCGCCTCGATCCGGCACGAGGACACCCCCTACGACGAACTCCTGATGAGCGGCGTGCCGCGGGACGAGGCCCGCGCCCGGATCCGCGCCCGGATCGACACCCTCCTGGCCCGCTGGCGCCGGCCCACCACCCGCTAGACCCGACGCCGGATCGCTCCGCGAGGGGACGGGATCCCCTCGCGAGTCGGATCCGTGGAATGTGGCTCGCCAGTCGTCTACCGGGCCCTCCGGCACTACCAGGCGAACCCGGCTGACCGCCCGGAGCTTTCCGGCGCTGCGGGGCTGGAACGCGTACGCCGAAAGCGGTTTTGATCGGGAACCGGCAGGTCAGGGGGCGTAGCCGCGGAGGATGAACGCGATCGTCTCGGCCAGGCCCTGCTCGGCCTGGTCGTCGGTGAAACCGCCGCTCAGCGCCAGGTCGGTGATGCCCTGCAGGGTCGCGGCGAGCGGGACGGCGAGCAGCATCACCGAGCCTTCCCGGACCTCGCCGCGTCGCTGACCGTCCTCGATCAGGTCGGTGGCCACGGTCATCACGCGGTGCATGGACTCGATCAGCTCGGGCGGGGCGTCGGGCTCGTGCTTGCGCGAGAACATCAGCTCGAGCAGGGCCGCATTGTTCATCGCAAAGCCCACATATGTCCTGGTCAGGACGTCGAGTCGCTGACCGAACGAATCATCGGCCCGCTCCAGGGCCCCGGCCATCACGGTGGTGAGACGGTCGAAGCCGGCCATCGCCAGCGCGTCCAGCAGGGCCTGCTTGGTCCGGAAGTGGCGGCTCGGCGCGGCCGGGCTCACCCCCGCCTCGCGGGCCAGCTCACGCAGCGACAGCTCGCCGGGCCCGCGATCGCGCAGGGTGTCCTCGGCCAGGCCGAGCAGCGCGGCGCGCAGGTCCCCGTGGTGGTAGGGACGGGTCTTCATGCCCCCAGCCTACCGTGATGTAGGCGACGAACACATTGTGATCATTGCCTACATTGTTATCACCGCCTACATTGAGGGCATGCCTTCCCACCTCGCAGCCCAGTTCGGCGGCAAGTCGACCGGAGCACGCCTCGCCCGCGTCGAGGCCTCGCCCCAGTTCTCCGACGGCAAGTTCCGCAACAACGTGCCGACCAACTCGTCGCTGTCCCTCAGCGCCCTCCCCCGGGTCGCCGTCGCCGCCTTCACCGGGACGCAGGCGCGCCGGCCGCACCACGCCATTCCGCTGGTCAACACCGATTTCGAGCAGGCCGAGGGCCTGCACATCACCTGGTTCGGCCACTCCACCGCGCTGATCGAGATCGACGGGCGCCGCGTCCTGCTCGACCCGGTCTGGAGCGAGCGCTGCTCCCCGTCCCAGCTCGCCGGGCCGCGACGGCTGCACGAGCCGCCGATCCCGCTGCACGAGCTGCCCGCGGTCGACGCCGTGGTGATCTCCCACGACCACTACGACCACCTGGACATGACGACCGTCCAGCATCTGGCCGCGCAGCACCCGGCGACCTTCCTGGTCCCGCTCGGCGTCGGCGCGCACCTGGAGCGCTGGGGTGTGTCCCCGGCGCGCATCGCGGAGCTCGACTGGAACGAGTCGCACCGGGTCGGGGACCTGGAGCTGACCGCCACGCCGGCGCGGCACTTCTCCGGGCGCGGGTTCAGCCGTGACGACACGCTCTGGGCCAGCTGGGTGATCAAGGGCCCGACCCGCCGGGTGTTCTACTCCGGCGACACCGGCTACTTCCCCGGCTTCACCGGGATCGGCACCGAGCACGGCCCGTTCGACGCCACGCTGGTGCAGGTCGGGGCCTATGGCGGCGACTGGCCCGACATCCACATGGTCCCCGAGGACGGCGTCTCAACCCATGTGGACGTACGCGGTGGTCTGCTCATCCCCGTCCACTGGGCCACCTTCGACCTGGCCACCCACAAGTGGGCCGAGCCCGCCGAGCGCACGTGGCGCGAGGCGAAAGCGCGAGGCGTCCGCCTGGCGATCCCGCGCCCCGGCGAGCGCGTCGACGTCGACAACCCGCCGGAGATCGACGCCTGGTGGCAGCAGGTCGCCTGACCCCGATCAGTCGGCCCGGCCCGAGCCCACGATCAGAATGGTGAGGTCGGGCCAGCCGTCACGGTCCTCCCCGGCCGGCGGCGGGCGCATCATCGTGAGCCGGACCTCGCGCGGCCACCAGCGGGTCGGCTCCCGCCAGGCACACTCGACGATCCTGGCGGCGGCATTGTCAGCGCAGTCACCGACCTGCTCCCAGTGGTCGAGCTGCGTGGCGACGAGCTGCCGCGACCGCAGCCACGGCGAACGCGGCGGCAGCGCGTAGGTCCGCACGGTCGCCGCCCCACGGTCGTTCCGCAGACCGAGAGCGATGATTGCGGCACGGTCGCCGACGACCGTCTGGTACCCCTCGCCCGCGGGGAGCTGTGTGGTCGCGCCCGCGGGCGGAACGATCTCGTGCGCGGCGCCGGCGGCGTGCCGGCGTACTGCAGCAATGGTGGCAAAAGCGGCCAGAAGGAGCACAGCGGTGGCGACGGCGAGACTTCGTGGACCGATCCGCACAGCGGGAGTCCAGGGCTGATCCGGCCGCGCGAGAATGCTGCGGTGGAGCCGTTGAACACCGGTGAGCCGCCGGCGCGCGAGACCATCCGGCGGGCGCTGCGCGTCGCCGAGGAGATTTGCGCGTACAGGCCCGGGCCCGGCCGTCCGCACGCCGACGTGTGGCTGGGCAGCGCCGACGCGTTGCGCTGGATCCTCGGGTCACGGGCGGTCACGCCGCTCAGCGGCCAGGAGCTCCCCGCCGGCCCGGACGGCGCCGCGGCGCTGGCCGAGATCGACTACGCGGACGCCTGCTTCCACGGTGGGCGGTTGCCGGTCGGCGGGGCGGGCACCACGGCGTACGTGCTGGGGGTTCAGGACGCCTTGATCTGGGTCCTCAACGGCAACTCCTTCGCCGACACCCTCCACGACGACGAACTGCGCTCCCGCTACGCCTTCGACCCCACCGACTCGCCGGTCCACAAGCACATCCAGCAGTAGAGGGACTCGTCGTGCTCGCGGGCACGGACAGCCAGCGCGACGAAATCGGACACCAGCCCACTGAGGAACTCCACGTCGGCGGGCCGGCTGAACTCCTCGATGGTGCCCACCGCCCAGCCAGCTCCGGCGCCCGCCCGGCCGCGATGCCGGCGAGCACGTCGCGGGCACTGTCGTTCAGAACGGTGACCCACGGCCCTCGTGCTCCAGGTCCTGCTCGCCGCCTCCGGCCAGATCAGACGCGCGTCGACCAGGTCGGTGCTCCACTCCCGGCCGATCACGAAACCGACCAGTTTGCCCAGGATCACGACCGGCTCGACAGTTTTCAGCTGGATCCCGAACGTGACGATGACTTCGGCATCGGCGCGTACGGCGGCGGCCGGTACGAAAGCCGCTACTGCCTGGTGAAGCCCAGCGCCCGATAGCCAGGCATTCGGCGCTGCAGCGAAACAGCCAGGATCGGCGTCGCCGGGTCGTGGTAGTCGTGCACCTCCGCGACGTCCTTTCCGGGCGCGGCGCGGATGACCCGGCCGGCGCACTGGACCAGGAGGCCGTCGAAGGAGATCGGCCCCGCCAGGAACAGGGTGTCGAGTACAGGTGCGTCGAAACCTTCGCCGATGAACGGGGTGGTGCCGATGACCAGGATCCCGTCACCAGCCTTCGCCTCGGCGAGCCGGTCGACTGCAGCACGCCGATCCGCCGTGGACATTCCACCCTGCAGCAGGAGTGCCTGATGTCCGCGATCCGCGAGGAGCGAAGCCAGAGCTTCGACATGGGCGACCCTGCGGGTCAGCACGAGACAGTTGCGCCCCTTGGCGAGGGCAGCCGTGACGTCGTCGATGATCTGGGTGTTTCGTGTTTCATCCCCGATCAGGCAGCGATGCACGGCCGCCAGTGCGCCCGGCGACGACAGGTCCTCCTCATCGGCCCGGAACTGGGTCTCATGGACGAACAACAGACGGCGCGGACCGGCCTCTTCCTGCCAGACGGCGGCGAGCGTATCCGGGTCTTCGTCGGTCACGGTGTGCCGAACGGGGCCAAGCTGCCAGGTCACGAGTTCACCGAGCCCGTCCCGGCGGGACGGCGTCGCGGTGAGCCCGAGCCAGAACTGCGCGCCGATCCGCTTCACGGCATGGTCATACGCAGCAGCGGCAAGGTGGTGACATTCGTCGACGATCACGTGCCCGTACCCGGCGGTGATGTCCGCGACGTCGGCACGCCGGGCCAGCGATGGCAGCATCGCGACATCCACGACACCGGTGAGCTTGCGCCGGCCGCCGCCGAACTGCCCCGGCCGTACGCCGAGGAACTGCTCGATGCGTGATCGCCACTGCTCGGCCAGCGCTTTACGATCGACGAGAACCAGGGTCGAGGTTGCGCGTTCGGCGATCATCGCGCAGGCCATGACGGTCTTGCCGGAGCCCGGCGGAGCCACCAGCATGCCGTCGTCGTAGGCGAGCATTGCACTCACCCCGGCGCTTTGCCTGGTGGTCAGCTCGGCGGTGAAAGCGACCTCGATCTCCCTGCCGGCACCCCGGGTATCGGTGATCACCAATCGGGATCCGGCATCCTCGACGATTCGTCCGATCGCGTGCCGCAGTCCGCGCGGGAGAACCAGGCGGCCGTCCAGTGTGATGTCGTATCCGCGAAGGAACCGTGGCGTGTCCCAGGTCGACTTGCGAAGCCGCTGCAACTCGTAGAATTTCGGATTGGCCAGCGAGGCCGCGTGCTTGAACGTGGCCAGCGCGGCGGCCGGCAGTTGCGATGCGTCGATACTCAGGCCCGCCGCGAGGTCTGCCTGCACCGTCATCGGCAGCGGCGGGTGGACCTTTGTAGCGTCCGACCTGCTCATCTTCGCCACACCGGAGCCGACGACGGCCTGTTTCGCGCGACGGGCGACTCTATCCGCGTCGCCTGGGCTGAGCCGGTCGAGGACTGACAGGAAAGCCCACTGGTCCTCGTACGGCTCCAGGGTCGCCAGGTCGAGGAAGAGCGTAAGCCCGTCTCGGCGGCGCCGGCCCTGCAGCGGCGCCGCGATCAGGTTTCCGAGGCCACCGTCGGGCAGGACGTCCTGATTCGGGAACAGCCGGTCGTACGAGCGCAGGTCCATCGAGCCGCGGAGCACCATGGCCTCATGCACCAGGACCGTTCCCACCGATCGGGCCGTAGCAGAAGGAATCGGGTCGGTGAAGAAGACCCAGGCGTGCGCCCCACGTCCTGACTGGGAAATCTCCAAAGCCGCCGGGACACCGCCGGCTCGGGCGGCTTTGCAATAAGCCAGGGCATCGAGCATCGCAGTGCTGCCATCGAAGTCCGCGACCAAGAACTGGCAGGTGTTGTCGGTGAACAGCGGATACAGACCCATGAACACGTCACCGACCAGATGGGCGGCAACTACCTCCGCGGTGAGCGGCCTGTCTCTTATACAC
>KL571233.1:60383-61312 GCA_000715855.1 Actinoplanes liguriensis
CCTCCGCGGTGAGCGGCAGGTAGGCCGCCGTGCGCCGGTCCATCCCCTTGCGCCAGCCACCCGCCACAGCGGGAGACCACCCCGCCGTACCGAGCCGGCTGTTCTCCCACCGCTTCGCATAAGCATCCCGCCGCGCCCGGAACAGGCCGGCGTAGAACGCCAGCTTCTCCGGCACCGGCGACGCCATCGTGACCGGCCCCGGTGTGGCCATCGCGGCGAGCTGCTCCGGAGCCGGAGTGGTGTCCTGGCCCCGCAGCTCCAGCAGACGCGACAGCCGATGGTTCTCCACCCGTAACCGCTCCAGCTCACGACGAAGCAGAGCAACCTCGTCGTCAGTCACCACGTCGACGGACACCACCGGCCAATCTTCACACGCCGTCCGCCGCAAGCCCGACAGCCGAATCAGTCAAGCCGAGCCCTGTCGAAACGGTCGATCAGGCTCGGCTTACGGGCATGACGCTCCCGCAGCCGCATCATCTGCTCCGCAAACTCGAAGATCTCACCCTCCCGTACCGCCAGCGCCTGAAGATCCAAGAGCAGGGTCACCGCCGCGTCGTAGTCCTTCGGACGTTTCGCCGCGATCAACTCGTCCACCTGGTTCCAAGTGCGGACCGGGTTCCGTGCCAGCTCGTCCAAGCGCTGCTCGCGAGCCGCAGCGGCCGCTTTCTCGCGACGCTGACGCTCGGCCGCCTCTCGCTCCCGCTTCTGCTGCTGCCGCGCAGCCCGGCCTTCCTCAGCGGCAACGAGCAGGTCCCCGGCGGTCCGCCGCTCGCCGGCAGGCGGCTCCTCACTCACACCGTGAAACGTCCGCAGCAACTCCGACCGCAGCAACCCGGCGTCGCCACGCAGCACCCGCAGCAGCATCTCGTCCTTGTCCGCCACCGGCAGATCCGTCACCCAGCGGCGCAGCTCCTGTCTCTTATACACAT
>KL571233.1:61479-62399 GCA_000715855.1 Actinoplanes liguriensis
GATCCAGGCGAAGGAAATCAGCCAGGGCCTGCACCGGCCCGCTCAGCTTCGCCAGCCCGGCCGGGACCGGAGGCTCCGGCACCTCATCGTCCAGTTCCCGGTTCTGCACACACAGCAGCCAGGCCAGATACAGCAGCCGCCGATCACCACCGGCCAGCTCTGCCCGGCTCGGCACGATCGCCGCGAGCCGCCCTTCCTCCTCCCACCACTCCTCGTCGCCGTCCTCATCCTCACTACGAAGATCGAGAATCACATGGGTACGTGTAGTCCAGCAGCCGGCCGACTCCCCGACACAGAACGCCTCGGCCGTCTCCGGAGCCAATGCCGCCTTCGGCAACCGCAGCATGATCCGCCGGCTGCCCCAGTTCGCCAGATACAGATGCGCGTCGAAGTACCGCTCCATCCACGCGGCAGGGTCAGCTTTGAGATCGCCCCACTGATAGTCGTTGACGAAACCCGACGACGTGATCCGGCCCCTCGACGACACCGTCCGCAACTCGCCCTGCTGCTTCGCCGTCAACGCCTGATCAAGCGCTACGAACTCGTAGTACTGGTACTCGCTCACTGGTTACCCGCCCATCGCCGGTACACCTCGATCCACTGCCCGCCCTCCGGCGCGGGATCCGGCAACGGAAGGTCCAGAACCCCGATCGCCTGCCGCAGCCAGCCACGATGGCAGATCGCCACGATCCCCGACGAACGCAGATCCACCTTCCGGACGACCACCGGCACACCAAGCACCTCGGTCTCGAACGGCATCGTCATTTCGCTCTCGATCATGGCGAAGAGGCCACTGAGCTGCTCATGCTCGTCGTAACAGTCCATGACCGCTTCGGCGACCAAGGCATCAATCTCGGCACCGCTGAGTGAAGACACCCGCGCAGGATAGAAAACCGCCCCCGGCGCTCCACCGGCAGCCG
>KL571233.1:62619-66698 GCA_000715855.1 Actinoplanes liguriensis
CGGCAGCCGAAGACAGCGAACCGCCGGACTGGAGATCAGGTTCGGGTGTTCGCTGACAGCGCCGCTGAGCGGCTCCGACGCGCGGATTTCGTCGAGCCGGGGAGTTTTCATTTGCTAGCTGACCACGGTTATGTGCCGATGGCATGTGACGGCTGCGGTCGTCGATTATTCTGCGCCGCCTACGGTGCGCAGCTCGATTTCTGTTCGCCCCGTTCCGAACGGGAAACAGTTGAGGCGAACTTCATGGTTCACATCCCACACGATCCCAGCGCAAGAAAGCTATTGATCTAATGATTCTCACTCCTTTCCCGATTGGGTATTTCATCCTGTTACTGTTTCTGGCGAGCCCACTGTTTGTCGTCCCGCCGGCCAGTCAGCCACTGAGTGACAAGGGTCGCTGCAAGCGCTCCAAAGATGCCGATGGCAGCGACGATCAAAGTCAAGTTGGAGCCGCCCCGACTCCCGTCTGCGGCGATGTTCACGCGTCCATGCTGGACCGGCAGGTCAAGACCACGGATGTCGCGTAGCCGACGCAGGAGGCATAGCCCAACCGCGGATTGAACCCTACGACCCCTTTGGGGGTATCACACGGTGACCGTTGCCTATGGTGCTTGCTTGCCAGCAGTCTCGAAAGACGGGGAACGATGACTGAGCTTTACGTCGACAACGAAGGCATGAACCGCCTTTATAACCAGCTTCAGCGCGCATCGTCCGATGCCTCTGATGCGCTCGCCTATGTCGAGAAGAATTGCCACATAGGCTTGACGGACGCTGGCCTCATCATGTATTTTGCGGGACCGCAAGATCATATCCTTGATCAGGTCGAAGAATCCATCAAGAAGCTTCGTGACCTTGCTGGTTCGGCCGGCACCGAAACCAATAAAGCGCAGATCATGTACCAGCGCGAGGATCACGACGCTGCCGCGGACATCGACACCATATGCAACGGCATCAATGATCCCGCCTCGCTTCGAGCGATAACATCACGAACTCGCGGTGACGCCGAAAGCTCAAGGGCGGCATTCTCTGATGTCGACGAACCCACGATCTACCTCAGGAATCCTGAGTACGCCGTGCCGGTAGAGATGTGGAGCCTGAATCCGATGGCTGACCTGGTATCACCTACGGCTTGGGTACGTCAGATCTCCATCAGCCTGTTCGGCAAGGATCCGTTCGAGTACTGGACCAGCAAGTTCGCCGGTGACTGGCAAGCCTTCGTCTACGCCGGGAACGCGGTTGCCCAGGCAGGCGCCGCAGCGGACGCCATAGCCAGGAACCTCAGCGAGAGCGTCACCGATGTGCCGATGGCCTGGCGAGGCAACGCCTCAGAGGGCTTCCAAGAGTTCGAGTTCAACCTAGCGGTGAGCGCTGCCCACCTCGCCGATGCCGCGAAGAAATACGCACAGGCGTACATGGACACAGCGGAAGTCGTCAAAAAGCTCTACGACCTGACCGCCGGCCGAATCATGGACCTCTACGACGCTCTGCTGATGATCAGCGGAGGTGTTGCCGCAGGCACCGCCACGATCGAAACAGTGTTCGGCGGCATCGCTGGCTACGGGGTTGCCGCCTACTACTCCTGGGTCGCTCTGGACCTCTACCAAGTGATCAGTGACTTCTATGGCACCGCGGAGGACGCCGTTAAGGCGATCTCCGCGACCGTCACGGGGATCCAAGTGAAGTTCGGCGTGCAGGATCTTCCCGGCATCGAGCCGTACCACCACCCCGCACTAAGCTGACGGACCTCCGGAACGAAGGCAGACCCATGAGCGGCCTCATTGCCCAACAACCGCTGGCGCAAGCCCTGCTACGGCACTTGGCGGAAAGCCGACCTGACCGAGACGATCCTGTTGGGTCCTTCGCCCGCACCGTCCTGAACGGTGAGGCATCCTTTCGGGCTGCCGCCGAGTATTCCTGGCACAGCCAAGGACTCGCTGAAGCCGTCGACAGGGGCGAAGAGGAACGGCGGAAGCTAGAGCCTCAGGAGCGAGCACGCTACGAGTCTGAGGCGCTCCGGATCCGGAAGATCGAAGAAGCTGGCCCTCGAGACGAAAGTTTCAACCGATCATGAGCCTGTCTCTCCGGTGGCGCTTGGCGTTCCCTCTGATCTTCTTCACGCTGCTGCTGTTCGTGGCAACGGCCGGTGGTCTCTGGCTCTACTGGGATGTTGACAGCCCGATCAGGAGGGCGCTCACAGCGTTCATGTGCCTGATGTTGGGCATCACCGTTGGAATCAGTGTCTCGATCGGTGCCGATCGCCGGATCGAGTCGATCCCCTGGCTTCGGCTGGGTGCCATCGTCGTGTTCGTCGCTCTGACCACCGGAGTTGCTTGGGTCCGGACCATGTTCTAGAGGATCAGTCTCGGGGGCGAGTGACCCCTCTGAGACCTCTCCCCCGGCTCTCCACTGCTACGCAGAAAGCACCGTCCGCAGACGCCTTGGAGTGATCACCAACTGAGCCTCGAGTTCAGCTCGGCTCAGGTCGGGCCGTTCCGCCATCAGCGCGTGCGCCAATGCCCTCGTCTCAGCCGTCGGCCGGCGCTTCCTGGCCTGAGTCTTCGCCGTTCCCGCTTGGTCAGGTTGATCGACCCGCCGGATCGTCGGCGCTGCCGCATCGTTACGAGGGCGCGCTGGTAGGACCGCTAAACGGTCTCCGTCTCAGGTTTGAGAGGGCAAACCTCTCTCCTGGTCTTCACGAGAATCCCGAATCCCTCCGTCCAGAGGGATTCGTTCCTGGAGGAAGCTCACGGCTTGATCCTCGTCCGCCCTGTTCAAGGGCTTATTTGTGGGGCGGGCGGGACTCGAACCCGCGACCGAGGGATTATGAGTCCCCTGCTCTAACCCACTGAGCTACCGCCCCGTACCGGCGGCGATAGTATCCCGCGGCCTGCGATCGGAGCTAGCGATCTATCGCTCCACCAGCGTCTGTGGCAACAAAACGATTTGGTATCGCGGGTCGGAGACCATGTCCGGCGGCTGCAGGTCGATCTCCGACGGGCCGGTGTCCGACGTCGTGCTCGGCGAGTCGGGGCCGTCCGAGGTGGTGAATTCGGCGAAATTCTCCGGGTTCAGATCGCTCATCGCGGCCTCCAAGAAACGATAAATGGTTCATACCCCGACACGGGCGCCGAGTGACGCCAGGACCTGGCCGGCCGTTCGCCAGCCGCCGGCCATCGCGCCCTGGAGGGACGGACTGTCGCGATGATCACCCGCGACGAAGAGGCCGTCGCCGAGCGCGACCGGCTTGCGCAGGGCCCATTGCGGTACGCGAGCGGCGGGCAGCGCGTTCGGCACGCTGACGACGTTGAGCAGTTCCCAGTCGTCGGTGGGTGTCCCGTACATGCGGGAGAGCTCGACCCGGATCACCGCTTCGGAGGCACTGGACGGTGCGGAGACGCCGACGACGGTCGCGGCGATCAGGCTCTGGCCGCCCGGAGCGTATTCGGGCGCGGCGTTGCTGATCACCACCGTGTTGGCGATGATCTCCCGCCGGTCGCCGTCGAGCAGCAGGATGGGCTCGTCGATCGGTGCGCGCGGGGCGCCGAAGTAGAACGTGGTCAGCCCGTGCATGTCGGGCCTCGGCAGTTGCGGGAGCAGTTCGGAGGCGTGCACCGGGTCGGTGGCGACGATCACCGCGCGGCAGCGGATCTCACCGCCCTCGGTGACGACGATGCCGGGGCCGATGCTGAGGGTGCGGGCGCCGATCAGCAGTTGCGGGAACGGCAGCGGCCCGGCGATCGCGGCGGGCAGCGCAGCCATGCCTGCGGCCGGCACTCCCACGCGACCGCGGGCGAAGGATCTCAGCACCATCGCGGTGACGTGGCTGGACGTGTCGAGCGACCGGTCGGCGAACACGCCGGAGAGGAACGGCCGCAGCACCTCTTCGATGATCCGGTGGGACAGCCCGGCTTTGCGGAGCATCTCCTGGGTGGTGGTCTCGGGCGTGTCGAGGAGCCGTTCGACCGGCGTGGTGGCGCACTTCGTGGCGAGCGCGGCGAACTTGAGCCGGTCGGTGAGCGTGCCGACCCCGGAGAGCAGCGTCTGCGGGGTCGTGAGTCTGTCTCTTATACACATCTCTG
>KL571233.1:66936-70746 GCA_000715855.1 Actinoplanes liguriensis
AGAGGTGAAATATCGCATCTCCAGCGCGTCGACGTCGACCAGCGCGGACAGCCGCGGATAGGCGGTGTTCAGCACCTGGAAACCGCGGTCCATGTGCCAGCCGTCGACGACGTCGGTGGCGACCCGCCCGCCGACGCGGTCGGAACCCTCCACGAGCAGCCATTCCACCCCGGCGCGGTCCAGTCGGCGGGCAGCGGACAGCCCGGCGAGCCCGCCGCCGACGATGACGACGTCCACCTCGACCGGCTGCGACATAACCACCTCACTGAGAGCGAACAACGCAGGCCTCAGCGTAACCACACACTTCAAGCCGAGGAGGCGAAAGACAAAGGGCAGGAAAAACCCCACCATTTGGTACGTACGGCCGGAGCCGCCCGCCCGCAGGCGACGCGCCGAGCCCCCAAGTCGTGGCAATCCGGCGCTCAGCCGCGAGCCGCCGCCCGCACCCGCCGCGAAGACATGCGGGCACCGTACGCGAAACCGGTTTTGATCTGCCGACCGCAACCTGAAGCGGACCGCAACCGGCAACCCTGAGCGGACATGCAAAGAGGCCCTCCATCCGCGCTTTCTGCGGACGAAGGGCCTCTAGGACTCGCGCTCCCCCGATTGGACTCGAACCAATAACCTGCCGGTTAACAGCCGGCTGCTCTGCCAATTGAGCTACAGGGGATCGTGCTCGCCGCCGGGTTTCCCTGGCGACGGAGAGAAGATTACACGACGATCCGGGCTTCGCGCGAAGGGGTATCCCCGCGCCTCATCCGGCAGGTGTGACGCGGGGCAACAGGAGTGAAACCAGGATGCAGGGAGTATCGGCGCGGCAGGATGGGTATGCACGCCGGCAGACACAGTTGAGTCATCACACGGAAGGAGCCGCCATCATGCGCGGAAAGCTCTTGTTCCTCGGCGGTCTCGCGGCGGGCTTCGTCCTGGGCAGCCGGGCCGGCCGCGAGAAGTATGAGGAGATTCGGGCGAACGCCGAGAAGTTCTGGCAGCACCCGACGGTTCAGGAGGCCGCCGGCGTGGCGCAGGCCCAGGCGAACAAGCTCTACACCGAGGGCAAGGACAAGCTCCAGTCGTCCAAGCTCGGTGAGAAGCTGGGCACCACGCACACCGGCAACGACACGGATGAGCTGCTCGCCCCGTCGGATTCCCTCTCCGGCACCAAGGGTCCGGGCGGCACGCTCTAGATCGCTCCCGCACGGAAAGAGCCGCCCTTACGGGGGCGGCTTTTCCGTTTCCGGGATCAGGGCGCGGCGCAGGGCTCGCTCTCCGGCACCAGGCCGAGGGCGGTCAACTGCCCTATCACGTACGACATGTCAGCCGCCGCCGTGCCGTCGCCGTCCACCTCGATGTACTCGGTGCGGGCCGTGTCCGCCGCGAGAAGGTGCCGCAGGACCGGCTGCCAGGCCGCTGCCGGGTCGGTGATCCGCACGGTGATGACCGACAGGCCGGCGTCGGTGAGGCGGTCGATGCCGTCCTCCGGGGCGGGCCAGTCCCGGACCACCCGGGCGAGGTCCAGGCAGACGCCGAGCCGGTCCTTGTCGACCCGGGCGAGGGCGGCGACCGTCTCCTCGGGACTGTCCAGGACGTACCCCGGCCGGGGTTCGAAACCGACTCGCACCGCGCGGCCGACCCGCCAGGCCAGGTCGGCGAGACCGCCGGACAGGCGGCCGAGGTGCCGTGCGCCGGCCCGTTCGTGCGCCTCGTCCCAGATCTCGCGGCGGCCCAGCCCGCTGGTGCCGACCGCGCCGCGGACCTCGTCCTCGGGGAGCAGGTCGACCAGGATCCGGGCGAGTTCGAGGGTGTGCTGGAGGCGGGCGGGCTCGCTCCAGTCGGGGAGGACGCCGCCGGGCAGCATCGGGTCGCTCTCGGCGCCCGCTTCGGGGGAAGTCGGCGGGTCCGGCTGCTCGGCGGCATCCTGGGGGGTGGCGGCTTGCGGGGTGGCGGTGTCCGGGTCCTGAGCGGTGTCCGGCCGCTGGGTGATGTCCGGGTCCTGAGCAGAGCCCGGCTCCTGGGCGTCGGCCGGTTGCCGGGTCGCGTCCGGGGACGGGGGTGCGCCGCCGCCCTCGGCGTCGGGCCCGCCGCTCAACGTGACGACCTCGAGGCTCCGGGCGTCGAGTTCGGCACGCAGCCGGGTGCGGGCGCGCCCGTCCTCGACGAGGGCGGCGGCAAGCGGGTAGGAGAGCCGGAGGGCGATGGTCAGCACTCCGGGATATTCGGAACCGCTGGTCAGACCGTGACTCAGAGCGGCCCGGAGCTCCGCGGCGGCTGTGTCGAGCATCGCGAACGCGTCACCCGGCGTCACCGCTTCGGTTAGGCTCACGCCGCAGGTGAGGTGCACGATCCGGCCGGAAGGATGTCGCAGCCGCATCAATGTCCTCCCCGGACGAGACCACCCGTGCAGGTGCACGTGCATTCGCGCGTGCTAACGAATCCAGTATGGACCATCCACGGCACGGCTCTAGTTCGACCACTGCCCAGCCGCCGGGATCCCATGACCGCCTCCAACCTGGAATGTCCTGCCCTCCGATACGAGCGTGCGACGCCGAGCGGATCATCGGCACACTTGCCGTGCGACACCGTGACCGGCGCATTCATGATCAAAACCCGTCACTCGAATAGGTGATCGACGATCTTTACCCCCGGGGTGACCAGCGAGTAGCAATGGCGCGCGAACCTCGGGAGAGCGTTTTCGGACCCCCTCCTGCGTGCGCCATCTGAACAAATGGACATGCAACGCCCGACTGCTCGTGCGTACGCCCCGTGCCCCCGCACGGGGCAAATGCCCACCTTGCCCCTACCCCGCCCAGCGCCGCCCATACCTCCAGGCGATGGCCGGACCAGGAGGGTTAGCCGGGCTTTCCTGCGGGGAAACACCTTCATCAGGTCGTATTCGCACGTCGTGACGGGGAGGAGCGGCGAGCAGCGGCCCGCCGCTTCGCCCGAAGGGAAGCCCGCAATGAGACTCCGTCACAGCCCGGAAGGGCACAGCGACTCCGACGACAAGAACACCCCGGCGACCGGCATGGCCGCGGTTTCCGGCTCCCCGGCCGCGCAATCCGGCGACGCCGCCTCCCCCCGGAAGGAGGAGACCGGCCGGAGCGAGACCACGACCAGCCGAGACGCGGACGCCGAGCGGCGTGCCGGGACCGGCCGGGACGAGGCAGCGGACGCCAAGCGGCGCGGCGAGGAGGACTTCGACCTGGCCGCCGCGAACACGACCGACGTCGGCCGCTCCCCCGACCCGCGGAAGCTCTCCGGGACCGGGCCGCACGACGGGCCGGACAAGCCGTCGCAGCTCCGGGCCAAGGGGATCTTCGCCGCGGTGCGACGGACCTTCAAGCAGTTCTCCGAGGACAACGTCTCGGACTGGGCGGCCGCGCTCACCTACTACGGCGTCCTGTCGATCTTCCCGGGCGCGCTGGTCATCGTCTCCCTGCTGGGCATGCTCGGCGAGACCGGGCAGCGGACGGTCGAGGACGCGGTCACCCAGATCACGCCGAACTCGCAGCTCCGCGACCTGGTCAACACCGTGCTGGATCAGGTGCAGGGCACCGGCAACGCCGGGCTGGCGGCGATCCTCGGTCTGGTCGTCGCGTTCTGGTCGGCGTCCGGGTACATCGCCGCGTTCATGCGGGCGTCCAACGCGATCTACGACGTGCCGGAGGGCCGGCCGATCTGGAAGACCCTGCCGATCCGGGTCGGGGTCACCGCGATCGTCGGCGTGATGCTGATCGCCTCCGCGGCCATCGTCGTGTTCACCGGCGATCTGGCCCGGGTGGTCGGTGACCGGATCGGGCTCGGCGGGGT
>KL571233.1:70980-72451 GCA_000715855.1 Actinoplanes liguriensis
CCTCTACTGGGCGTCGCCGAACGCGAAGACCGGCGGGTTCCGCTGGATCAGCCCGGGCGGCATCTTCGCCGTGCTGCTCTGGGTGGCCGCGTCCGCGGGCTTCGCGATCTACCTGGCGAACTTCGCGAACTACAACAAGACGTACGGGACCCTGGGGGGTGTCGTCGCGTTCCTGGTCTGGCTCTGGATCTCCAACATCGCGATCATGCTCGGCGCCGAGCTGGACGCGGAGCTGGAACGGGGTCGCGCGATCGCCGCCGGGCACCCGGCCGACGAGGAGCCGTTCCTGGAGCTGCGGGACACCCGCAAGCTCAAGAAGGGCTCCGAACACGGCCTGAGTCAGGGCTGAGACGGCCGCGCGGGCGGTGGGACAGCGCCGCCCGCGCGGTCACCCCGGCGCCGCTCAGGATCAACTCAGCGCCGGTGCCTCGCGGCCGAGCGAGCGCCGCCCGCGTGGTCACTTGGCGCCGCCCGCGTTACTTGCAGAGCAGCTTTCCCATCCGCCGGCCGGAAACGGTCAGCCCGGCCGCCAGCAACGCCAGCAGGTAGACCACGTCGACGACCTGCGCCACGCCGACCGAGCCCAGGCTGATCCCCCGGATCAGGTCCACCGACCGGTACAGCGGGGAGAGCTCGACCAGCCAGCGCAGCACCACCGGATAGGCCTCGGCGGGCACGAACGTCCCGGAGAACAGGAACAGCGCGAACTGCCCGGCCCCGATCAGGTCGAAATCCTGCCAGCTGCGGATCAGCGTGGACACGGTCATCCCGAGCGCCCCGAACGCGAACCCGACCAGCACCGCGGCCGGGAACGCGGCGAGCGCCCGCAACGGCGTCGTCAGGTCCATCGCCACCATGATCACCAGGAACGCGACCGAGTAGATGCTGCCCCGCACCATCGCCCAGATCAGCTCGCCCAGAGCGATCTCGAACGGCCGGATCGGCGTGGCGAGCATGCCGTCATACAGCCGCATGAATTTCATCTTGCCGAAGAAGTTGAACGTGGTCTCGGCGAGCGCCCCGCTCATCGCGGACGCGGCAAGCATCGCCGGCGCGACGAACTCGGTGTAGCGCACAGTCCGGCCGCCGGGCAGCTCGATGTCGCCGATCAGGGCGCCGACCCCGACCCCGATCGAGAACAGGTAGAACACCGGCTCCAGCAGGCCGCCGGCCATCACCACCCAGTACGCCGACTTCAGCGCGTTGACGTTGCGCTCGGTGACCCGCGCGGACCGGCCGGCGCTGCCCTCGAACGACACCAACTTCGGCATGATCAGTGTCAGCACGATTCCGCCCCCTCCACGTCAGATCACCAATCGGCGCTGGAACCGCCAGTGCGCCAGGAACCAACCGGCCGCGCACCAGGCCACCAGGTAGAGCACGTGCCACAGCCCGGCCACACCAACGTCCAGACCGAGCGTGGCGGCCCGGGTGAGGTCCACCCCGTGCCAGAGCTGTCTCTTATACACAT
>KL571234.1:0-1315 GCA_000715855.1 Actinoplanes liguriensis
ATCCGACCCCTGCGTCTGCACCTCGCCCTGATCCGGCCCCTGCACCTGCTTCTGCGCCTCGCTCAAAGCCGGCTCCTGCTCCTGCTCCTCATCCGAAGCTCGCTCCTGTCCCTGCGCCTCGGCTTGGTCCAGTTCCTGCACCTGGCTCTGCTCCTGCACCTGGCTCTGCTCCTGCGCCTCGCCTCGTTCCAGTTCCTGCACCTGGCTCTGCTCCTGTGCCTCGCCTCGTTCCAGTTCCTGCACCTGCGCCTCACCCGGAGCCGATCACCTCTGCGGCAGTCGGGCAAACGGTGCCACTGAACGCACCCGGCTCGACTCGGCTTGCGCTTGGCTGGGAGCGCGCTGGGCTTTTTATTGTTTTAGCGGGCTGGTGTCCGATGGTGGTTGAGGTGGCACTCGGTCAGACGGGATGGCGCCGGGATCGCTATGGTTACCGGGCGGTGGTCCAGCCTAAAAAAGGCAATTGTTGCATCGGCGTAAGAACTGTTTCTTGGAGTGCACGCGGTCCGCCGGAAGTATCGCAGTGTCATTTTTGAGCGACGAGTTGAGCGTCCTGTCACCTCTGCAACGCCTTCGTCTCGGCAGGCCAGTAAACATAGTCATCGGTTCGGCGAGCAGCTGGGTGAGCTGCTGGTCGGGAGTTCCCAGTCGACAGCTCGGCGCGCAGGCGATGAAGCGGTGGGAGGCGGGGCGGCGCAACGCGGCGCGAGACAGCGGCGCGGGACGACGCGGCGCGAGACAGCGGCGCGGGACGGCGTGGGACGGGGCGGCGCGGCGTGGGACGGCGCGGCCGGTTAGGGGGTGAGTGGTGGGGAGGGGGTGAGTGGTGGGGTGGGATCGGGTGGGGGGTCTTGGATTGGGGGGCCGCCGTGGGTCCATGGGGTCTCGGTTGGGTCGGGGAGGGTGCCGGTGCGGCGGAACTCCTCGGTCAGTGTGGTGAGGATCAGGCGTTCGCCGACGGTTGGGACGGTTCCCGGGTCGGGGGTCAGCTTGCGGCCCATGCCGCCGGAGAGTTCCAGCAAGACGTCGGAGTCGCCGGTGGTGGCGACCGGGGCCACCGAGATCACGCGGGCCTTCTGGGCGGGCCGGGACGGGGAGGTCAGCGACGTGCCGGGCTCGACGCGGACGGTTTCGGAAGTGCGGACCATGATCCTCGGCCGTAGCACCGGGCGTTTGCCGCTGTCGTCGATGCGGTCCGGGGCGGCCAGCGTGACCGTCCCGGCGAACGCCGCCCCGGCCAGCCGGTACTCCGCCAGGACCAGGGGGTCGTCGAAGGCGCGCTGCACGGCGTACCGGGACTGTCTCTTATACACAT
>KL571234.1:1545-6445 GCA_000715855.1 Actinoplanes liguriensis
CCCCCAGCCGTTGCAGGCGGGCCGCGGCGGCGACCGCACCGTCACGGCGGGGCTGTGGCGCTCCTCCTTCGGCGAGGTGCTGGGTGAAAGCCGTGTACACGTCCCGGTCGGAGTCCCACCGCTGCCGGACCCTCTCTCCCGCCGGCAGGGCGCGCAGCACGGCGAGGACCCGCCACATCCGTTCCCAGGTCGGCATCATCAGGTCGCGCAGCACTTCGGGCAGTTCCGGGGCGGCACGTTCGATCAGCGGCGCCAGCACCCGGTTGTCGAAGTCGGGGTCGGTCGCCGGGCCGGCCACCGGGCCGTTCTCCACCGCGCGGGCCGCCGCGCAGCCCTCTTCGATCCACGCCAGCAGCACGCCGAGCTGGGCGTCCTCGGCGCTGCTCTGCCCGGTGGCCCAGTGCAGCCCGAGCGCCTGGACGGCGTTGAGCAGCAGCGACGAGCCGGGCACTTCGGCGCTGTTGGCGAAGAACGTGAGCCAGCGCCCGAGCAGCGGCACCGTCACGGGCACCGGGTATTCGCCGTCGACGGCGCGGAAGCGGGTGGACCGGCCGAACAGGCGCAGGAAGTCGACGCCGCCCGGGTTCGGGACCCAGAGCTGCGGGGCGTCGAGGTACCGGGTGCGCACGTCTTTGCCCCGGTCGATCGGGACGTCCTCGGTGGCGTCGGCGAACATATCGACGTACGCGATAAGGATCTGCCCCAGACGATCAGCGAACCGGAACCGTTCGTCGCGGTCCCGGGGCTGGGTGACGACGAGAAGTTCCGGTTTGGCCGGGTCGGTGCCGGCGAGCGCGGCGAGCGGCGCGTTCGCTTCGCCGGCCATCGCGAGCGGCACCAGCACCAGCGGATGGTCGTGTACGTGCAGGTGGCGCACGGTGGCGATCGGCTGTGCCCGCCCGGTGGCGACGGCCTGCGCACGGGCGAGGGCGGTGAGCGTACTCAAGAAAGCGCCTCGGACCGCAACCGGAGCGCCTGCCGCAGCAGGGCGGCGGCCTCCTCCTGGTCGGGTGTCGGGGTGCGGGTGCCGTCGGCGAGCGCGAGCACCTCCCCGACGCTTTCGATCCCGCCGAGCGCCTCCCGGACCGGGCGGCCGAGCGCGCCGGTGGTCCCGCCGGCCTCGTCCCGGCAGAACATGGAGAGTTCGCAGGTGGAGAGGCATTCCGGCGCGTAGCGGGGCGCCACGTGCCCGATCGCCTCGATGAGTTCCGGCGCCGGCCGGTTCAGGTCGAAGGTGAGGCCGGCCGGCAGCGCGTCGATGATCTCGCCGACCCCGGCCAGGCGGGACAGTTGCCGGCGCAGCGTGGAGAGCTGTTTGCGGACGTCGAGGCGCACCGCGACCGGGCGCATCGCGAAGTTCTCCGGGCAGACCAGCACGACCTCGTGGTCGACGAGCAGCGGGTCCATCCCGAGGCGTTCGAGCAGTTGGCGCAGCGCGAGCACGTACGTCGCGGCCTGGATCGCCGCCGCGGAGACCTTCGCGCTCTCGGCCTGCCCGTCGACGATCGCGAACGACTTGATCTCGACGACCTGCAGGCGGCCCTGATGCGCGTACGCCACCAGGTCGGGCTCCAGGTAGACGGTTTGCCCGGCCACGTCGAGCGTCAGGAGCGGGTGGTCGATCAGCGCGGCCGACGCGGTGGAGAGCAGGTCGACGGTCCGCGAGTGACGGTCGCCCAGGGTGTCGTCGGAGTCCGCGCCGAGGTCCTGGTAGGCGGCGGAGGAGTCGTCGAGCACCGACCGCAGCAGTGCGCAGTCGTCCGCTTTGAGCATCGCCTCGAACGCGTTGCCGCGGGACAGCGCGAACCGGGACTGGCCGAAGCTGCCGGGGAAGCCGACGGTCTCGGCGAGTTTCAGTTTGTCGACGCCGGCCGCGTCCAGCACGGCCCGCCGGTTGCAGCCCGGGTTGCCGGTGAGTGCGGCGATCGTGCGCGCGTTGTGCCGCTTGGCCTTACCGCTGCCGCGCAGCTCATCCAGCCGGCTCATCAGCGGCCGTCCCGAACGGCGGCCTGCCCGGAGCGGAGCGAAACAGGGCGGCCCATCAGCGGCCGTCCCGAGAGGTGGCCGTCCCGAGCGGCGGACATCCAGGTGCGGAGCGAAACAAGCCGGGTCATCAGCGCCCATTCCAAAACCATCGACGAGTCAAGGGGAAGATCGACAAGTCAGGAGAGGAAGTCTACGGGAAGGCGGCAATCTGGCCGCGTTTCACCCGCGAGAGGTGAATAAAACGCACATATCAGTCACAATTCCGGCGGCGCGCTAGGTTCGGGACATGCCGAAGGCCATCTGGAACGACGAAGTGATCGCGGAGAGCGACGACACCGTGGTGCTCGAGGGGAATTACTACTTCCCCCGCGCCTCGGTACGTGCGGACGTGCTCATCCCCTCCGACACGCACACCGTCTGCCCGTGGAAGGGCAAGGCGTCCTACTACTCGCTGCGCGCCGAGGGGCAGACCGCTTCGGATGCCGCCTGGTACTACCCGGATCCGAAACCGGACGCCTCGGCGGTCCGTGACCGGGTCGCGTTCCGCAAAGACGTGAAGGTGGAGATCTAAGACCGGGCGTTCCGCGAAGACGTGAAGGTGGAGATCTAAGACCGGCCGCGAGGCCCGCTCACGCGATGCGCGGGTGGGCCTCCTCGATCGCCGTCACCTCGAGATAGTCCAGCATGTCGCCCTGCTCCTCGGGGTCCAGCGCCCGGAAGGCCGCGTAGGCCTCCGCCCGCGCGTTCTCCGTCTCGGCCGCCAGCAGCGCGATGATCGCCGACCAGGCCAGCGACACCCGGTCGAAGAGCCGCGCCCGGCGCAGCGAGGTCAGCCGCGACAGCATCGCCACCTTGGCCACCGCGTCGTCGTCGGTCGCCACCCGGTCGCAGAGCTCGAAGAGCGCCCTCCCCCGGTACGGATGCTCGGCCTCGACCATCCGGGCCAGCTCGGCGTTGCTCATCTGGTCGGTCGCCGGGGCGGGCCCGCGGCGTGGCAGACGGGGACCCGGTTCAGCGTGCACGACTGTCCCGCCCGCTCTCGAAGCCGTTGCCGGGCGCCTGGTGCGGCAGCGACGGCACGGTGCTGAAGGACGGGAACGGCGCCCGCGCCGGCATCACCGGAGCGGCCGGCTCGTCCGCCTCGGCGGGGGCGGGGAAACGCTGCGTGAAACTGTCCAGCACCGCCTTGCCGGTCTCGGTGCTCGTCCCGACGGTCGCCTCGACCGCGTCGGCGACCTCGCCGGCCAGCGCCGACTGGGCGCGCCGGATGGTCCGCAGGATCTCGGTCGCCAGCCCGGGCGCGCCCAGGCCCAGGGACCGCTCGTCCAGCTCCAGCTCCGTCACGTTGCCCGAACTCGCCACGGTGACCAGCACCGCGCCGTCCGCACCGGAGGCGGACGCTCGCAGCGTCGCCACCCGATCGGCCAGCGCGGCGGCCGCACCCCGCGGACGGGACACGCCGTCACCGGCACCCAGCTCTTCGCCCAGCACGATTTCGCCCTCCGTTACCGACTTACGGTGGTGATGTCCCATGAGATCACGACCACGCCATCCCCGCGAGCACCCACCGTAGCGACTCCCGGCGCTCACCCGACCCGGCGACCGCCGTAACCTTCAAGCAACGCATCGACCGCCACGATCGAGGGGGTGCTGTGGAGACTGGTCAACCGGACGACGGACCCGCGCGCGAGTGGCGGTCCGCGATGATCGACGTCTCCGAGTCCACCCTCGCCGAGTTGGTCACCCGCGACGACTCCGCCCTGGACCGCTGCCTGCGCCGGCTCGCCGGTGATCTGGCCGGCCCGAGCGAGCAGATCGCCGGCTTCAACTCCGCGCTCTGAGCGGCTTCCCGGTGCACCCGTTTCGGCTCGCCGACCCCGATCTCGCCGCGCTCGGCGCCGGGCGCCCCTCGCCGGGCACTCTCGCCCTGCTGCGCAGAGCGCAGCTCAGCCGCCATCTCCTTCTCTTACGCGAGATCCGGCTCAATCTTTCTGAAGATCCGATTTGGTACGACGTTCTGCACGCGATGCCGGTCGAGGAATCCCGCTCCCGGAT
The DNA here is from genome assembly GCA_000715855.1 of Actinoplanes liguriensis. Taxonomy (GTDB): domain Bacteria; phylum Actinomycetota; class Actinomycetes; order Mycobacteriales; family Micromonosporaceae; genus Actinoplanes; species Actinoplanes liguriensis. Next base: position 5,587 of record KL571234.1, read on the forward strand.
CGCCGATCCGATGACCGGCCTCTGGGCCGCCAAGGTTCTCTCCCCCGGCGCCTTCGGAGCGGAAGCCGCGCGCGGAGCGCTCCCCGAGCCCGCCGGCCACCCGCTCACCGTCACGCACGCGGGCCGGGCGCTGACCGTCCGGCTGGACGACCGCGGCCCGCTGCGGCATCTGCTCGGGCTGACACCGGCGGAGCCGCTCACCCCTGCCGAGGTCGATCACTGGCGGGCGAGTCTCGACGAGGCGTGGCGGATTCTGGTCACCCGTCATCCGGAGGCCGCCGAGGTTGTCCACGGGGTGCTGCGGGTGATCGTCCCGGCGCGCCCGGATCCGCGGGCGGAGGGTGTGAGCGCCACGTCGGCGGCGGCGTTCGGGGCCGTCGCGCTGTCGGCGCCGACGACCGGCGCCGGCCTCGCGGTCGCGCTGCTGCACGAGTCCCAGCACAGCGTCCTGAACGCGGTGCACGGCCTGTTCGAGCTGGTCGGGCCGGGCGGCGAGCTGGGCTACTCGCCGTGGCGGGACGACCCGCGGCCGGCCTTCGGCATCCTGCACGGCGTGTACGCCTTCCTCGCCGTCACCCGCTTCTGGCGCGCCGAGCTGCGAGCACGGACCGACGACGGCGACGAGGCGGAGCACGAGCTCCCGCGGGGGCGGGACGGCCACGCGGACAAGGCGGAGCACGAGCTCGCGCGGGGGCGGGCCGGGGGCGGGGACGAGGCGGAGTTCGAGTTCGCGCGGTGGCGGACGGCCGTGCACGAGACCGCGGGCCGGCTGCTCGACGACGGCCGGCTGAGCGCGGCCGGGAACCGGCTGGCCGGAGCCCTGCGGGACGAGGTCACCCCCTGGCTGGACGAGCCGGTC
>KL571234.1:6643-10716 GCA_000715855.1 Actinoplanes liguriensis
AGCTCGCGGACCTGGCCCGCGCCGATCATCACGCGCGCTGGCGACTGCGGAACCTGATCGTCGCGCCCGGGGACGTGGCGGCGGTCGCCGAGGCGTGGCGCGCGGGCCGTGCCGCGCCGCCCATCGGGTCCACAGTGGCCGAAGGTGATCGGGTCGTCGAGCCGGGCCCACGGCTGCGGATGATCCGGGCGCTGCTGCGCGGCGACCCCCTCGACGCGGCGGACCACGACCCCGGCGACGTCGCGTGTGTGCGGGGTGACGCGGGGGCCGCGCTCACGACGTACCGAATAAGCCTTGGAAGTGACCGTGACCAGGAATCGGCCTGGAGCGGTCTCGCCCTGGTCTCCCCGCACCCGGCCCTGCGCCGCAGGCCGGAGCTGGTCCGCGCCGCCGCGCGGGCTCTGCCGGAAGCGGACATCGCGGACCTCGCCGCCTGGTTGTCGAGCAGCTGCACGTGCAGCTGAAAACGCATCCGCGATGACCGGTTGCAATACGGTTGACCTGCGGTTTTGTGCTCGGTAGCGAATCAGGAACGCGAGCCGGATCACTCATCCCGCCCGCCGCCGGACCGATCTGAGCGACCGGAGGTGGATCGTGGCTCGGAAAGCACTGTTGGACCGGATGCGGCGCGCCGTCGACGACGGCGTCGTTCTGGCTTCACTGGTACTGCTGGTGTGGCCGGCGGCGAACGCGGACGTGACTCTCACGTCCCGGTTCGTGCCGCTGGCCGCGGCGCTGTGCCTCGGCGTGGCAATGCTGCTGGTGGCGCCGGAACGGCCGGTGCTGCGATTCGCGCCGACCGCGGCGGCGCTGGCGGTGAGCGGCATCCGGCACGTCCAGGGCGAGATCGCCCCGGGCGCGGTCTGGCTGCTGCTCGCGATGGCGATGGCGGTGCTCGGTCGTCGCTGGCTCGGCGCCGGCACGGACAAGGCGCTGCTGCACGAGATGACCACGCAGCGGGCGCTGCTGGCGCGGCAGGCGTACCGGGACCCGCTGACCGGTGTCGGCAACCGCAAGATGTTCCTGGAGCGGGCCGAGCACGAGCTGGCCGAGGCGAGCCGGACGATGACCGCGGTGATCGTGGTCGACCTGGACGGCTTCCGCGACCTCAACGACACGCACGGCCACGAGATCGGCGACGAGCTGCTGCGTGCCGCGGCCGACCGGCTGGCCGCGAACGTGCGCGCCAACGACGTGGTCGCCCGTCTCGACGGCGACGAGTTCGTGGTGCTGCTGCCCGGCCTGGAGGACGAGCAGGCCGCGGTCGCGGTGGCCGAGCGGGTGCTGACCGAGCTGCACCGGCCGCTGGAGGTGGGCGGCCTGAAGATGACCGTCCGGGCCAGCGCCGGCGTGGCGCTGACCGCTGGTGGCGGTGGCGGTGGCGTCGACCACGTGCTGCGCGAGGCCGACCAGGCCCTGCACCGCGCGAAGCTGGACGGTGGCGGCGCGGCCCGGCGGTTCGACCCGGAGCTGTTCGCTCTGGAGGAGAAGCGCCGCAAGGCCGAGGGCGACATCATCCGCGCCCTGGACATGGGCGAGTTCGAGGTGCACTACCAGCCGATCGTCGACCTGGACGGCGAGCAGACCGTCGGTGTCGAGGCGCTGATCCGCTGGCAGCACCCGGAGAAGGGCCTGGTCCCGCCCGGCCTGTTCCTGGAGCTGGCCGAGCAGCTCGGTCTGCTCCCCCGGCTCGGTGGCTGGGTGCTGGAGGAGGCGTGCCGGCAGGCCGTGCTCTGGCAGCTGCAGTTCCCCGGCTTCGAGATGAACGTGAACCTGTCCGCCTCGCAGCTGAGCAACCCGAACCTGGTCGCCGAGGTCCGCGAGGTGCTGGAGCGCACCGGCCTGGAGCCGGAGCACCTGGTGCTGGAGCTGACCGAGTCGGTCGCGCTGGTCGACCTGGACGAGTCCGCCCGGATCCTCAGCGAGCTGAAGAACCTCGGCGTGCGGATCGCGCTGGACGACTTCGGCACCGGGTTCTCCTCGCTCAGTCACCTGAGCGCGCTGCCGGTGGACGTCGTCAAGATCGACCGCTCGTTCGTGCAGGCGATGCCGGAGAGCGGTGGCGCGTCGGTCGCCGAGGCCGTGCTGCACATCGCCCGGACCTTCAACCTGGCCCCGGTGGCCGAGGGCGTGGAGGACGCCGCACAGGCCGAGTGGCTGCGGGACCTGGCGTGCAGCCGGGCACAGGGGTACCACTTCGCACGGCCGATGCCCGCGCTGGGCGTCACCGAGCTGCTCGACAAGCAGGCCGACGCCGAGAAGGACGTCGCCGCCTGACCGCCTCACAACGGCGGTAGGTCCACATCCGTCTCCAACCGCTGACCGGCGGCGGTCACCCGGAACACCGGGTGGCCGTCGCCGTACGCCTTGGCCAGCGCCGCAAGAGCCTGCTGCTGCCCCGCCTCGTCCTGATCCGCCAGCGCCAGGTTCCACGCACACGCCACCGTGTCCGGGTGATCGGCGCCGCGCACCACCCGCGACCGGCGCAGCGTGTCCGCCGCCAGCTCCCGCGCCGGCTGACCCTCGCCCGCCGCGAACAGATCCGCCGCGAGCCCGTTCGCGCAGCTCAGCGTGAACGGATGATCCGCGCCGACGCTGCGCCGCAACCCGCCGAGCACCTCCTCGTCGATGGTCCGCGCCTCGTGGTGCCGCCCGGCCCCGCGCACCACCGCGGCCAGCCCGGCGGACGCGGCGAGCGTGAACGGATGCTCGTCCCCGAGCACCGCGTGGAACCGGATCACGGCCCGTTCCAGCAGCTCGTGGGCCGCGCCCAGGTCGCCGGCCGCGCGCACGCAGTTGGCCAGCGACAGCGCGGTGGACAGCGTGTCCACGTTCAGGTCGCCGAACCGCTGCCGGCACGCCTCCAGGTTCGTGGCCGCCAGGTGACGGGCCTCGGGCCGGCCGAGACGGTACGCCGCCATCGCGGTGAGCCGCCCGGCCCAGAGCGCGAACGGGTGGTCCTCGGCGACCTGCTCGGCGTGCCCGGCCAGCACGGTGGCGACCCCGGTGTAGTCGCCCAGCCCGTACAGGTCGTAGGCGAGCGCGGCCCGGGACGACAACGTCTCCGGGTGCCCGTCCACGAAGATCGCCTGCCGGTGCCGCAGGGTCTGCTCGTCCAGCGCCCGCGCGCCCCGGAAGTCGCCGAGCAGCCGCAGGTCGATGGCGAGGTTGTTGGCGCAGCGCAGCGCGGTCGGGAAGCTCTCCCCGAACAACCGGCGGTAGCGCACCAGGTTGTCCGCGTCGAGCTGCCGTGCCTGCCCGAAGTGGCCCTGCATGCGCAGGTCCCCGCCGACGCTGTTCGCGGTGGCCAGGGTCGCCTCGTCGTCGGCGCCGAACACCTCGCGCTGGGTGCGCAGGGTCTGCAGGTTCAGATTCCGCGCGTCGGCCGGGCGGCCCACCGCGCGCAGCGCGTTCGCCAGGTGGAACGAGGCGAGCAGGGTCTGCTCGGCGGACTCGCCCAGCCCGTCGCGCCAGCGGGCCACCGCGGAGCCGGCCAGCTCGCGGCTGGAGTCGTAGTCTCCGCGCGCGAAGTGGAACCGGATGCAGTTGATCACCAGTTGGCGGACCTCCTCGGCGTCGCCGCCGAGCAGGTCGGAGTGGATCAGGTGCGGGGCCAGCTCGGTGTAGCGGTACCAACCGGCCGGATTGTCCGGGTCACCCGGGTCGGCCGCGGAGAGCATGCCGCGCACGATGCGCAGCAGCTCGGCATGCCGCTCCGAGCTGAGCTCCTGACCGAACATGCCCCGGACCAGCGGATGCACGGTGAGTCGCTCGCCGGACGGGTCCAGCCCGGCCAGGCCGAACCGGGCGATCCGGCGCATCGCGGCGCGCAGGCGGCGCTCGACCCGGACGGTCCGCGCCACCTCCGGCTCCAGCGGGAGCGTGCGAGCCGCCCACAGCAGCTGCCAGGAGACCGGGGCGCTGGCCAGGAACGTGCACAGCTCGAGCAGCACCCGGTCGGCCGGGGCGGCCTCGCCGAGCGCGTCGGCGGCCAGACCCCAGGTGACCCGGATCGGGGTCGGGAAGGCCAGCTCGGTGGCGCGGCGGTCGTACCGCTCCAGATACTCCCCCAC
>KL571234.1:10905-12058 GCA_000715855.1 Actinoplanes liguriensis
TACCGCTCCAGATACTCCCCCACCGGCCAGCCGGTGGCAGTGCGCACGGCGGCCGCCAGGTCCAGTGCCATCGGCACGTCGCCGAGCCGGTCCGCGAGCCGCTCGGCATCCTCCGCGGAGAGCTCCGGGGCGCGGGCGCGGAGCAGGTCGATCGCGTCCACCCGGTCGAAGACCGGCACCGGCAGGGCCTGCGCCACCTCGGCCGTCCAGCGCGGGTTCCGGCTCGTGACCAGCACGTGCCCGGCCCCGGACGGCAGGTACGGCATGATGTCCTCGGGCCGGTTCGCGTTCTCGAAGACGACCAGCCAGTGCCGGTAGGGCTCGCCGCGGCTCAGCGCGTCCCGGACAGCACCCAGCGTGCGGTTGAGATCCCGCGCCTCGGGCAGCCCCAGCTTCTGCGCGAGACCGGCGAGGGCGGCGCGCATTCCCGCGTTCTGCTCGGCGGGAATCCACCACACCAGCTCGTACGCATCCGCATGGCGGTAGGCATATTCCACCGCCAATTGGGTACGTCCTGTCCCGCCGAGTTGATGGTCCGGGCTCGGCAACAGCACCACGGGACCGTTGCCGAGCAGGCCGCGCACGCGGGACAGTAGGTCTTCACGGCCCACGAAGCGGGGATTGCGCGGCGGCAGACCGCCACGGATCGGCACACCGTGCTCCTCACGTGTTGGTGATGCCGATTACCGTACGTGGAACCCCCGCCACAGCAAAGCGGGCACGCGCCCTGCGAGACGGAAGGCCCCCGGTGATCGAAGAAGTGACCAGCCTGGATGCCGACGGCACCCTCACCACCGTCTCGCTGCGCGGTGAGATCGATGTCCTCACCGTGGAGCAGGTCCGCGTCGCGCTGGGCGAGGCCGTCGCCGGGAATCCACGGCAGATCGTCGTCGACATGCACGACGTCGCCTTCATCGACTCGACCGGCCTCGGCGCGCTGATCTCCGGCTTCCAGCGGGCGCGTGACCAGGCGATCGCGTTCCGGCTGGCGCGGCCGAGCAGCAACGTCCGGCAGATCCTGGTCCTCAGCGGCCTCCTCGAAGTCGTCGAGGTCACCCCGTAGAACCATCCTCCCGGCTCCGGGCCGCTTCACCCCGATCTTCCCGATTTTCCGGTACGACATTGTCGGCGCCCGCTCTCAGGCGACACGACC
>KL571234.1:12326-12628 GCA_000715855.1 Actinoplanes liguriensis
CGACACGACCAAGTCCCGTCCGCACGCACGCAAGCCCGCACCCACTCCGGACTGCGGCCGCGCCCTCGGTCCCGGGCTGGTGCTGACCGTGGTTATTCGTGCCTCATAACCACGGTCAGCACCAGCCGAGAACGCGCACCGCGGCCGCAGCCCCGCCACGACACCAAGCCCGCGGCTCCGCCCGCGACGCACGCCCGCGGCCCTGCCCGCGACGCACGGCCGGGGCTCCGCCCGCGACGCACGGCCGGGGCCTGCTCCGGGCTGCGGCCGCGGCTTGCGGTCCGGGCTGGTGCTCACGGTTG
>KL571234.1:12866-13327 GCA_000715855.1 Actinoplanes liguriensis
GACTGGGTCGTGTCGCCTGAGAGCGGGCGGCGAAAATGACGTACGCGCAAAGGTTTCAGGCTTTTGAAGGGACCGCCAGGCCGATGCCGGGCGCGATCGGCTTGAGGTGCTTGCCGGCGAAGAGCATCAGGCTCAGCAGGGACGCCAGGATCGCCAGGGCGCCGGCGCCGTACCAGGCCCAGGTGTACGCGCCGAGCTGGTCGCGGACCAGGCCGGCCGCGGTGGCGGCGATCGCCGCGCCGAACTGGTGGGAGGCGAAGACCCAGCCGAAGACGACCGGACCGGCCGCCCCGAAGTACTCCCGGCACAGGGTGACCGTGGGCGGCACGGTCGCGACCCAGTCCAGGCCGTAGAAGAGGATGAACACCAGCATGCTCGGGTGCGCGGTGGCGGCCAGGATCGACGGCAGGATCAGCAGCGACAGGCCGCGCAGGGCGTAGTAGCCCTGTCTCTTATACACA
>KL571234.1:13543-15128 GCA_000715855.1 Actinoplanes liguriensis
CGCAGGGCGTAGTAGCCACCGAGCAGGATGCGGCTGTCGACCCGGTCGGTGAGCCAGCCGGAGGCGATCGTGCCGACGATGTCGAAGACGCCGACCAGGGCGAGCAGGCTCGCGGCGGTGGTGTTCGGCATGCCGTGGTCGTGCGCGGCCGGGATGAAGTGCGTGCCGACCAGGCCGTTGGTGGTCGCGCCGCAGATCGCGAACCCACCCGCGAGCAGCCAGAACGCCCGGGTCCTGGCGGCGTCGCGCAGGGCGGTGAGGGCGGTCCGCGCGGCGTTCCCGGTCGGTTTCGCCGGCGGGTCGGTGATGCCGCCGAGAGCGGTCACGCCGAGGTCCTGCGGGTGGTCCCGGAGACGCCAGAGGATCAGCGGTACGACCGCGAGCGCGACCCCCGTCACGATCAGCGCCGCCGTGCGCCACCCGTGCGCCTCGGTGATGGTGGAGAGAACCGGCAGGAAGACCAGGTTGCCGGTCGCGCCGCCGGCGGTGAGCACGCCGGTGACCAGGCCGCGGTGCTTGACGAACCAGCGCCCGGTGATCGTGGCGACGAAGCCGAGCGCGAGCGAGCCGGTGCCGAGCCCGACGAGCACACCCCAGCAGAGCATGAGTTGCCAGCTGGCGTTCATCCAGATGGTCAGGCCGGAGCCGAGCGCGACCAGGCCGAGCGCGGCGGCGGCCACCCGGCGGATGCCGAACTTGGCCATCAGCGCCGCGGCGAACGGCGCGGTCAGGCCGTAGAGCAGCAGGTTCACCGAGACGGCGGCGGAGATCGTGCCGAGTGACCAGCCGAACTCGTCGTGCAGCGGCTGAAGCATGACGGACGGGGTGGAGCGGAAGCCGGCCGCGCCGATCAGGGCGATGAACGCGACGGCGGCGACCGACCAGGCGGGGTGGAGGCGTGCTTTCACACTTCTGAATTCTTGCGGCTGCGGTACGGCCGGACGAGTGGCCCGGAGGCCATCATGCGCAAGAATTGGGCCATGCCTCAGGTGCTGGCGGTTCTGGTTCTCGATGATGTGGTCGGCTTCGATCTGGGCGTGCCCCCGCAGGTGTTCCGGGCCGCCCGTCGCGGCGACGACGATCAGCTCTACGACGTGCGGGTCTGCGGCCCCGGCCCGGTGCACAGCGCGGCCGGTTTCACCGTGATCCCCGATCACGGCCTGGACACCCTGGCCGTGGCCGACACCGTGGTGGTGCCCGGCATCCACGGCACCAGCCCGATGACCGACGGCACGATCGATCCGGTCGTCGGGGACGCGCTGCGGGCCGCCGCCGCCCGGGGCGCCCGGATGGTGTCGATCTGCACCGGCGCGTCGGTGCTCGCCGCGGCGGGCCTGCTCGACGGCCGGCCCGCGGCCAGTCACTGGGGCTGGGAGTCGCGGCTGCGCCGGCTCTACCCGGGTGTCCGGTGGGACTTCGACGTGCTCTTCGTCGACGACGGGGACGTGCTCACCTCGGCCGGCGTCGGCGCCGGGGTGGACCTCTGCCTGCACATCATCCGCTCCGACCACGGCTCCGAGGCGGCGAACCGGGCGGCCCGCCGTTGCGTGGTGCCGCCGTGGCGGGACGGCGGCCAGGCGCAGTA
>KL571234.1:15436-20328 GCA_000715855.1 Actinoplanes liguriensis
CTGCTGCGCCAGCGGGTCGAGCACGCCCGCCTGCTCCTGGAGTCGACCGACCTGGGGGTGGACGTGGTGGCCCGCCGTGCGGGGCTGGGCAGCGCCACGGCTCTCCGGCAGCACCTGCACGCCACGATCGGGGTCGCGCCGTCCGCATATCGGCGTACGTTCCGCCATGCGTCCTAGCTGCTCAGGTTTGCGGCGTGATGTCCGAAGGAGGGATGTATACCCTGTGCCGCCGCGGTTGAGGATTCCATGGACCAGACCTTCCGTCCGCTGCTCGATGCGCTGAAGCAGATCGGCGTCGACGCGCATGCGGTCGACGCGGCTGCCGAGGAGGCGTTGCGCAGCGGCCGTCCGGTGCGCGCGGTCCTGATCAACGACCAGGTGGTCACCGAGGAGCAGCTGACCCAGGCCGCGGCCGCGGCGTTCGGCATCAACACGCTCGACCTGGTCGGCTTCACCCCGGACCCGACCGCGCTCAAGCGCATCCCGCTGCCGGTGGTGCTGCGCCACCGGGTGCTCGGCCTGGCGATCAACGACGGCGAGCTGGTGGTCGGCGTGACCGACCCGGCCGACGTGGTGGCGCTCGACGACGTCCGGGCCGCGACCGGCATGACGGTCCGCCCGGTGGTGGTGGCCCGCAGCGAGGTCCGCCGGATCATCGAGAAGCTGCAGCGTGAGGACAGCGACCTCGGTGACCTGGCCGAGGCGGCGGCCGGCGAGTCGCCCGGCATGGCGGCGCAGCAGACCAGCACCGAGGACGCCCCGATCGTCCGGTACGTGAACAGCCTGATCGAGCAGGCCGTCATGAACCGTGCCTCCGACCTGCATCTGGAGCCGACCGAGGACGACATGCGGGTGCGGTACCGGATCGACGGCGTGCTGCACGAGGTGGACATCGTGCCGAAGGGCGTGATGGCGGCGCTGACGTCGCGCATCAAGATCATGTCCGGGGTCGACATCACCGAGAAGCGGGTGCCGCAGAACGGCCGGATCACCGCGGTGATCCGGGACCGGACGGTGGACCTGCGGACCGCCACGCTGCCCACGGTGTGGGGCGAGAAGATCGTGCTCCGGGTCCTCGACACCGGGGGCATCGACCTGGACATCGCGAAACTCGGCTTCACCCAGCACAACCTGGACCGGTTCTCCGCGTCGTTCACCAAGCCGCACGGGATGGTGCTGGTCACCGGCCCGACCGGGTCCGGCAAGTCGACCACGCTCTACGCCACGCTCGGGAAGATCAGCAAGCCCGAGGTCAACGTGATCACCATCGAGGACCCGGTCGAGTACCGCCTGCGCGGCGTCAACCAGGTGCAGGTGAACGTGAAGGCCGGGCTGACCTTCGCCGCGGTCCTCCCGGCCATCCTGCGCTCCGACCCGGACGTGGTGCTGATCGGCGAGATCCGGGACGGCACCACCGCGCAGATCGCCGTCGAGGCGGCGCTCACCGGTCACCTGCTGCTCTCCACGCTGCACACGAACGACGCGCCGGGCGCGGTCACCCGGCTCACCGAGATGGGCATCGAGCCGTTCCTGGTCGGCTCGTCGCTGGACTGCGTGCTCGCCCAGCGGCTGGCGCGGCGGCTGTGCGACTGGTGCAAGGAGGCGTACGCGCCGACCGAGGAGGAGATCTACGCGGCCCGCTGGCCGCTGGAGGACCTGCCCTTCCCGCACGCGCTCTACCGCCCGGTGGGCTGCCGGAACTGCGCGAACACCGGGTACAAGGGCCGGATCGCGCTGCACGAGGTGATGCCGATCAGCCCGGAGATCGAGTCGCTGACCATCCGGCGGGCCCCGGCCGGCGAGATCCGCGACGTCGCGGTCGCCCAGGGCATGTACGAACTGCGCGCCGACGGTCTGGCCAAAGCGTCCGGCGGACTGACCTCCGTGCGCGAGGTGTCCCGAGTGGCGGTCTGACGGCACCCGTGCCGCAACTAAACCGGATTCCGGTTGTGCCGATTCAACAACTGTCGGGACACGAACGGAGAGGGCCGGAACAGCAGATGGACACGATCGAGCACGAGACGCGAGTCGCGGAGTCCGCCGGTAGCGCGGACGGCCTCGCCGTGCTCGACCAGTTGCTGATCACGCTGGTCGAGTCGCGGGGCTCGGACCTGCACCTCACGGTCGGCTCCCCGCCGATGATGCGGGTGGACGGCTCGCTGCGACCGGTTCCCGGTTACGGCAAGCTGAACGCCTCGGACACCGAGCTGCTCGCCCGCGCGGCGGTCACCCGCCAGCAGTGGGAGACGTTCCAGGCCGAGCAGGAGATGGACTTCGCGCACAGCATCATCGGGGTCTCCCGCTTCCGCGGCAACCTCTACCGGCAGCGCACCTCGTGCGGCGCGGTCTTCCGGGCCATCCCGCACAAGATCAAGCCGCTGGACGAGCTGGGCATGCCGGAGTCGGTGGGACGATTCGCCCACCTGCCGCGCGGCCTGGTGCTGGTGACCGGCCCGACCGGTTCCGGCAAGACCACCACCCTCGCCTCGATCCTCGACCTGGCCAACCGCAGCCGCGCCGACCACATCATCACCATCGAGGACCCGATCGAGTTCCTCCACCCGCACAAGCGCAGCATCGTCAACCAGCGCGAGGTCGGCTCGGACACCGAGACGTTCGCCAGCGCGCTCAAGCACGCGCTGCGGCAGGACCCGGACATCATCCTGGTCGGCGAGCTGCGGGACCTGACCACCACGTCGACCGCGCTGACCGCGGCCGAGACCGGTCACCTGGTGCTGGCGACGCTGCACACGCAGAGCGCCACCCAGACCATCGACCGGGTCATCGACATCTTCCCGCCGCACCAGCAGTTGCAGATCCGCGCGCAGCTCGCGGCCAGTCTCCAGGGTGTCGTCACCCAGGCGCTGGCGCCGCGCGCGGACGGCAAGGGGCGACAGGTGATCTGCGAGATCCTGAGCGCGACGCCGGCCATCCGGAGCCTGATCCGTGAGGGCAAGTCGCACCAGATCCCGTCGTTCATGCAGGCCGGCAGCAACGAGGGCATGCTCGCCTTCGACCAGCACCTGGCCGAGAAGGTGCGCGAGGGCGTCATCACGATGGCGACCGCCCTGGAGATCACGCACTCGGCGGAGGAACTCAAGCGGCTCGTCGGGCGGAACTGACATGAGCGCCAACAAGACCTTCATGTACAACACCATCGACGCCTCGGGCAAGAAGTCGAAGGGGACCATCGAGGCCCCCAACGAGGCGGCGGCCACCCACATGCTCCGGCAGCGTGGCGAGGTGCCGCTCGGCCTGACCGAGGCCGGCCAGGGCCTTCAGCGCGAGCTGAAGATCCCCGGGCTGGGCAACCGGGTCAAGCTCAAGGACCTGGCGGTCTTCGCCCGGCAGTTCGCGACGATGACCGCCTCGGGCATGTCGCTGCTGCGCTCGCTTTCGATCATGGAGGAGCAGACCTCGGCGCCGCCGCTGAAGAAGGCGCTCGGCGAGGTGCGTGCCGACGTGGCGGCCGGCGGCGGGCTCTCGGCGTCGATGGCCAAGCACGACCGGGTCTTCCCGCGCCTGATGGTCGCGATGATCCGGGCCGGCGAGACCGGCGGCATGATCGACCAGGCTCTCGAGCAGATCGCCGACAGCCTGGAGAAGGACACCGCGCTGCGCGGCAAGATCAAGAGCGCGCTGACGTACCCTGCGATCGTTCTCGGCTTCACGTTCCTGCTGATCGCGGCGATGTTGATCTTCATCGTCCCGATCTTCGAACAGATGTTCAAGAACCTCGGCGGCGAGCTGCCGGCGATCACCCAGTTCCTCGTCACGACCAGCCACAACATGTGGTGGATCGGGCCGCTGGTGCTGGGGATCGGGATCGGCGCCACGTTCGGCTACAAGCACCAGCATCGGACCAGCGCCGACTTCCGCCTCAAGGTGGACAAGATCAAGCTGCGGGCGCCGGTCTTCGGCTCGCTGTTCCAGAAGCTGGCGATGAGCCGGTTCTCCCGGAACCTCGGCCTGCTGCTGAACGTCGGCGTGCCGGTCATGCAGGCGCTCGCGGTGGTCGGTGAGACCACCGGCAACGAGGTGATCAACATCGCCATGAAGGACATCCAGGCGACCGTCCGTGACGGTCAGCCGATGTCCTCGGCGATGCGTCACCACAAGGTTTTCCCCGAGATGGTCAACCAGATGATCGAGGTCGGGGAAGAGAGCGGTCAGATCAGTCAGATGCTCGACAAGGTTGCCGACTTCTACGACAGAGAAGTCGACTCCGCCGCCGAGTCCCTGGCCGCCTCGATCGAACCGATCATGGTGCTCGTCATGGGCGCCGTGGTCGGCGGCATGGTCGTCTGCCTCTACCTGCCGATGTTCACCATCTACCAGAACATCCAGTCGAGCTGACTCTCCCGCGTGCACTCTCGCACGCCGCACCACCCGGCCGAGTCCCGACGGCCGGTTCTCCCACCCCACCCCTGCCCTGAAAGGCACCCCACATGCAGAACGTCATCGACCGCCTGGCCGTCAAGCGTGACGACATCCTCACCAAGAAGGACGACGAGGGCTTCACCCTGATCGAGCTCCTGGTCGTGGTGGTCATCATCGGCGTCCTGGTCGCGATCGCCGTGCCGGTCTACCTGAACTACCGCCAGGGCGCGGCGGACAAGTCGGCGCAGTCCGACGTGCGCGGCGCGATCAGCGCGATCGAGCAGTACTACACGAACAACGGCAACGCGTACCCGCCGGCCGCCGCGAACGCGGTCAACGACGGCACCAGCACCGGGAAGACGAGCCTGGACCTGACGGCCACCGGCGCGACCAAGGCGACCATCACGCTGTCGGACAAGACCCAGCTCGGCTACGTGTACGTCTCCGCCACCACCTCGTACCTGATCTGCGGCAACAACACCGGCGGCAGCGGCAAGTGGTACCTCTACGAC
>KL571234.1:20549-21828 GCA_000715855.1 Actinoplanes liguriensis
GTGGTACCTCTACGACAGCTCGGCCGGCGGTTCGGTCAAGGCGGTCACCGGCACCCTGAAGATCGCCACCTGCGCCCCCTGACCCATCGCGACCCGCGGGTGGCGCCCTCGCCGGCGCCACCCGCATCCCCATGGAAGGAGCCGCCGTGCCGCTGATCCCGCTTCTCGTCATCGCCGGCGTGCTCGGTCTCGCGATCGGCTCGTTCCTGAACGTCGTGATCCACCGGGTGCCCCGCGACGAGTCGCTGGTCACGCCCGCCTCGCACTGCCCGAACTGTGGCCACGCCGTCCGGAACCGGCACAACGTCCCAGTCCTCGGCTGGCTGATGCTGCGCGGCCGGTGCGCCGACTGCGCCACCCCGATCAGCGCCCGCTACCCGCTCGTCGAGGCCGGCACCGCCGCCCTGTTCGTCGCGGTGGCGGCGCGGTTCGGCTGGTCCTGGGCGCTGCCCGGATACCTGTACCTGGCCGCCGTGGCGATCGCCCTGGCGTTGATCGACCTGGACGTCATGCGGCTGCCCGACAAGATCGTGCTGCCCTCGTACGCGGTGGCCGCCGCCCTGCTCGTCCCGGCCGCCCTGCTGGCCGGCGACCCGGGCGCACTGCTCCGGGGCGCGGTCGCGGCGCTCCTGCTCTACCTGCTCTACCGCGTGCTCAGCACCTTCGGCATGGGCGGCGGCGACGTGAAGCTCGCCCCGCTGCTCGGCTTCTACCTCGGCTGGCTGGGCTGGGGCGCGGTCGCGATCGGCGCGTTCTCCGGGTTCCTGCTCGGTGGCGTGGCCGGCGCGGTCCTGCTGCTCACCCGGGTCGCCGGCCGCAAGAGCCGGATCCCGTTCGGGCCGTACATGCTGGCCGGCGCGTTCCTGGCGGTGTTCGCCGCGGCGCCGATCGCCGATTGGTACGCCAACCTGCTCACCCCGGTCTCGTACTGACCGATAGCTCTGACAAGAACGTCAAGCAAGGAGGGAAGGAAACCGATGGCTGGCGCAACACCGATCGGGCTGGACATCGGCTCGTCCTCGATCCGGGCCGTGGAGGTCCGTCGCACCCGGGACGACTACTCCCTGAGCAACTTCGGCCAGATCCCGCTCGAGCCGGGCACCGTGCACGGCGGCGTGGTCCAGGACCCGGCCGGCGTCACGAGCGCGCTCAAGCAGCTCTGGGCGGCGTCCCGGTTCGGCACCAAGCGGGTCAGCCTCGGCGTCACGAACCCGCAGCTCGTGGTCCGCGAGATGTCGATCGCCAACCTCCCGGCCGGCCAGATGCTGTCTCTTATACA
>KL571234.1:22070-26751 GCA_000715855.1 Actinoplanes liguriensis
GTGTATAAGAGACAGTTCCAGGTCAAGGACGCGCTCCCGCTCGCGGTCGAGCGCTCCCTGCTGGACTTCTACCCGCTGGAGCAGCCCGGCGACAGCCCGACCGTCCGTGGCCTGCTGATCGCCATGCCCAAGGACGCGGTGATCGAGATGGTGCACGCCGTGGAGAAGGCGGGGCTGCACGTGACCGGGGTCGACCTGGCCTCGTTCGCGCTGCTGCGCTCGGCGTCCCGGCTGGACACCCAGGTGGAGGCGATCGTCGACATCGGCGCCGACATCACCAGCGTGGTGGTGCACGCGGACGGGGAGCCGCTGTTCGTGCGGACCCTGCCGCGCGGCGGCAGCGAGATCACCGACAGCATCGCCACCCGGCTCGGGATCCCGGCCGCGCAGGCCGAGGATCTCAAGTGCCGTTTCGGCCTGCACGGCGACGGCACCCCGGACAGCGTCGCGGCGATCACCGACGCGGTCCGCCCGCTCGCCAGCGAGTTGCGCAGCTCGTTCACCTACCTGGCCTCCGGCGAACGGCAGAAGCAGGTCACCCGCCTGGCCCTGTGCGGCGGCGGCGCGCTCATGCCCGGTCTCGCCGAGCACCTGCAGGCGCAGCTCGGCGGCATCGCCGTGATGTACGCGGACAGCACGTCCCGCCTGCGCGACACCCGCCGTGGCCGGGAGCGCGGGTTCGAGAGCTTCGTGCCGTCGGCGGCCGTGTCGATCGGCCTCACCCTGGGAGCCGGCCGATGACCACGACCGCGTTGATGCCCCTGGATCCGTCGGTTTCCCCGCAGCACGCGAACCGGATCCTGCCGATCCGCGCGAACCTGCTGCCCCAGGACATCAGCGACAGCCGCCGGGCACGGCGCACCCGGGCCGCGATGATCGTCGCGGTGCTGCTGGTGCTGGCCATGCTCGGCGGCTGGTACTGGCACGCCACCGGTAAGAAGACGATCGCCGAGGCCGACTTCGAGCTCGTCACCCGGCAGGTCACCAAGGTCCAGCGGGAGCAGCGTGCGTACAACACGCTGACCAGCACCAAGAACACCAACACCGTCATCAGCGGTCAGCTGGCCAAGCTGATGGCCGACGACCTGCCTTGGCAGACCACGCTCGACCTGGTCCGCACCACCGGCGACAAGTTCAAGGTGGAGGTCACCGAGCTCACCGGATCGCTCAACACCGCCAGCGCCACGACCACCGAGGACGACAGCGTCGGCACGATCAGCATCGCCGGCACCGCACCGGACAAGAAGGCCGTCGCCAAGTACGTCCTGGCCCTCGTCGCCCTGGACAAGAAGGGCCTGGCCGACCCGTTCGTCAGTGACGTCTCGGGCAACGACAAGTCCGGCGTCACCTTCAACATCACGGTCGCGGTGACCAAGACGGCGCAGTGCGGCCGGTACACGACGAAGTGCTCGACCGGAGGTAAGTGATGAGCCTGCTCCGTTCCGACCGTCTCTGGCTCTTCGGCGGCCTGGCTCTGATCGCGGTGCTCGTCGCCTCCGGCTGGTTCCTGATGATCAACCCGAAGTACACCGAGGCCTCCGACATGCAGGACCAGGTGGAGGACACCACGGTCCAGCTCGCGACGCTGCGCAAGAACCTGGCGCTGCTCAAGAAGGACAACGCCAACCTCTCGACGTACAAGGCCGAGAAGGCGCGACTGCTGAAGGCGCTGCCGACCGGCGACGACATCCCCGCCGACGACATCCCCGCCTTCCTGACGCAGCTGCAGGTCATGGGCCTGGACCTGAAGGTCGACGTGGACGCCTACTCGGCGACCGGACGGTCCGACTCGGACGTGGTGGCCTCGGTCGAGGAGTTGCCGATCGCCCTCAACGCGACCGGCAAGATCGCCGACATCAGCAAGTTCGTCAGCCAGCTCCAGAACACCCAGGCCCGGGCGGTGCTGATCGAGTCGGCCCAGATGAAGTTCGACGACGACGGCAAGGTGACGCTCGGGCTGACGCTGAACGCCTTCCGGAACCCCGGCGCCAGCACGAGCACCGCGGTGACCACGAACTAGCGCAGCAGGTCGGCGACGCCGTCGAAGGCCGGGCGGCGAACCGCGTACCGCGTGATCCCCCACCGGGACTCGTTCAGCGCCAGCTTCGCGCGGATCTCCGGCAAAGTGCCGATCAGCGCGTACGGCGTCTGGGCCATCTCGGCCTCGGTGACCTCGGCCTCCTTCGCGAGCTTCGCGTACGCCGAGCCGGCGTCCCCGGTCACCTCGAAGTAGTGCACGAGCGCCTCCACCGGAGTCCCGCCGGCGAGTTCGACCTGCGCGTCCACGTCGGCGGGCGCGAACTTCGCGGTGTGCATGTGCCCGTCCTCCAGGGTGCGGCCCAGGCCGGAAAGCCCGATCAGGTCGGCGTTCGCGGCCGCCCACCGCAGCAGCCGGGTGTTGCCGCCGCCGAACAGCAGCGGCACGCGCTCCTGCACCGGCCGGGGCTTGACCTCGCCGTCGGCGCCGAGCAACCGGGCGGTGGCCTCGGCGACCGCGATGAAGTGGTCGACCCGCCCGGACACGCCGGGGCGCTCCCGGCCGACCGCGGTCCACTCGGCCGGGGTGTGGCCGGCGCCGATGCCGAGGATCGCCCGGCCGCCGGAGACCAGGTCGAGGGTGGCCACGTCCGAGGCGATCAGGATCGGCTCGCGGACGCCGGCGTTCACCACGTACGAGCCGAGCTTGATCGTGCTGGTGACGGCGGCCGCGGCGGCCAGCGCGACGAACGGCGAGGTGCTGGTGCCCGGGTGATCGGGGGTGTAGAGGGCCTGGAAGCCGGCGGCCTCGGCCCGCCGAGCCAGGTCGAGCCAGTCGGCGGCGTCGGTGGGCTGCGCGTGCAGGGAGAAAGTCGCCATGCCGGAATTCTTCCGACCGGTGAGGACACCCGCCGAATTCTTCTGCCGACGGCAGACGACGGGTTTTCCGGACGCTCCCGATCCGCAACCAGCAATACCTGGTTCGCGGCAGCGAGTCGACGATGAGAGGGAGGTACCCGAGGAGGAGCCTTGATGAACCAGAACCTGATCCTGATCGCCGATGACGACGCCGATGTCCGTGACCTGCTTTCGGTCACGCTGGAGGCGGTCGGCTACCGCGCGCTCGGCGCCAAGGACGGGCACACCGCGGCCCGCATCCTCACCGTCGCCAAGCCGATCGGCATGATCACCGATGTCCGGATGCCGGCGATGAACGGCATGGAGCTGTGCCAGCTCGCGCGCAGCAACCCGGAGATCCGTGAGATGGCGATCCTGATGGTGTCCGGAAATGCCCACGCCTACGACGTGGACGCCGGGCTGATCTCCGGCGCGGACGGCTACCTGGCGAAACCGCTCGCGCCAAAGGCCCTGGTCGCCGAGCTGCAGAATCTGATCAGCCGTCGTCACCTGGGGGTGTGAGGCTCCGCCGACGGTCCGCGGTGGACGGGATCGGCCCGCGGACCTGTCGCACCGCCGCGCTCCACCAGCTCAGGTCGAACCGGCCGCCGTCGGCGAGGAACGCGCCGCGCAGATCCGGCCAGGCCAGGCCCGGATGCCGGTGGTGCACGCCGTGCAGGTTGAAGGCCAGGACGAACGTCTCCAGCGGGCGTGGCAGGGAGAGGTTCATCGCGTCCAGCGGCTCGTCGAGCGGCGTGCCGTAGTGGTAGGCGTTATCGGCCACGGACACCACGAGCGCCCGCCCGAGCAGCGCCGCCAGCAACATCCACCAGTGCGGGCCATAGGCCACGAACGCGGCCGCGTGACCGCCGATGATCAGCGCGGAGTCCAGCCGGAACGTGCCGAGCCGGCGGGCCGCCACGTTGTCGAGCAGCAGCGAGGTGACCGTTTCCGGGTCCTCCAGCCGGCGGCTCGCCCACGCCCAGCCGCGCTTCGGCAGCGGCGCCAGCAGCAGCGACGACACCTCGGCGAGGTAGAGCCCGCCGAACAGGCGCACGTAGTAGCCGGGCGCCTGCGAACCCCAGGTCGTGGTGCCCGGGTCGAAGACCTCGGTCCGCTCGCGCGGTGTCCGGCTGAACCGGTGATGCAGCAGGTGTCCGGCCTTGAGCAGGGCGAACGGTGCGCCGTACGCGACGGCGAGAGCACGGCCGAGGCGGTCGTTCCCGACCCGGTCGCGGAGCAGGGACCCGTGGATGGACTCGTGCAGCAGCGACCACAGTGGGGTGTTGGTCAGCACGATCGGGAGGAGCAGCCATCCCCAGGCCGTGCCTCGCGGCAGCAGCCAGAGCGGGATGACGAAAAGTTGGCAGCCCACAAGTGTGAGGGCGATGGCGACGAGCGCGGACGAGGTCGCGGTGGCTCCGTACGTGCGCGTCGGTCCCGTCGAGACGGTTCGCACCCCGAGCACGCTAAAGGCCCTGAGCGACCACGCGGTGTACGTCAGCCGAAGACGCCGTTGACATAGTCGTGAGTGCGCGGGTCGACCGGCTCGCCGAAGATCTGGGTGGTGTCGCCGGCCTCCACGATGTGCCCCGGCGTGCCCTGCTCGGCCAGGAAGAACGCGCACTGGTGGGACACCCGCGCGGCCTGCTGCATGTTGTGCGTGACGATGACGATGGTCACCGTCTCGGCCAGCTCGGTGATGGTCTCCTCGATGCGCCGGGTCGACGTCGGGTCCAGGGCCGAGCACGGCTCGTCCATCAGCAGGACCTTCGGGCGTACGGCGAGGGACCGCGCGATACACAGC
>KL571234.1:26854-28116 GCA_000715855.1 Actinoplanes liguriensis
GGCCCGGGTCAGACTCTCCTCGACCAGGCGGTCCTTCTCGCGGCGGGAGGCCCGCGTGCCGGTGAGCTTGAGCCCGGCCACCACGTTGTCGTAGATCGACATCGCCGGGAACGGGTTCGGCTTCTGGAACACCATGCCGATCTTGCGGCGGGCGTCGGTCACCCGGACCGTCGCGTCGTAGATGTCCTCGCCGGCCAGCTTCACCTCACCGGCCAGCGACGCGCTCGGCACCAGCTCGTGCATCCGGTTCAGGATCCGCAGGAACGTGGACTTGCCGCAGCCGGACGGGCCGATCAGCGCGGTCACCCGGCGGGCCGGCATGGTCAGCGAGACCCGGTCGAGGACCTTGCGCTCGCCGAACCACGCGGACACCGCGGCCGCCTCCAGGGCCAGCGCGTCCGAGCGCACCTGAACAGGGTTTTCGGTGATTGTCATGTCTTCCTCAGATCAGGTTGGGCAGCAGACGGGTGACCTGGCCGGCGACGAGCAGGCCAAGCAGGGCCAGCACCGGCACGCCGATCAGCCAGGCGTGCCAGAGGCCGAGCCGCTGCCGTACCCAGGCGACGGCGAGCGCCGAGAGGAACATCAACTGTCCCCAGAGGACGAGCGGGACCAGGGCGATCAGCTCGATGCCCATCAACTGGTCGGCCTGCGGCAGCAGCGCGGTGGAGATCGCCGGCGCGGGGGTGTCCTGCACCTGCGAGGTGAGCTTCGCGTCGACGCGGAGCACGTTCTGCGGCAGGTACGCGGTCCCGTCGGCGGTGATCAGGGTCAGGCGCCCCGAGCCGGGGGTGAGCGCGGACGGCTGGGGGTCACCGGCCCGGCGGACGCCCATCACCTCGTACGTGTGCTCGCCCTGCCCCGTCACCACGGTGACCCGGTCGCCGCCGGCGAGCTCGCCGATGCGCGAGAACGGGCCGCCGTATCCCGCGCGGCGGCCCATCAGGATGCTGGTCCCGGCCTGACCCGGGAGGACGGTGTCGCGCCGATGCCCGGGCCCCCGGGTCAGCACGCCGCTGCCGGTCCCCTCGAAGACCACCTCGCGCAGGCCGATCGCCGGGATGTCGATCACGGCGACCGCGGTGCCCTCGGCCAGCGGCGACGTGCCGTCCTTCGCCACATGGTTTACCGGGGCTGTGGCCAGGGCCAATTCAGAGCGGAAATCGGCGTACGCGATCTTCTGCGCCCGATCGTGCCCCAGCTCGCCGAGCACGGTGAACTGGGCGACGAAGCCGAGCAGAACCTGTCTCTTATACACATCT
>KL571234.1:28276-29022 GCA_000715855.1 Actinoplanes liguriensis
CCCCCGCCGAGCGGGCGGCTCGGCGGCCGGCTTCGGCGGTTCCGGCGCGGCGACCACGGGCGGGGCCGGCGGCACGACGGCCGGGGGCGCCGGTGACGCCGGGTCGACCGGGGTGATCGTGGTCGTCACGGGACCTCCTGGGGTTTCACGAGCTGCGGGAACGGCGGCCGAAGCGGCGGCCGCCCTCGAAGGCGAGGAGCACGGCGGCGAGACCGGCGACCAGCCACCAGGCGGACGGGTTGGCCCTGACCACCGCGGGCCGGGCCTCGATCGTGGGTTCGGCGGTGGCCGCTGGTGACGCGGCCGTCGTCTCCGTCGCGCCGACGGCCTGGTATTTGTCGGGCGTCGAGAAGAGCAGCGCGCCCTTGTACTCGGCGTGGACGGCGCCGGAGAACTGCTCGACGCAGTACACCGTCACGTCGTACCGGCCGCGCAGTTCGGTCTTGTTGTCCTTGGCGAAGTCGGCCATCGTCTGTCCGAAATAGACGTCGAAGCCCGCGGCCCGGGACATGCCGGCCGCGGTCGGCGCGGTCACCAGCTGCCCGTCCTTCGGGAAGCCGTGCCCGCGCGCGACGGCGTAGAAGCCGTCGGCGGGCGCCGGGCAGCCCGCCGAGGTGTGCACCTTGATGGCGGCCAGGTCGATGCCGGCGCCCGGCGTGAAGGTGAGGGTGCCGGCCGCCGGGGCCTTCAGGAGCAGGGCCAGGAGCGCGGTCTCAAGCATTCCTGACCGCCCGGCGGCGCCGGCG
>KL571234.1:29277-29487 GCA_000715855.1 Actinoplanes liguriensis
CGGGCAGGATCTCGGCCACGTCGGCGATGCCCACCGCCTCCCGTTTGCCGCCCCACAGGGTGCTCACCGAGACCTTCTGGCGGGCGCCGAGCCGGACATTGCCGGTGTTGCGCACCAGGTAGGTGAGCGTGGTCCGGCCGGTCTTGAGCGGGTTGGCGTTCGGGTGGTACTTCGCGGTCAATTTCTCGACCGTGAGCCGCGGCTCCAGCG
>KL571234.1:29792-33226 GCA_000715855.1 Actinoplanes liguriensis
TCTGCAACGAGGAGACCGACGCGACGATGCCGGCGGTGTGGTCACCGGGCGTGGCGGTTGCCGGGATCTTCAGGGTGAACGGGACGACCGTGCGACCGCGGGCGGGAACCGTCACCGAGCCCTTGGACATGGTCAGCCAGGTGCCCGCGTCGTCCGACTTCCCGCCGGCCGCGAGCACGTCGAAGCCACCGCCGGAGGTGGTGAACGCGTCGTTGGCGTAGATCCGCACGGTGATCGGCCTGGTCCCCGCGTTGGAGACCTCGACCTGATCGGCGGCGACACCGCCGGGCGTGGCCGCGTACGCGAAAGTCGATCTTTTGTCCGGACCGGTCTTGCCGGTGGGCCGGACGCCGAAGGTGACCCGGCCGTCGCCGCTCGCCGGTGCCGCGGCCGCGGGTCCGGCAAGACCGATGCCGATGAGGATGCCGAGCGTTGCCGTGACCGCACGCCGCATGGTGACCGTCCTTGAACGAAAGGGGGTGGTGCGGGGCGGCGGGCAGTGCCGCCCCGCACCGGGGTGGATCAGATCGCGGTGATGGTGAGCGTCGCCGTGTAGGTGCCGGCCACCGTGGTGGTCGGCGCCTGCAGCGACACGTCGGCGCTCACGTGGGCGGTGCCCACGCCGGCGCCGGGGCCGGCCAGCGCCAGGGTGCGGGCGCTGGCCAGGCCGAGGCCGGACGGAGCGTTCGCGCCGGGCGCGATAGCGTCGGCCGGGTTCACCTTGGCGCCGGCGGTGACGGTCTGCGAGGCCGACTTGTCGATGACCTTCGGGGACCAGCCCAGGTTGGCCCCGTTGATCTTGTTCTTGACGCCGTCGGAGAAGTCCGAGACCTGGCCGGAGACGTTCCAGCCGTAGTTGCCGGCGCGGGTGTCGGTCACGGTGACCGCGTTGATGGTGCCGCCGGTGGTCAGCTTGGAGGCGTCCGTGGTCAGAGCCGGAGCCGGGAGCACGACCGGGGCGGTGTTCACGACGCTGATGGTCAGCGCGCCGCTCTCCACCGTGGTGGAGATGGTCTGCGAGGCGCTGCCACCCTTGAACGGGGTGACGGCGAGCGCGACCGAGGCCGACTCGGAGCCGGTGTAGAGAGCGGTGTCGGCCGAGATGAACCGCGCGGTGAAGCCGTGGTCACCCTCGTCCAGGCTGCTGGTGGTCAGCACCGCGGCGCCGTTGGCGACGGTCACCGGGGCGCCGAGGTCCTTGCCGCCGTCGGTGAACTGGACCTTGCCGGCCGCGTTGGCCGGGAGGACCGACGCGGTGAGCGTGACCGGCGCGTACCGCTCGGCCGTGCCCGACGGGTCGACGACCAGGCCGGTGGTGGTGGTCTGCGCCGCGGCGGCCTGGACGACCAGGCCGGTGGTGAACACCGCGGTCAGGGCGTGGGTGCCGACGGTCAGCGCCGACGTCTTCAGCTCGGCCGCGCCGCTCGCGACGGTGACCGGGCTGCCCAGGTCGGCGCCGCCGTCCTTGAACTGGACGGTGCCGGCGGCGGTCGCCGGGGTGATCGCGGCCTTGACGGTGACCTCGTCGCCGACCTTGACCGGACCGGCCGGGACGACCGTGACGGCCGTCGTCGACGGGGTGGACTGGCTCGGGTCGCTGGTCGTCCAGCTGGTCGCCGACGTGAAGTAGAACGAGCCGGTGAAGGTGCCCTTCACGTCCTGGAGGAACGAGTCGGCGCAGCTGATCACCACGTCGTACTTGCCGGGCTCGATGACCGTGCCCAGGTCGGTGGCGACGTCCTTGAAGCTCGTCTCGAGCTGGACGTCGAACCCGGCGGCGGTGGAGAAGCCGACGTCCTGGGGCTGGGTGATCAGGTAGCCGGCGGCGAACTTGCCCGGGCCGTACAGGTAGGCCCAGTAGGAGTCCGAGTCGGACGAGCAGCCGGCCGAGGTGTGCACCTTCGGCGACTGGACGTCGATGCCGGTGGTCGGGTTGGTGGTCCAGGTGCCGAGGGACGGCGCCGCGGCCTGGGCGGCGGAGGCGAACGGCAGGGTCAGCGCGGTGGCCGCGACCGCGACCAGGACGCCCTTGGCGGTACGGGACTTGAACTGCATGGAAGTCGTCTCGCCTTCGATCACGGAGTGCGCAGGTTGGTGTCGCCGCAGGACGCGTGCGGCGCGAAGCCGTACTTCTTGATCACGTTGGTGTTGACACAGACCTTCGAGGTCGGGCCGACGAAGACCGAGGCGTACGGGTCGGTGGTGATCCGCGCGGTCGGCACGACGTTGTAGACGTCGCGGGACATCGTCGACGAGGTGTTCAGCACGGTCGGCGCGATGCCGTCGAGCTGGCCGAGCACGGTCTTGCCGTGCACGTCCGCGACGACCGCGGTGGTCTGCGCGAGGTACTGGGCGATCGAGTACGGCGCGATCTGCTTCGCGTCGGTCAGCAGCGTGCCGTTGTTCTCCTGCAGCGCGGCGCCGGTCGCGTCGGCCTCGACGATGCAGGTGTGGTTCGCGGTCTGGGTGAAGTTGGCCGCGTCGGTGAAGCCCAGCGACTTGAGGAAGAAGCTGCGCGTGCCCGAGCCGAACTGCGGGAGCAGCGGCTTGAAGTTCGCGCCACCGCCACAGTTGTAGATCGTGGTGAGCTGCGCCTTGGTCAGCTTGCGGGAGATGGTGCTGTCCGAGCGGACGGCGTAGGTCACGGCGTCGACCGCGAACGGGATGTAGGTCAGGTTCTTACCCGCGTACGACGCCGAGTTGTTGCTCGACGAGCGTGCGAAGTCGAGGCAGCCATTGCCCGCGTCGAGCGACGCGACCAGGGCGGTGACCCCGGCGCCGGAGCCGGCCGGCCGGTTGATCTCGCAGCCGGTCTCCTTGGTCTTGATGGTCGCCGAGCCGAACGCGTCGTAGGAGGCGATCTGCTTGGTGGTGCCGTCGAGAATGACCTCCGACAGGCCGTTCAGAACGCCCTCGGTGGTGTCGGAGCCGACACCGGCGAGGGTCCGGTAGGTGGGCGTCCCGATGGGGTCGGCTTGCGCCGGGGCGGCCGTCACGGCGAGTGCCGTGACCAGCCCGAGCCCCACCGCGGCCAGGAACCGTTTGTTCTGCACTGCGGCTATCCTTTTCTCTGCGTTCGCGATCCGGACTGTTGTCCGGTCGCACTTCGCCGGCAGCTGCGAACTGCCGGTTTGCTGTGGCCAGGAGTTGTCGCTCCTGGCCACAGGCGTCTTCAGGGCCCTCGGCGGGCGCGGGCAATGCCGTCGCTCCTGGCCGCAGGCGTCCTCATGGCCCTCGGCGGGCGCGGGCGATGCCGAGCAGGATCGGTCCGGCAAGCAGCGCCAGCAGTCCGCCGCCGAGAGCCAGCAGCAGGCTGTAGCGGACCCGGCCGACCGGGGTTCCCGGCGTCGGGTCGGACTTCGCGACCGGGACGATCTGACCCATGCCGCTCGGGGTCGCGGCCGGCGCCACCGGGTCCGTGGTGGCCGCCGCGG
>KL571234.1:33507-36109 GCA_000715855.1 Actinoplanes liguriensis
TCGTCGTCGCCGCGGCCCTCGCCTGGGCGCGGAGGTCGTCCGGGAGTGGGGCGTAGCCGTACGGGAGGGTGCCCGGTTTGACGCCCGGGGTCTGACCGCCGGCCACGGCGTAGCGCAGCATGTCCGCGTACGCCTTGCCCAGGGCCGGCTCGATGTCCGAGGGGGCCGTGGCCGCGTAGATCACCGAGGTCAGCGGGTACGCGTCACCGGAGAAAGCCAGCGGGTTCGGGGCCAGGACGCGGTCGTCGATCGGCGACTGCTCCATCCCGGCAACACTGGCCAGCATGCTCTCCGTGGTCGGCGCGACGAACCGGCCGGCCGCGTTGCCCAGCTGGACCATCGGCAGCCCGAACCGCCGGGCGGTGGCGGCGTCGGTCACCGCGAGCACCGCCCGCCGGCCCGGTGACTGCGGGTTGCCCTTCTTCCAGCCGATCACGTTGCCGTTGGGGTCGAACGACGTGGCGTTGCGGACCAGCGTGTCGCCCCGGGCCGCCGACCGGGCGGCGTCGTGCATGTTGTTCGCGAACGGGTGCATGTCGAGCGTGCACCAGTCCGCGTCCTTCTGCGCGTCGTTGCGGAGCTTGATGCAGTAGAGGTCGCTCTTCGGGAAGTTGTCCTGCGGCCAGGTCAGCTTCGGGTAGACCGGGTTGACCTTCATCCCCCACGGGTCCGGCGTGCCGGTCAGGAACGCCTTCGCGTCCGGGTCGGACAGCACCCACTCCCAGAGCTGGGTGGCCATGTCGGTCTGGCCGACACCGATCAGCGAGTCCCCGATGGCCAGCGGCAGTTGCGCGCCGGACGTCGCGTTCTGCGGGTCCTTCGGCGCCCAGTCCGGGTTCAGCGCGCGGAACTCCGGGTCGTACGTCAGCGTCTCCGGGTTCTTCAGGACCGACGCCCGGGTCAGGTCGGCGCCGGCCCGGTACGACTGGGTCAGCAGCTTCGCCACCAGCCGCGCGCTGAGTTTCAACGCGGGCAACCGCTTGCCCTCGTTCAGCAGTTGCTCGGGGGTGGCCCCGGAGCCGGACTGCCAGTCGATGTTCATCGCGATGGCCAGTGCAGACACCGCGACCGGGGCGTAGACCACCGGTCGTTTCGGGTTCGGGACCGCCGGCCGGTTGACGAAGACCAGTCCGGGGGCGACGCCGGCCAACCGGTCGCGGGCCGAGGCGTCGGTGGTCTGGGTCCAGCCGAACACCCGGTCGCTGCGGTTGCCCGCGCACAGGGTCGGCTGCCAGCGGATCATCGCCTCGGTCATCGCCTCGGCGCCGACCACGCGCTTCTCCTCGGCGCCGAGCGGGCAGACCCGGCCCAGCGGCTGGAACTTCAGCGGCACGATGAGCCGGTTGGCCCAGTTCGTGGCGCTCAGCGGGGACGAGTCCAGCCAGTGGTGGGGTTTGTCGTCGCCGCTGGTGCCGTTCACCTCGGTGTCGCCGCGCGGCACGATGACCAGCCAGCAGGACCGGCCGGTGCCGTTGGCCAGCAACGATCCGCAGCCCAGCCCGGGGGCTTCCAGGGCGGTCTGCACCTCGAAGAACTCCTCGCCGGTGCCGTCCGGGCTGGTCCGGCCGTACGGGATCTCGTTGGTGGTGGCCACGTCGAAGTACTCGCCGCCGGTGCCGTTGGTGACCGCCTCGCCCTCGACCGGGGTGAACGGCGCGTAGACCTGCTTGTTGGGCTCGGTCATCTTGACCGTCTCCAGCGGGTCACGCAGACCGGTGCACGTGCCGGCCTGCTCGTCCGCCGGCGGGCAGTACGCCGCGTAGCTCAGCTGCCGTTTCCCGGTGAACTGGCCGCCCCGGCCGTCGGTGTAGAGCGTGCCGAACTGGCACTGCTCCCGCGTCGGCCCGGTGGCCGCGTCGCCCCAGCACTGCATGATCTGCAGGTAGTTGGCGTAGACCGCGGTGTCGGTGGTGGGCTCGGCGCCGGTCCAGGAGACGTCCACCACCTGGTTGATCAGGTTCGTGGTCTGGTTGACGGTGACCTTGAGGTCCTTGAACTCGCCCTTGCCGACGACGGTGACCGCGCTCGTGTCGGCGGCGCCGGCCGGGGCGGCCGGGGCGGTGAACATCATCAGTACGGCGGTGAGCAGCACCGCGGTCCAGCGCCGGATCATCGTTTGTCTCCCTTGCGGGCGGCCCGGGCGATCAGCGGCGGGCCGACGGTGAGGCCGACCAGCAGCGCGCAGGCCAGCGCGATCAGCACCGTCTTGAGCGTCGAGTCGAGTTGGATGCCGACCGAGACCGGCACCGCCAGCGCGGAGTCCGCTCCGGTGCGGCCCCCGCCACCGGCGGCGAGCCCGGTGTCCGGGTCGGCCGCGGCCCCGCTGTCACCCGCGCCGGCCACCGCAGCGCTGGCGCTCGTGGACGGTTTCGCCCCGCCGCCGCTGCCCGGGGTGTCCTCGGTGGCCCCACCGGTGCCGCCGGTGCACTGGGTCTTGCCGACCTTGTCGCAGGCCTGCGGGTACGGCGCGTTCTTGGCCAGGGTGTTCGTACCGTCCTTGGAGAAGGTCGGGTTGTTGCACTTGGCGATGTCGACGTTCTTCACCACCACGCCGGGGATCTTCTTCACCTGGGCCAGACCGGCTTCGACCAGGTTCTTCGGC
>KL571234.1:36349-38025 GCA_000715855.1 Actinoplanes liguriensis
TTAGCCGAGCTCGTCGGCCTGCTGCTGCCCCTCGCAGGGAAGTAGTAGTCGAACGCGCCGAGGGTCTGCCCCTTGGTCGTGGTGAACCGGTCGGTCACCTGCGTCGGGATCAGCATGTAGCTGTAGCTGGACAGCGGGTACGTACGCGGGTCGGTGTAGGCGTAGACGCCACGCAGGTCCTGGGTCAGGTAGTCGGTCGACGAGGGATTGTTATTGATCTTGGCGGCGAGCAGCGCGACCGCGACCGACTTGGCGGTCGGCTCGACGTAGTAGTCCTTCGCATTGCGGATCTTCGCTACAGGGAAACGGGCATTTTTCGCGTACGAGTATTCGACGTACGTGATCGCGCCGACGCTCGACCCCTGGGCCACGTAACCGGCCACGTTCTGCGAACCGCTCTGCGCGGTCATCGCACTGCCGGGGATCGTCGGGTACAGCGAGGTCACCTTGCACGGGGTCGCCCGCCCGGCCTTCTTGCAGTAGGCGTCCCAGAGACCCGGGTAACGAGCCTTCATCCACGTCGTGAACTGGGCCGTCGTGCCGGAGCCGTCGGACCGCACCACCGGGACGATCTTGCGGGCCGGCAGCGACAGACCCGGGTTGTCGGCCTTGATCGCCGGATCGCTCCAGTTGGTGATCACGTTCGTGAAGATCTTGGCGACCGTGTCACCGGAGAGGCGCAGGTTCGTGACCCGCCGCCCGCCGATCTCCAGGTTGTACATGAACGCGGTGCCACCGGCCACGATCGGCATGTACGCGTACTTGAACTTGGGTTTCGCCTCGGTGTCGCCGGCGTCGTCCTTGCCGTAGGCGATCTCCGACACACCGAAGTCGAGCAGGCCGCTGGCGAACTGGTTGCGACCGGCCGTGGAGCCGTTCGCGGTGAAGTTCACCGTGATGCCGTACTGCTTCACATTGGACGTCCACTGGTCGATCGCGTTGGAGCTCCACGTCGAGCCGGCGCCGGTGATCGGCACGTTGTGTATAAGAGACAGATGAACACCAGCACCAAGAGCGCCGCGAGCGCGCGCCTCACCATGTCACTGAACCTCATTTTTCGGAGCGAAACGGGCAGCATCGCGGTTCGACGCGCGGGCCCTGGCCCGGCGTTGCCGCCCACTCAATTCCTGCGGCCCGCGCCCGCCCACGAGACGGGCGACGATGAACAGCAGCAGCACCAGGACCAGCAACAGCGCCGCGGTGCCGAACCCGCGGGCCACCATGCTCGGCTCCGGCGACTTGATCAGCGTGAACGTGGCCAGCGGCAACGACACCTGCGGCTCGTGGAACGCGTCGGTGTTGAGCGCCTTGTTGTAACCGGCGGTCAGCAGCACCGGCGACGTCTCCCCGATCCCCCGGGCGGTGCCGAGGATGACCGCGGTCGCCAGGCCGGGACGGGCCGTCGGCAGGATCACGTGCCAGGCCGTACGCCATCGGCTCGCCCCCAGCGCCAGCGACGCCTCCTTGAGGTTGCCGGGCACCAGCCGCAGCACCACGTCCGCGGCCCGAACGATGATCGGCAGCATCATCACGCTGATCGCCAGCGAGGCCGCGAAGCCGGACTGCTCGAACCCGAGGATCAGCAGCACCGTCGCGTAGATGAAGAGCCCGGCGACGATCGACGGCAGCGCGGTCATCGCCTCGACGATGGTCTCTTATACACCTCTCTGAGCGGG
>KL571234.1:38228-39821 GCA_000715855.1 Actinoplanes liguriensis
GTCCGCACCAGCCGCGGGAACGGCCCGCGCTGCTCGGCCAGGAACAGCGCGCAGAGCATGCCGGTCGGGATGGTGATCGCCAGCGCCAGGCCGATCTGCTCCAGCGTGCCGACGACCGCGTGCACCGCGCCGCCCTCGGTGAGCGGGGCGAGTGGACCGGTGACGCTCAGATCCCGTACGTAGAAATTGGGGTGGATCAAGGCTTTGAAGCCGCGGACCAGGGTGAACCCGACCACGAAGACCAGCGCGCAGAGCATCAGGATCGCCGCGCCGTGCACCACGGTGGAGATCAGCCGGTCGCGGACCGCCGGCCCGTCCCGGTCCAGCCAGACCAGCACCGCGTAGAGCGCCAGGAACACCACGAACCAGCAGACGACGAAACCGAGCAGCCCGCTGAACGGGGCGATCCAGTAGAAGACCAGGGCGGTCATGGCCAGGGCGGCGACCGCTGCGCCGAGGCCGGCGAAGATGTCCTCGCTGCGTAAAGTCGCGGTGTTGCGGCGAATCTCCGACATCATCCTTCGCTCTCTGCGCCGGAACGACTCCGGGCGACGATCATCCCGGCGCCGAAGTTGACGACCAGGGTCATCAGGAACAGCGCCACCCCGGCGGCCATCAGCGCGGAGAGCGCGACCGGGCCGGACTCGCCGTACCGCAGCGCGATCAGCGCCGAGACCGAGTTGGCGCCGTTCTGCAGGATGTGCGGCTGGATCACGAAGACCGGCGAGATGATCAGGTAGACGGCGATCGTCTCGCCGAGCGCCCGGCCCAGCCCGAGCATGGTGCCGCCGATCATGCCGCCCCGGCCGAACGGCAGGACGACCGAGCGGATCATGCCCCAGCGGGTGGCGCCCAGCGCGTACGCGCCCTCCCGCTCACCGATCGGCGCCTGGGAGAACGCCTCCCGCATGATCGAGCAGATCACCGGCGAGATCATCAGCGCGACGACGATCCCGGCGATGAACGTCGAGGACGTGTAGACCGTCGCCGTGGCCAGCGGATCGCGCGGATCAGAACCGGTCACCCGCAGGAACGGCACCCACGCGAAATACGTCGACAGCCACCGCGCCAGCCCGATCACGTGCCCCTGCAGGAACGCGAAACCCCACAAGCCGTAGACCACGCTGGGCACCGCCGCCATCAGATCGACCAGCGCGATCAGCGGGCGCTTGAGCCGGCGCGGGACGTATTCCGAGACGTACAGCGCCATCCCGGTGGCCAGCGGCACCGCGATCGCGATGGCGACACCGGCGATGAAGATCGTCCCGGCCAGCACCGCCGCGATGCCGAAGTGACCGGAATCGGGCTCCCAGGCCTCGGTGGTCAGGAAGGACCAGCCGGCCACGTTCAGCGCCCGCGACGCCTTCGCGAACAGGAAGATCCCGACCATCGCCATCAGCACCAGAACCAGCGCGCCGCCGATCCGCAGCACGATCCGGTACAGCCGGTCGACACCACCGGACGGCCTGATCCGCCGGCGTTCCTCGGGCGCCTCGCCCTGGTCCGCGACCGCGGGCATCACCAGGGTGCCGGTCATGACGACCGCAGACCCAGGGCGAGCGGCTCGGCCTGTGGCAGCAGGGTGAGCATGAC
>KL571234.1:40068-44025 GCA_000715855.1 Actinoplanes liguriensis
GCGCTCGGCCTGCAGCCGCCGGTGGTAGTCCCGGCTGGCCACCGCCACGACCGTGTCACCGGCCATCATCCGCCAGCGCCAGCCGATCGAGCTGCTGCGCACCAGCGTGATCCGCATGTCCGCGACGTGTTCCTGCACCCACTGCGCCGCGAGGCGGGCGGCCTCGTGGTCCGGGTAGGCCGTTGACGATCGGCCGAGGTCACGGTTGTTGGTGGTCAGCAGTCGCCAGCCGACCCCGTCGGATGTTCGGGTCGGTAGAAATCCGAAACGCGCCGCAGACACAGTTCCGCCTCGCCTGAAGGGTGGGGACACGCGGAACTGGAATCGATCGTCACGCGTGCGATGCACACGCTGAAGAGCCTCTGCGCACAGGGCACACACAACCGGTTAACAGGAGACGCAGCGCGGGAAACAGGGAGGGCGGAACTGCCAGCAACCACTCAAGTTACCCGTCGGTCACCCGCTGTATAAGAACATTATGCGCTCAGGCGGGCCCGGCTGAGGACTTCCGGACGCTAACCGACAAGCTTCGAAAAACCAACATCAAACTTATTTCGTACGAAGGAAGCGCCGCAACGGTACCGATCCCCGCAACCGCCACAACCTGCGCGGACTACTGAAACGGGGCAGCGAAGTCACCTCGTCTTTGGCATCATTCGGCGCGTGTTCCGTCTCTACTCACTGTTTGCGCTGGTCGACCTCGCGCTGCTCGTGATCGCCCTCATCGACTGCCTCTCGGCGGAGGAGTACGCGATCCGCGCTCTCCCCCGCGGCCTCTGGGTCTTCATCATCCTGCTGTTCTCGCCGATCGGCGCGATCGCCTGGTTCGTCGCCGGCCGCCCGGCCCGCCCGGTCCAGCTGAGCAACGGCACCGTGTGGCGCCCCGGTTCCGGCTTCCCCGAGCACGACCGCCCCGCCGCCCGCCGCGCCCCACTCGCACCGGACGACGACCCGGAGTTCCTCCGCGGCCTCGCCACCTCCCGCAAGGAGGACGAGAACATCATGAAGAGCTGGGAGGCCGACCTCCGCCGCCGCGAGGAAGAGCTGCGCCGCCGCGAGAAGAACCTCGACAGCGAAACCGACTGACCCGGTACGTGTTCCGGCCGCCTACTCGGCCGGAACAACAACCGCTGTCCCGGTCCCGGCGCGCAGGTCCCCCGCAAGATGCGCACGCCGGAGCCCCACCGTGACAAGCCGCCGCAGGTCCGCCCGCGTGTCATACATGAGTTGCACGTGGAAGTAGTTGACGTACTCAAGCACAGCGAACACCCCGAACAGCAGGCCCGGCCACGACCCCGCCCCGGGAACCCGCACCGCCGCACCCACCCCCACGGCAAGCACGGCGAACAAAGCCACCGGCAGCACCCACCGAGCCACGGCAAAAGCACGGCGACCAGGCAGCACAGTCCGCCCGCGCCGAAGTTGCCACAGCTTGACCACCCAGTAGGCCGCACCCACCACAAGAAGCGCAGCGAACGCGACAAACCCCGCAACATTCGCCGCACTGACCGGCAGATCGACAACCCGGAACCACAGCCACGCGTGCAGGGGAATGTTCACCAGTTCCAGCACAGCAAGCGACCGCAGCCGAGCCCCGACCACCTCACGTGGACGACCTGCACGGCCAGGGATCATGGACACCGGCCCACCATGACACAAACCCGGCGCCGAGGGCATCCCGCCCAAACAGCCAGAGCTCACCCGACGACCAGGTGAAGCAGCGATGGGCCAGCTCACGTCCGATCGAGCATGGCCGGCCCTCCAAGTCCTGGCCACCTCGGCGAGGCAGGCATCACCGGTGCCATTGGGCCACGGCGCGTTGTGCACAGGCGCCGCGGGATCCTCATCGCCCGGACGTGGCGACGTCCAGAACTTCGGACGCGCGAGATCGACACCCAAGGCCCCTCGCGATCTCCCTGCGCTCGCCCGCCCGGCAACTTCGGGCAGGCGAGAAGCGCCAGGATGACTTGCACACGGCTCCGGCTGAACAGGTTGGTCGAAGGCCGGGCGCCGACCTGCGACGGGTTCGCCGCACCCGAATCGTCGGCTCTGCGCGGCCCCCGGATGTCAACGAACACGCCGTGCTGCCCGAGCCTGCCTGCGTTCGGTTTTCCACGCCGTTCAGGATGTTTGGACATCGCCAAAAACTGAACAAGAGCCTGTGCGGCGAAAATCGGACAACAAAAAACGCCCGGACCTCAGTCCGGGCGTTTCGCAAGGGTGGAGCTGAGGGGACTCGAACCCCTGACCCCCACACTGCCAGTGTGGTGCGCTACCAGCTGCGCCACAGCCCCTTGCCATCCCCGGCGTTTCCCCCGGGCACGCTGGAAATACTACACACCCCTCCGAGCCCCTCTCCAGGACCCCCTCAGTTCAGGGAGACGTCCGGGGGGAAGTGGGCGACCGCGGCGAGGATGTCGCCCTGGCGGCGCAGGACCATGGCCCACAGGTCGTCCGGCCGCTCGACGAACGGGTCGCCGGGGAGCGCGTCGAAGACGAACCAGGAGCCGGAGGCGATCTCTTCTTCCAGCTGGCCCGAGGACCACCCGGAGTACCCGGCGAAGACCCGGATGCCTGCCACGTTCTCCCGGAGGCGTTCCGGGTCGGCGGAGAGGTCGAGGGTGCCGAGCGAGCCCGCGACGGGGTGAAAACCGGTCACCCGCTTTTTCACCTCGGGGCGGGTCCGGGCCAGGCAGATCGCCGACTCGGGCTGCACCGGGCCGCCCTCGAAGAGCACCGCCGGGTCGCCGGCCAGGTCGCCCCAGTTGCCGAGCACTTCGGCGACCGGAACCTCGGTGGCCCGGTTGAGGACCACCCCCAGGGCGCCGCCCTGCTCGTGGGCGACGAGCAGCACGACCGTACGGTCGAAGTTCGGATCTTTGAGGGTGGGCGTGGCAACCAGCAGCTGACCGGTCATCGACTCCACCGACCGGCCTCCGATCCGCTGCCCCTCACCGAACACGGGGTTCCTTCCGCCGTCCGACGTCAACGCCATGTCAGCACATTAGCCTGCGTTTCCGGCCACGGATAAGGTCTGCACATGAACCCGTCACCCCCGGCAGCAGAGATCGGCGTCATCGGCGGATCCGGGCTGTACGCACTGCTCGACGGCGCCATTGAACACGACGTCGAGACGCCGTATGGTCCGCCATCCGACAAGATCACGATTGCCGAGGTCGGCGGGCGGCGGGTGGCGTTCCTGCCACGGCACGGCCGGGACCACCGGTTCCCGCCGCACAGGATTCCCTATCGGGCGAATCTGTGGGCGCTGCGCTCGCTCGGGGTGCGCCAGATCGTTGCCCCGTGCGCGGTCGGCGGCCTGCGTCCGGAGCTGGGCCCGGGCACGTTCGTGGTGCCGGATCAGTTGATCGACCGGACGAGCGGCCGGGTTCAGACGTTCTACGACGAGGGCGCGGTGCACGTGTCCTTCGCCGATCCGTATTGTCCGGCGGGCCGCGCCACGGTCCTGGATTCCGCCGCCCGGGTGAACGCTGTCGACGGCGGCACCATGGTCGTCATCGAGGGCCCGCGGTTCTCGAGCCGCGCCGAGTCCCGCTGGTTCACCTCGATCGGCGGCACGATCGTGAACATGACCGGTCACCCGGAAGCGGTCCTGGCCCGCGAGCTGGCACTCTGCTACACGGCGATCGCCCTCGTGACGGATCTGGACGCGGGCGTCGAGGGCGATCACGGCGTGACCCAGGAGGAGGTGTTCGGGGTCTTCGCGGAGAACACGGCCCGCCTGCGCGACGTCCTCCTGGACGCGGTGACGAAGCTTCCGGCCGAGCGCACCTGCCCGTGCAAGGACGCTCTGCAGGGCATCAAGCTCCCTTTCGATCTCCCCTGAGGACCGATCAAGACCGAAACCCTTTCCTGGGTACGCCGTGAGCCCGTCCACAGCCCACGGATCGCGCATTGCGGGGACCGGCCCGGGGGTGCGATCGTCGAGCCATGGAT
>KL571234.1:44257-52973 GCA_000715855.1 Actinoplanes liguriensis
GAGCCATTGATCGAGGCTGGGGGTGGCCGTGGCGGACGACCGTTTTCTCTGGCTGGAGGAGTTGGACTCCCCCGAGGCGTCGCGGTGGGTCGCCGAGCGGAACGCGGAGACGCTCGGCGAGTTCGGTGACGCGGAGTTCGCGCGGCTGAAGGACGCGATCCGGGAGACGTTCGACAGCAAGGAGCGGATTCCGTATCCGGGCTGGCGCGGCGACGGCTTCTACTACGACTTCTGGCGTGACGCCGATCATCCGCGCGGCCTGTGGCGACGGACCACTCCGGAGCAGTTCCGCCGGGACGAGCCGGAGTGGGACGTGCTGCTCGACGTCGACGCGCTGAACGCGGCCGAGGGTGAGAACTGGACGTGGGGCAGCGTGACGGTCCTGCGGCCCAGCTATGACCGCTGCCTGGTCAGCCTGTCCCGGGGCGGCGCCGACGCGGTGGTGGTCCGCGAGTTCGACCTGGTCGAGCGCGCCTTCGTCAAGGACGGGTTCGCGCTGCCGGAGGCGAAGACCGACATCGGCTGGATCGACGCGGATCACGTCTATGTGGGGACCGATTTCGGGCCCGGCTCGCTGACCTCGTCGGGCTATCCGCGGGTCGTCAAGCGGTGGCGGCGCGGCACTCCGCTGTCCGAGGCCGAGCCGGTCTTCGAGGGTGAGCCGGACGATGTGCTGGTCGGCGCCGGTCACGATTCGTCGCCCGGTTTCGAGCGCGACTCGGTGCTGCGCCTGGTCGACTTCTACCGGCGGGAGGTCTATCTGCGTTCACCCGCCGGCGATCTCGTCCGCCTGGACGTGCCGGAGGACGCCGACTGCGGCTGGCACCGCGAGTGGCTGTTGATCCGGCTGCGGTCGGCGTGGACGGCCGGCGGGGTGAGTCATCCGCCCGGCACCCTGCTGGTGACCGATTTCGACGATTATCTTTCCGGGGTACGTCGTCTGACCGCCCTCTTCGAGCCCGACGACCACACGTCGCTCCGCTCCTACGTGTGGACCCGCAACCACCTGCTCCTGGTCACCATGACGGACGTCCGCACCCGGGCGTACGTGCTGACCCCGGGGCCGGACGGCTGGCGCCGGGAACGGCTCGGCGACGCGACCGGGATGGACGACCTCGCGATCGTCGAGACCGATCCGGACCGCGACGACTCGTACCTGATCTCCTCGGAGGGCTTTCTCCAGCCGGACACTCTCAGCCTGGGTGGTGTCGGTCGCCCGGCCGAGGTCCTCAAGCGCGAGCCCGCGTTCTTCGACACGGCCGGCATGTCGGTGCGGCAGTTCTTCGCCGTCTCCGCCGACGGGACGCGCGTGCCCTATTTCGTGGTCGGCGGCGAGGATGGTCAGCCGACGATCCTCAACGGGTACGGCGGTTTCGAGATCTCCATGCTGCCCGGCTACAGCGGCGCGCGGGGGCGTGGCTGGCTGGCCCGCGGCGGCACCTACGTGGTGGCGAACATTCGCGGTGGCGGTGAATACGGTCCCGATTGGCACAGGGCGGCGCTCCGGGAGAACCGGCTTCGGGCGTACGAGGATTTCGCCGCGGTCGCCGCCGATCTCGCGACCCGGGGGATCACCACGCCGGAGCGGCTCGGCATCACCGGTGGCAGCAACGGCGGGCTGCTCATGGGAGTCATGCTGACGCGCTATCCGGAACTGTTCGGGGCGGTGGTGGCCTCGGTTCCGTTGCTCGACATGCGGCGATACACGAAACTGCTGGCCGGTAAGTCGTGGGCCGCCGAATACGGTGACCCGGACGACGAGCGGGACTGGGCCTTCCTGCGGGAGTACTCGCCGTACCAGAATGTCCGGCCGGACCGTCCGTACCCCCCAATTCTTTTTCTGACCTCGACCCGGGACGACCGTGTGCATCCCGGTCATGCCCGCAAGATGGCGGCGCTGCTGCGCGAGTTCGGTCACGAGGTGGCGTATTACGAGAATGTGGAGGGTGGGCACGGCGGCGCGGCGGACAACGAGCAGGCTGCCCTCATCGAGGCCCTGAGCCTGGAATTCCTCTGGCGCAAGCTCAGGGGCCCGATAAAGGACTAGAACGAGCGCAGGATGTCGTTCACGCGCTCTTTCGCGTCGCCGAAGAGCATCGCGCTGTTCTCCCGGAAGAACAGCGGATTCTGCACGCCCGCGTAACCGGACGCCATCGAGCGCTTGAAGATGATCACCTCGGCCGCCTCCCACACCTTCAGCACCGGCATCCCGGCGATCGGGCTGGACGGGTCCTCGGTGGCGGACGGGTTCACGGTGTCGTTGGCGCCGATCACCAGGACCACCGACGTACGCGCGAAGTCGTCGTTGATCTCGTCCATCTCGAGCACCACGTCGTAGGGCACTTTCGCCTCGGCGAGCAGCACGTTCATGTGCCCGGGCAGCCGGCCGGCGACCGGGTGGATGCCGAACTTGACGTCGACGCCCTTCTCACGCAGCTTGCGGGTCAGCTCGGCGACGCCGTACTGCGCCTGGGCGACCGCCATCCCGTACCCCGGTGTGATGATCACCGACTGGGCCGAGGTGAGCAGTTTGGCGACGGCGTCCGCCTGGATCTCGCGGTGCTCGCCGTAGTCGGTGTCGTCGGACGGCCCGGCCTCGATCCCGAACCCACCGGCGATCACCGAGATGAACGAGCGGTTCATCGCCTTGCACATGATGTACGACAGATAGGCGCCGGACGATCCGACCAGCGCCCCGGTCACGATCAGCAGGTCGTTCGAGAGCAGGAAGCCGGAGGCCGCGGCCGCCCAGCCGGAGTAGCTGTTCAGCATCGACACCACGACCGGCATGTCCCCGCCGCCGATCGAGGCGACCAGGTGCCAGCCGAGCGCCAGCGCGACCGCGGTCACCAGGATCAGCAGCCAGAGCTGCGGGTCGATCACGAACCAGACGGTGAGCAGCACGAACGCGGCGAGCGCGCCCAGGTTGAGAAGGTTCTTGCCGGGCAGCGTCAGCGGGCGCGAGTTGATCCGCGCGGACAGCTTGAGGAAGGCCACGATGGACCCGGTGAACGTGACCGCGCCGATGAACACCCCGATGAACACCTCGGCGCTGTGGATGCCGAGCAGGTCCTGACCGGCGAGCGCGGCCGCCTCCGCCCCGTCGGAGTCGGCCTCGACGTGCAGGTATCCGTTCCACCCGACGAGGACCGCGGCGAGGCCGACGAAGCTGTGCAGCAGCGCGATCAGCTCCGGCATGCCGGTCATCTCGACCTTGCCGGCGCGGTACAGGCCGATCGTGGCGCCGATTCCGGTGGCGACCAGGAGCAGGGCCAGTCCCGTACCGCTCAGATCGTCGTCGATGGCCAGAGCGACCGTCGCGATCAGTGCCAGCGCCATGCCGGCGATCCCGAAGGTGTTGCCGAGCTTGGCGCTCTCGTGCCGGGACAGTCCGGCCAGCGCCAGGATGAAGAGCAGGGCGGCGACGAGATACGCCGCCTGGGAGGCGGTTTCGATGGTCATCGGCGTCAGCTCCTGGTGAACATGGCGAGCATGCGGCGGGTCACCGCGAAGCCACCGAAGACGTTGATGCTGGCCAGCAGGATCGCGGCGAACGACAGCGCGGTGACGGCCGCGCCGCCGTGGCCGAGCTGCAGGAGGGCGCCGACCACGATGATCCCGGAGATCGCGTTGGTCACCGACATGAGCGGCGTGTGCAGAGCGTGATGCACGTGCCCGATCACGTAGTAACCGATCACGATCGCCAGCGCGAACACGGTCAGGTGCCCGCGCAGCGCCACGGGGGCGAGCGCCGTGAGCAGGAACAGCAGCGCGGCGCTGACGCCAACGACAGGCAGAGTCCGATTCTTCGGCTTTTCTGACGCTTTCGCGGGTGCGATTTCCTTGGGTGCTTGCTCTTTCGGCGCTGCCGATACTGACACCGGCGGCGGAGGCCAGGTCAAAGTCCCATCGCGTACGACCGTGATCGATCGCTGCACGACATCCTCGAAGTCCAGGACGAGCCGGCCGTCGCGCTCCGGGGTCATCAGCTTCATCAGGTTCACCAGGTTGGTGCCGTACAGCTGGGACGCCTGCGCCGGCAGTCGCCCGGCCAGATCGGTGTACCCGATGATGGTCACACCGTTCGCGGTCGTCACCACCTCGCCGGCCACCGTGCCCTCGACGTTCCCGCCGTTCGCGGCCGCCATGTCGACGATGACACTGCCGGACTTCATGCTCGCGACCATGCGCTCGGTGATCAGCCGTGGCGCCGGCCGCCCCGGGATCAGCGCGGTCGTGATGATGATGTCCACATCGGTGCACTGCTCGGCGTAGAGCCGCGCGGCCCGCTCGTTGTAGTCGTCGGACATCTCCTTGGCGTACCCGGTCGAGGAGACCTCGACGTCCGCCGCCTGCACCGCCAGGTACTCCCCGCCGAGCGACCTGACCTGGTCGGCGACCTCCGGACGGGGATCGGTGGCCCGGACGATCGCGCCCAGGCTGCCGGCCGCGCCGATCGCCGCGAGACCCGCCACGCCGACGCCCGCCACCAGCACCTTTGCCGGGGGCACCTTGCCGGCCGCGGTCACCTGACCGGTGAAGAACCGCCCGAACGCGTGGGCCGCCTCGACCACCGCGCGGTAACCGGCGATGTTCGCCATCGACGAGAGCACGTCCAGGGACTGCGCCCGTGAGATCCGCGGCACCGCGTCCATCGACAGCACGGTGATCGGCCGCCGCGCGAACTCCTGGACGAGCTCCTCGTTCAGCCGCGGACTGAAGACGCCGACCAGCGTCGCCCCGGCCTTGAGCCGGTCCAGCCGCGCCGGCTCGGGCGGGTTGATCGTGAAGACGACGTCGGCCTCGTACGGGTCGCCGATCGTGGCGCCGGCTTCCGCGTACGCCTCGTCCGCGAAGGACGCCTGGCGTCCCGCACCCGGCTCGACCACCACCTCATATCCCAGCTTGAGCAACTGCCCGACGGTCGCGGGCGTCGCCGCGACCCGCCTCTCCCCCGGGCTGGACTCCCCAAGAACACCAATGATCATCAATCGACTCCCATGTAGTTCTAGCGACGCTGCCGGACCTACGGCGGAAACGTGAATGTGGGTGTCTTCACGGATGCCGACCATGAACGCGTTCAAGGCATGAGCTTGTTACTCGCCGGTAGCTTAACGCCCTCCCATGACCGCTGTCACACTACAACTCATCACATCACTCTCAGTAACCTCAACCTAAGCATGCACCCCAGGCCCTCATCTCATAGGGCCGCATCGATCCCGCTTGGGTACGAACTCACTGAGGTACGAACAGAACCTGGCCTCCGGTAGCCGACACCGTTCCGGCGATATCGAAGGTCACGTCATCGCTGTACGGAGACGTCTGGCTCGACCAGCTCGACACCTCGGTCCCGGTGACGCTCGCCTTGCCCGACTCCTCGGTGCGGACGCGCAGACCCCCCTCATCCTCCAGCAGGGTGTACCGCGGGTACTCGTCGATTTTCCAGCGCACGTTCCGTACCTCCTGCCAGTTGTAGGAGGAGAACGGGCACCCGGGCGGGCTCGTGGTGGTCGACTTGGCACATCCGTCCAGATAAGCGCGAATCCTCTCGTCGACGACGGAGCGCGCGCTCTCCTTCAGGGTCGGCTGGAGCACCGCCACGACCTCGGGTGTGGACTGATCACCGACCCGTGTGACGACTTCATCTGCCGACCACAGCGGATGCTCGGCGAGGCCGACCCGGTACGTCCCGGGATAGGCACTCAGCCTGATCCCGTCCTGCTCGGGATCAGGCGTCAGAGTGGCACCCGCCACGACGACCGCGTCGACGCCCGGCGCGGACACGGCGAGGGTCTCGACCCCGTTCATGATCCGCCAGCGGTGGAAGATCCCTACCGAGGTGGCCTCATCCTGTCGCAGGTAGAGGACCTCCTCCGCACGTTCCCCGCCCAGCCTGTACTCGACACGTACCGCGGCCATCTCCACCGGGGTGTCGTCATAGGGATCCTCGGAGGGGGCCGCACCGCCTTCCGTCATCGTCGACTCCAGCACCTTGACGTCGACGGGCGGCTCGTACCCGGACGAAGCGAGCACCTCGGAGGTCAGCAGGCTGACCTCGCCCGCGTCACCCGGCACGAGCGTGTTCATGACCTCGGCGGCGTCCCGGTCAGCGAGCGCCGAGAAGTACGCCTCGACGGTGTTCACCGGGTCGAAAAAGACACTCTGCACGGCTTTGACAACGGACACGCCCAGGATCAGGACTCCGAGGATGGCGGCCGCAACGATCAGCGGCCGAGGAGTCCGCGACGTGGCACTGACGAAGATCTCGTTCGCTCCGGCAGCCGCGAGGTCACCCGGTGACTCCGGCGGGGCGGCCGGCGTTCCCAGACGATGCCCGCAGTGCGAGCAGAAGCGGGCCGCCACGGTGTTGGGGTGCGCGCACTCCGTACAGGCCTGAACCGGGGCGTCGACCGGATGTCCGCAACGCAGACATCCGTCGAGGCCCGGCAGCAGGGCGGTCCGGCAGTGCGGGCATGCGGCTGTCACGACCATCCGATCCGCCATCCGCTCAGACGCCGGGTTCGGTGACGATGACGGGGAACGGGAAGGCCGGAGCGTCCTCGTCCGGCAGCGGATAGTCCTTACCCGGTTCCTCGATGGCCTCCAACCGCAGCTCGTTGGCCGGGTGGGTGGCGCAGATGGCAGCGTTCCAGCCGTTGCGGCCGCCCTCGAAGGAACGGAGCCGGTTCAGAACCTTCCGCATGCCGGCCCGGTATCCGGCCAGTACGGCGCCCTCGTCGGCGCGAAACTCCGCCCGCCGCGAATCCGAGGCCTGCATCGGCGCCACGAAATACTGCACGGTGATGAAGACCGGCCAGAGCGCCAGCCAGATCAGAAACCGCAGGAAACCGTTCCGGGTCCGGTCACGGAGCCATCCGCCGCCCGCCTGCACGACATAGAGCGGAAGAGCCACACCGCGGACAAAAGCGGTCGAGACCGCGTCGCCGTTTCGCCAATGGACGAGCTCGTGGGCGATGGTCGCGGCAATCGCGTCGGGGGTGTGGATGAAGCTGTCAATCATGCCCTTGTGAATGACGATGTGCCGGGTGTGGGCATAGGCGGCCGCCTCCGCACTGTCGTGGGTCAGCACCTCCGGGTGGTTCCGGAGTCCCAGCCGATCCGCGGCACTGCGAACCAGCGGCAGGAGCAAGTCGGCTTCCCGGCGGCTCAACCGGCGCGCCCCGGTGACGGCGAGGATGCGGTGCTCGAACAGCACCCGATAGAGCGTGTAGAGCAGGCCGACCACGAACCCGATGACGATCGCGCCCACGACGGTCATCGCCCCGTCGACGACACTCTCCTGAAACGGCCCGAGGAACACCCAGATTACTCCGAGCAGGAAACCGATCAGCGCGCCGAGCAGCACCGCGAGGACCGCGGCCTGGACACCGCTGGACTTGTCCAGCAGGTTCTCCATGGCATCGCCGAGGAACGGCACCGACCGTGCCGATTCCGGAAGGGTTCGCCCACCACGCAGCCCGCTGTAGAAGTAGGCCACGATCCCACTGGTAACGGCGAGAACCGCGGCTGCGAACAGCGCACCGGGCACGTAGAGCCAGGCCGCGATGAACGCCGCGACGACCCCGCGCGCGTTCCGCAGAATGCCGGCCCGAAGCCACGACGTGACACTCACGAAGTCCGCGGGACGCCCGACGGTGAACCGGCTCGCCATTTCTCTGCCGGGTACGGGCCGGTCCGGGACGACTGTCACCAGCGGTGTCGTCGCGGTGCTGATCTGACCGCCGTCCTGTGTTTCCTCCGCCACCGATCCCCCCGAGAATCATGTTCTTGAATAACGACGCCAGTGAGTATGGTGCAACCGGGCCGTAGCGCGCTTTCCCATTTACGGACCACGATCCGACAGGACGACAGCCGGCCCCGATCCACCGTTTCCGCAGACACAAGGGGGCGACGCGGTGCGAATCACCGTGCAGGCAAGCGACCACCGCGATCCGGGCCGGCAAGAGGGCGACCTGGCAGCCTTCCTCGATCAGCAGCCGCAACTCCGGAGCCGCGTTCACCTCATCGACGATGGCCGGCAGGCCGGGGGCATCAGCCAGTCAGTCGCCATGATCATCGTCGACCTCGGTCCCACCCTTCTGGGCACCTTCGCCAGCCTGGTGATCGCCTGGCTACGCCATCGAACAGGCAACACCAAGGTCACCATCACCCGCGCCGACGGCACCAAGCTGGACCTGCAAGCCCAGCGGGTGAAGAACCTGTCCGCAGCCGAACTGACAGCCCTGGCCACCGAACTGGGCAAGGCCCTGAACCCCCCGCCGCCAGCCGTCAGCCCGGCCCGGCATCAAGACCGGAACCCCGACCCGCGAAGCGCGGGACGTGACGATGCGGGATAAGCGGATCGAGATAGGCACGACGAATCAGAACCGGGCACCTTGACGTGGTCGACTGATCGCCGCCACCCCAACCTCGCAACGCGGGCATTCCGGGGGCTCGGCCCCCGGAGCAGACAAACCGAAACGGCCCCGCCGCAACCACGGCACACTCCGCGACGTGATCTCGAATTGGTAAAGATCCAAATACAGCTCTAGTTATGTACACCGATGGCCAAGAGCATCACCCATCGACGGGCCACACAAGTGAGGTGCGGGCCGGCGCCCGGCTAACCCCGGAGTCGGGTCG
Organism: Actinoplanes liguriensis; assembly: GCA_000715855.1. Classification (GTDB taxonomy): domain Bacteria; phylum Actinomycetota; class Actinomycetes; order Mycobacteriales; family Micromonosporaceae; genus Actinoplanes; species Actinoplanes liguriensis. Next base: position 52,901 of record KL571234.1, read on the forward strand.
TGTCTTAGCCCGGTCGAGAGGGGCTGAGTTTGAGACCGTTATCCGTACCGTCCGCAACCCGGCGGGTGGGAGC
>KL571234.1:53303-64550 GCA_000715855.1 Actinoplanes liguriensis
AGAGCGCCGCACTGAGCCGCGCCTTCGCATCCGCACCATCGGCTTCGGCGGTGCAGGCCATGCGCAACCAGCTCGGTGTGCAGGGCATCATCGACATCGATCGGGCTACCGGCACCCCGCGCCGGGTAGCCAAGCTGGACGGCTTCCTGACCGGCCCGAGCCGCAAGAAGCCCACCACGATCGCGCTCGATTACATCAAAGCCCACCCCGAGGTCTTCGGCTTGGACGCGGCCGACCTCGCCACGCTCGAGCTGCGCCGCGACTACGTCGACGTCGCGGGCACCCACCACCTCAGCTGGGTACAGGTGGCCGACGGCGTGCCGGTGTTCGGCAACGGCCTGAAGGCGCACGTCACCAAGGACGGCCGCCTTGTGCAGGTGGACGGGTCGCCGCTCAAGGCACTGCCCTCCACCGCCGGCGCCGCCAAGGTGACCGCCACGGGAGCGCGTGCCGCGGCGGTCAAGGACGTCCTCGGCACATCCACCGCCAAAGCCACCAAGACGGCGGCCGGCACGACCACCTTCAGCGACAACGGCACCGCCAAGAAGGTCTGGTTCCAGACCCTCTCGGGCCCGCGCCTGGCCTGGCAGACCATCGTCGTCGACGAGGGCTACGTGCACGTCATCGACGCGGCCAGCGGCGAGGTGCTCTACCGCCACAGCACGATCGCGAACGACTCCGCCGAGGTGTGGAAGAACTACCCGGGCGCGCCCAAGGGCGGCGTCCAGCAGAAGGTCGACCTGACCGCCAAGGGCTGGCTGCCGAACAACGCGCGCCAACTGTCCGGCAACGTCGCGCACGTCTACTCGGACGTGAACGACAACAACCAGGCTGACCCGGCCGAGGAGGTCGGCCCGTCCGGCCTGCACCGGTGGGACTACCCGTTGGTCGACTTCAACGACGAGGTGGGCGGTCTCTGCTCGGACGCGTACCCCTGCTCGTGGGACCCGAAGACGGCGAACTCGTGGCAGGTCAACCGCAAGCAGAACGCGGTACAGCTCTTCACCTTCCTCGGAACCTTCCACGACCACCTCAAGTCCTCGCCGATCGGCTTCACCCGGGCGGCGGGCAACTTCGAGGCGCAGGACGGCGACGCGGTGCAGGGCCAGGCAATGGACGGCGCCAACACCGCGAACGGTCTGCCCGACGGTGACCACACCGACAACGCCAACATGAACACCCCGCCGGACGGCATCCCGCCGGTGATGCAGATGTACCTGCTGAACCCGGCCTCGGATGCGGTCGCCGCGAACACCGGCGACGAGTCCGACGTCGTGTTCCACGAGTACACGCACGGCCTGTCGAACCGGCTCGTCATCGACGCCGCCGGGAACTCCACCCTGAGCAACGTCCAGGGTGGCGCGATGGGCGAGGCCTGGAGCGACTGGTACGCCGAGGACTACCTGCACGCCGCGGGGCTGGAGAAGGACACCGCGAAGCCCGGTGACGTGCTGATCGGTAAGTATTGGACGGCCGGCGGCACCATCCGCAGCGAGGCTCTCGACTGCACCGTCGGCATCGTCGCGGCCGCCTGTCCCGGCACCCCGGGAGCCGGCCCCGGCGGTTACACGTACGGCGACTACGGCAAGATCTCGTCGCGTGGCGTCGAGGTGCACGCGGACGGCGAGATCTGGGCCCAGACGCTGTGGGACCTGCGCCGCGCGCTCGGCAGCAAGAAGACCGAATCGATCGTGACGCGCGGCATGGAGTTGTCCCCGGACAACCCGTCCTACCTGGACATGCGCAACTCGATCATCGCGGCCGATCTGGTGGTCAACAAAGGCAAGAACGCCAAGACCATCTGGAAGGTCTTCGCCAAGCGTGGCATGGGCTACTTCGCCGCCGCCATCGACGGCGACGACGCCCAGCCGGTCGAGGACTTCTCGATGCCGCCGGCCGCGAGCACCCCGCGCGGCACGCTCACCGGCAAGGTGACCGACCAGGACACCAAGGCCCCGGTGGTCGGCCTGACCATCGCCTTCGGCGGGCACGCCTCCGGCTTCGCCGGTGACTACCGCGCCACCACGGCGGCAGACGGCACCTACAAGATCTCGGGGATCATCCCGGGCACGTACGCCAAGGTGTACGCGCGGGGCGCCGGCTACGACCAGGTCGTCAAGACGGTGTCGATCAACTCGGGCACCAGGGCGGAGAACTGGGCGGTCCGCCGGGACTGGGCGGCCTCCTCCGGCGGCGCGGGCATCATCAGCGCCACCGGTCCGGACTACACGCCGTACGGCTGTGGCCCAGGTCAACTGATCGATCAGTCGCAGATCTCCGGCTGGGGTTCCGACGTCTCGGCCGAAGGCCAGAACGCCGTGATCCGCCTGTCCGACGTCGTCAACGTCGCGCAGCTGGTCGTCAACCCGTCGGCCACCTGCGGTGACGACGCGACGGCCTCGACCGGTGGCTACCGGATCGAGACGTCGAAGGACGGCAAGACCTGGATCGTCGCCGCGAGCGGCACGTTCCCGGCCGGCACCGTCACGCCCACCCCGGTCGCGCTGGCCGCGGGCACCGGCGACGCCATCGAGTACGTCCGGTACACGATGCTGACCACGCAGGCGCAGGACGCCGGGCTCTGCGCGGCCGGCCAGCCGGCCACCGCGAACGGCTGCACGTTCATGGACTCCACCGAGCTGGCGGTCTACGGACCAGCCGCCTGACCAGCGATGGGTGCCGGTTGCCTCGTGGTAGGCAGCCGGCACCCATCCTGTCCTGAAAACGGCGATCACAGCTCGGGCGACCCCCTCGAATGCTTCCCCGGCAAGGTGACCGGGCGAGGGGTAAAGTCACCGAGCTGTCGGCTTTGCGAGCCCGCAGCACGCCATGCGCCCCCACCGACCCATTCGTGGACCAGCCGACCGCGACCGCCACACCGCGGGTCGTCCGGGGCTCGGCCCCGGAGCAGACATCACGAGGGGCCGCGGTCCGCGCTTTTCCGCGAACACACGGCCCCGCCTCTTGTGGAGGTGTTGACCTCTTACTTGAACCTCAGCGACCAGGTCGAACACCTGAGGCGGTCCGTCAAGTAGTCCTACCTGCGGGCTCGCATGGACGAAAAGAGACACCTCGGACATCCAGTCGGACGAGGCTGGGCCGATGCACTACGCGGTCGAGGCTGCAAGCAACGTCGAGGCAGCCACGCTCTAGGTGGCCAACGCCGACTTCTTTATACCTGCCGCGTGTGACAACGACGTTGATCGAGGCCTGGCTGCACACGCTTCGCGCTGTGCAGCCGGGCCTTTCTGAGCTGCACCCGCTCTAGGCCGTTGGCCGACCCGCAGGCCCAACGGAAGTAAGAATTAACAAAATAGGTCGCTGACCTCACAGTCAGCGCAGTTCAAAATCTCGAATAAGATGCGGTCTTTCATTTAGCAGCGATTCAAGACGGGCATCATTCCAGACCTCGATGCGAGGATGACCGCCACGTGCATTGTGACGCTCAATCCAAGCAACGGCATCAGAGGTGAAACGACCACTCGTTGCCATTACTAATACATCGAAAGAAGGATCGCGCCAGTGGTCGATACTTACGATAGCCGAACTCACATCGACATCACGGACGGCGCGTGACAGGTAATGCTTACATTGTATCGCCACTCGCTGGGAGCTATGCCCACTCAACGGGTCTCGTCGCAGGCGTGTCGCACTCACGTCTCGCCCGTGATCCGGAGCGTTGGTATGCATCAACCATTCGACGTTCTCATATCCTTCAGTCTCCTCGACCAGTCGGAATATGAGACGCTCAAAGGCCGTCGAGTCGATTTTTGCCCACGCCAATTCAAATCCCGCACGTCGCACAGGTAGGTCAACCGGAGAATACGCCATGGGATTATCCAGTTTGAGAGCGCGTATAAAAAGGATGTGCGAAAGCGTCGAGATAGGAACTTTTGAGTCACGATGAAATACGCTGACCTGCCATCCTTGAGCGTACACTCGGTCAATTTCGGCAGCGATCCTCGTGACCGCACTATTAGCCGCCTGCTTTTTGGGCACCTCTCTACGTGCCGCGTACGCCGCGGAATCCTTGGTGGCTCGATAAATAAAATAGTATATTTGGCCAATGGAATACCACTTGAGGGCGCGACGGAAGACATCGTCAGTCTTCTGTCCCGGCGTGAATTCCAAGCCGTGTTGCCGAAGGAGGTACACGAGGCGTGCCTTGCACTCCTCCGCAGCGATCTCAAACCAGAAGCTTGGAAGCTGATCACTCCAGTGATCAGGCCAGGACTCGCGCGAAATTACTTCAGAGAGATCCTTTCTGAACCCCTCAGCACGGCTTTGAGGCGTACCCGTTCCGACCAGATAATACGAAGCTCGAACCGGATAGTATGAGTCGCCGAGACTACCGTCATCGTTCCGGGTGAACGCCTCCAACGAAGACGATGGATGAACACTTATGATTCCTTGATCAATCAGCGTTTCCAGCGCTTTGAAGTCATATTCGGAGGTCGGAGTCAGCTGATCCGTTCGATCAGCGATCGGGACAGTCGCATCCTGAGCGAAATCTTCGCCATCCTCTAGAAGTGCCGCCAGGAAGAACGCTGCTCGCAAATCAAGATCGACGGCACGGAAGGTAAAATCGTGATCACGCACAGCGTGGCGCTTCGCTATTTCGAGATGCATGGCAGAATTCGCCCTATCCAGCGCTTCTTTTGCTTCCCGCTGAATCCGCTCTATGCAGCCCTGGCATTTCTCAGCAGCATATCTGCCGGATGCGGTCCAGCTAGCACGAGATCTGAATTCAAAACCTTTATCACAATCAATGCAGCGGCGGCTTGCAGAACGCGCGACGCACACCTCTGCCACAATCTTGCTGATCTTGTGAGACGGCTGACCGAACCGTTCCGACAAAGCTTTCACGGTATGCGAAAACGAGCCGTCCTCCTTGATCTCCCAGTACATGTGACAGAGCTCGGCGAGGTCATCGTCATTCGCGCTGACCTCGACATGAAACTCCGGCACCAGTGCCTCCTTGCTGCTCCGCGTGTGAACTACCCGCGCTGATATGACCGGGCACCTTTAGTAGCGACCGCATCAATGAGGAAGTCTAGCGTTGAGGATGGCGAATCTTCTCGATCGACATGGCTCTACTCAGGCCGGCTGAGGTGCATCTACCCGGAATCAACCATATGCCCCATTCACACTTATTAGGATTCAGCTGGGCGCCGAGGAGGCGACTCGGCTGCCTGCGACGCAAGCGCGCGGAGATGACCCACAACTCGCTATTCGCGGTGTCTGTGATGAAGTGCTGCGAGCATGATGTCCGGTTAAAGATCCAAGTCTGGACGATCTTCGAGTTGACCAACGCCTTTACGGCGAAGTCGGACAGACGCATGAGAGGCTGAGCACCCGCCGGCCGCGACCATCACAATGGGGGCGCCGCTTCCTACGGCCTTGGTTCTCGCAAACTTGGCGCTTCCAACGTGCATCAACGTGTCACGATCCGAGTCATGGGTTTGACATGGACGATGGCGACTGCAACGTACGCGGCAGTCGTGGCCACGGCTTCTCTGGCTGTAGCGACACTGGCTTACCGAAGTGGGGGATCACGTCTCAAGATTCGTGCCCGGATTGTTCGCGGAAGACCTGGTCATGGGTGGATCTTCATCTACGCCACAAATAAGGGACGAGCCGAGATAACCATTGACTCCATAGGCCTATGGGTAGGAAATTCTATTCTAGGGATATCCAATAGACCGCTTACAATCGTGAACTACCACCTAGAAAGGGGCCCCGACTTACCCCACCGACTCCGCGCACATGACTTGCAGACCTGGGCTATACCAATTTCAACCCTCGATGACGTCCTCGGCTCACGCAGGTTGCGATGGCGCGACTTTGTTCGAGTTTGTGTAAGTACACCATTCGGAACTGCCCGAATAAGGCTGCGTCAAGATTTTACCGGCTCCGCGCTCTGGCAGCTTTTTGAGCGAATGGACAATCGGCGAGGGGAATCCTCGAAAGGCATGCGGGACGACCGGATCTTCTAAATGGTTCGGACAACTAGATCCGACTAGGCCCGGTATTTAAGATCAGGATATTCGGCGAGGAAATTTCTCCCTAACAGCGTCTATCGGCTTACGGGTCAACCGTGGAGGTTCTTACTAAGAATTTGCAATATTTCCGGGACGGACTCACACTACCGCTCTGAATCGCCTCAACACGACGGCACTCCGCCGGAACTGTGCCGTCATCGCACTTCCCCGAATTCCGAAACAACAGCGCCGACGCTTCCGGAGAGCCGTCGACCGTTCTCGCAGCTCAAGCAATCCTCCACGAACGGAGGCGCTATCGCTAACTTTGAGACTTCGTGCTCGTTTGCGTCGTGGGCGGTAACTGTCCTGCACCGTCCGGGTCCTAGTTAATAGAGGAACACATCCGGCCACCCCCCGAGGTCGATAGAAACGCGAGCCGGAAGAAATCGTAAACAAGCTTCATAGAGATCATCGAGCTCACGCGATGCTAGATCTTCGCGAAGAATGTCGAACAGATCCAGCAGGTGCTCGACATCCGCACAAGCATAGGCGAGTTGTTCTGCCGTTAGATCATCGGCAAGCCAGTCACTACGCCGGAGGCTCTTGTCGATTTCTACGTCAAGCCTTTGCCGAAGAAGGCTTTTAAGACTGTACTCATCCGAAGATGCGTTTTTGCGTATTAACTTCGAAGCGATTTTGGTGCACCCTACATTGCGAGGTTTGACCGCCCAGTGAGCAACCATAAAGCGCAAGTCAAAGGGGGCATGATGAAATACCTTACACACCGAATCGTCTTCGACGAGCTTAACAAGATTAACAGGATTTCTAGACGGCACAATTTGCACTACAATTGCGCCGACGGATCGGCTAAAGAGCTGCACAGTGCCAATTTTTTCAGTCTGCGGATCAAGGCCAGATGTTTCAATATCACAGGCAACCAATCCATCACCAACGAGGGCTTCAAGCATCTCGCGGTCAAGGTCGCCTTTAACAAGTATCCGAGACTTTGCAGTGCCCGTGGCGGCAAACGATTGCGACTTGCGCCTAGGGTGCCTCCTTGCTGCACTTTTCGATCGAACGGAGTTCGTCCCTGACGAATTCATATAGACTCCCAGGACTGCGGCAGACCAGCGTCGGGACGGGCCCTCTGGTCTTGCTGTGGCTGTACAGAGTGATAACGGCTCGCATATCGAAGCGATAAAAGCTGAAGACTCGGTCGCCCGGACAATGATATATAGACACGTCGGCGTGTCCATTATTTCTGATTGCCCTGAAAGCCAGCTCAGCTTCTTTGATAGCGTCCTTGAGCTCGTTTGCTGTCTTATCAAAGCGCTCAGCAAGGACCTTAATCGTGTTCGTGTCAGCAGGATCGGGAAGGTATACGCGCAGACGGTTTCCTGAGTTCTGTACAAATTTACTTAGGAGATGATGGTGCGCGTTTCTCCAGGTGCTGGCATACGCTATAAATAGATCGATTTTAGTCGACCCGGAAAATAGCTCTTCCCATTCAGGGTCACTTAGATAATTGGTCCCGACTTGAGTAAGCCCAGCGGTATGCACGTCCGAAGAAGTTCGCGCTTGCTCTAAAATCTCCTTCGCGAACGCCCTCTTACCTACCAACTCCCAAAGCAGGCCCAGCCCGAGCGACGCAACCAGAAGGCCACCGAGGTTGTTGCAGAGCGCTTGAAGGCCCTTATGTTCGTCCCAGAACTTCGTTTGATCGTCACCGACATACAGCAGGAAGATCCCAACGATGAACAGGACGAGGGTAACCGCTGCCGTCTTCCAGTTGGCTAGCCCGCGGAAGGGTCTCTGCCGCGAAGATAGGGACACCACTGCCTCCTGCTTCATGTGGGTAACGCTACGTGGGGGGTGTGACATTTTCGGGATGCAGGTGCTCTGACCTGTACTTGTCGCTGAGACGGGCGATCACTGCCTCGGAACTTGCGGGCACGATCCACCTCCCCACTCACAGTAGAGGTTCCGTGGCTCAGAGGGTTGACAGCAGCACACGGCATCTAAGAACTCCCGCGTTCTATAGCGGCTGGTCACCAGCTTGCAGGAGTGCGATGAGGCCGATTTCCGAAGTTCCACCCAAAAGCTGTCATACCCACGTAGAACAGGAAGTATCGATTCGCAGGTCCATTTGCCAATAACTCCATTCCCCGAAGAGGAAGCAGTTATCGATACCGATACATCAAATGATCCCACGCAAGCAGCCTTCGAAGGACAGCTTCAGAAACGACAAGGTGTCCGTGAGACGTCCGCAGAGACATGGTGGAGGTCAAACTCAGCAAGCTCGAAACTATGAGCAACGCCGAGGTAGCTGCGCACCAGGGGTCACGAGGCGCCCCGAAGCCGTGCGGTGCGGGTGGCAACGGCGTCAATCAGGGTCCGGTCGTGTTTGCTCCCACAGCGCACGGCCGGACCTCTGCTTGTTCGCCAGCTTGCGGAGGAAGCGATGCCACAACCGCGTCGGCATGCATCGGCCTCGACCTCGCCGAAGCACCGCCCAGCAACTATCCATCGATCGGCACGTCACTGGTGGGCGCCGTGGCGCTCACGCTGCGCCTGCGGGCTCAACAACTGGCCCTGCCGCGCCAATCGCCCACCGGCGCCGGCCGGAACTCCGAGCGCGGCATCGGCCGGCCCGGCGCCGAGAGTTCGTCAACGCTTGTCCTGGGATGGACCGACGGTCCTGCTCACCCCTCTGCTGACCCGCGGGCAGCTCTGGCGCAGCAACGGCGGCTCCGAATGAGGGCCCGCGTGCTGCACGTCCCCGACCGTCCGTCCTGGGAGTGCCAGCACTGCCGCGCCGCATGGCCCTGCCAGCCGGCTAGGGAAGACATCGTCGCCACGACCGACCGCGTCTCTCGGATGATCTATCTCAGCCTTCATCTGGCCGATGCCATCGTCGATCAGCGGGATGCTGACCCGGCCGCCCTCTTCGACCGCGTCGTCGGCTGGGCCTGCAACTCCTGAGCCACCGCCCACACCCTCTCGAACGAGTCGAGGTAGGTGGTGGCCATCCCCTCGTCGGTCGCCCGTCGCAGATGCAGGACGGGCGACCGCGAGGCGGCGCACCCGAAGGCGTGGGTGTTGACCATCAACTGATCGTCGGCCCGGTAGATCGAGCTGTAGAGCACGGTGTCGTGCAGCCGAACGGACACACCAGGCTGATCGATCAACGGCCGGAGCAGCGTCAGAGCGTTGTTGATCCGAGCGGGCATCATTTCGCCGATCCGCTCGTCGGCGCCGCGCTGGGCGACCTGGACGCCATTCGGATCCCCGAGCGCGATGCGTACCCGTACCCCGGCTCGCGCTTTATCTTGAATGATCGCCAAGACGCCAGCGTCTTCGGCAAGGAAGAGCCCGCTGTACGCCAGGATGCCGATCTCTCGCTCAGCACCAGCGAACAGCTTCCGCCAAGTTTCGGGCGGGACGGAGCAGCGCTGGGCGTACGTCATAAGGATGTCCCCGGTGTCCGGCGCCACCTGCTCACGGGCATCGATGCCAGGCCAGAGGTCCCGTTCGGCCCAGCCGGTAAGCGCTGCCAGCGCCGCGCGGTGACGCGGGTACGGCAACCGCCCGCTCTGCCACCGCTCGATGGTCTTGGGATCGACACTGAGCCGCGCAGCCACATCGACGACGTCGAGGCTGGCAGAGCGCATTGCCCGGAACAGAGGGTGCTTCATCGCGTTCCTCCCGGGAGTGGAGTTCCGGCCAGCATAGCCAAGAAGTCCCAAGACGTCCCAAGACATGGTTCACAGTCCGTGATCACCCATGGATCCTGAATCGAACATGCGGAAGGCCGGATGGCCGAGTTCGAGGGAGTGCCAACCGTGGCAGACGACAACCTCCACCCGGCCGAAGCCGCCCAACTGGCTGCCGACCGGCTCGCGCTCGCGCTCGAAGAGGCCGGCTTCGACGTCGGTACGGCGTTCCCCGAGCTCCGCAGCGGATGGGACAGTTCGGGCGCTCCCGGTGTGCGAATCGGCGCAGTGACCTGCGGGGTCGCCACCAACCTTGCGGTGTTTCTGACCAGGGCGGTCGAGACGGGCGTGACGCTTCCGCCTGGGTGACTGGTGACCACTACGCTCGGCTCAGCAGTGATGGACGGGAGGATGGGCACCGTTGACGGCACGGACGACAGCTTGGGGCGCGTACAGAGGCCTCGCCGTGGCCATCCGCGCCCGAATCACCGACGGCGAGTTCCCGCCGGGGTCGACGCTCCCCTCCGAAGCCGCTCTGTGCAGGCATTACGAGGTATCGCGGAACACCGTGCGGCGAGCCTTGGACGAACTCGCGACGGAGGGTCTTCTCATTGCCCAGCCCGGCCGAGGACGAGTCGTCCTGAGTGGCACCGAGCCACGCCTCGGTGTCCTGCCGCAGTACCGCAGCATGGCGACGGACCTCCGCGCCCTGATCGAGACCGGCGAACTAGCCCCGGGCGATCCATTGCCGAGCGAGTCGACGTTGGCCGAGAGGTATGGCGTCGCCCGCGGAACTGTCCGCCACGCCCTGGCCGAGTTGGAGGGTGCTGGCCTCATCGCGTCGGTCCATGGGAAGGGTCGTTTCGTCCAAAGACGCTAGTCTCAGTTCCGTGGAGCATGTGTTGTGGGCGCGTGACCTCGCTAAAGAGTTGCTGGCCGATGTGTTGCCTCGCCGTTGGGCACACTCCCAGGGTGTCGGCCTCAAGGCCGAGTCGATCGCGAACCTCCTCGGCGAGGATGCCGTGACGGTGGCATGTGCGGCTTGGCTGCACGACATCGGCTACTCCCCCGGCCTCGTCCGCAGTGGCTCTCACGCGCTCGACGGTGCACGATATCTGCGGGACGTCGCGCATGCCGACGACGTCATCTGCCGGCTCGTCGCCCACCACTCCTACGCCGTCGTCGAGGCCGGGCGACGCGGCCTCGCTGAGGAGTTGGAGAACGAATTCCCGGCTGTTGACGGATTGCTGGCGGACGCGATGGTCTTCTGCGACATGACAACGAGCCCAGACGGCGTGCCCATGGACGTGGAGAAACGGCTTCAGGAGATCGCCGAGCGCTACGAGCCCGGCAGCATCGTCGCCGACTCCATTGCCGAGGTCGGCCCCCGCATCGTGCACTCCGTGCGGGTGATCACCGGCATGCCCGGCTTCCGAGCGGGCTAGTCTGCCGACCGGTCGGCGCGCGCAAGGGATCCCTGCTCGTCGCGGGTCCAGCGCCGACCGGCGCTGTCCTGGAATTCGATCTGAATCGGCTCGGGATCGACGTACGTC
>KL571234.1:64766-70576 GCA_000715855.1 Actinoplanes liguriensis
GGATCGACGTACGTCCGCAGCCAGTCCGCGGGCGCCGGGCGACGAATGGTCTGGCCCGGCGGCACCAGGCCGACGAACTCGGTGGTCTCCGGTCCGTCCGCGCTGGGAAGCGGTAGCTCGACCTCGTAGATCGGCATGTCGCTGGCGTTGTGAATATGGAAGGCCAGCTCACGAGCGCCATCTGCCTTGCGGTGCATCTCGACCCACGCGCTGATCTTCGCGGCCTGCGCCTTGCGCTCGTCCTCGGACCGTTCCGCTTCGCGCCGCTGCTCTTTGCGGAGCAGCTTGAAGCCGACCAGGAAGGCGCCCACGGTGCCGACAGCGGAGAAGGTGTCCGCGGCATCGCCGATCCACCCGCTGTCAGCCAAGGTACGGCTGCTCCTCCTGCGCCAGGTACCGCTCGATGCGCATCCGCATCGAGCGGTCCATCGTCAGCCCGGCAATGTCATCCGGCTTCACCCATTCGACCTCTCGGGACTCCTCGCTCGGCGTGGGAGTTCCGCTGACTGGGCGCGCCGTGAACACCACGGAGAACTCCTGCCGCGCCTCGTTGTTGCTGGTGTAGAGGATGACGTGCCGCGGATCGGTATAGATGCCGACGAGGCCGGTGATCTCGACCTTGATCCCGGTCTCCTCCGACGTCTCGCGGATGGCGGCTTCGGGCAACGATTCGCCGAAGTCCATCGCGCCGCCCGGCAGCGCCCAGTTGTCGTTGTCCGTGCGGTGAATCAGCAGGACACGGCCCTGGTCATCGGTCACGACGGCGTTGACCGACGGAACGATCGAGTTCGCTGCCGGCGCATCGGGGTCATTGAAGTAGTCGATACGGCGTGACATGTCTGGTGACCTCACTCCAACGGGATCGCGCCGTCCCACACGCGCTCGAAACTGTCCAGGTAGCTGCTGACCATGGTGCCGCCGGCAACCCTGCGCAGGTGGAGAACAGGGGCTTCAGCCGCGGGAAAGCCGTAGATGTGGGTGTTGACGAGGACCTGATCGTCAGCTCGGTAGATCGAGTTGTAGAGGACCGTGTCGTGCGAGCGGAACTCGATGCCGTCGAGGTCTCGCAGCGGTCGGTACAGCACCAACGCGTTGCGGATCTTCGCGGCCATGGCGTCGTCGACACCCTCGTCCGCTCCACGCTGCGCCACCGACTCGCTGTTCGGGTCGCCAAGCAGGATCCGAACCGGCACTCCCATGTCGGCCTTCTCCCGGAAGACCTTGCGTACGCCGGCATCCTCCGACAGGAACAGCCCGCCGTAGACCAGGACGCCGATCTCGGCTTCAGCGGCGTCAAAGAAGTTGCGCCACATCTCGGACGGGACGGCCCATCGGTGCGGGTAGACGTTGACGATCTCACTCTCCGAGGCGTCCGCGACCTGGCTGCGCGACAGCGCATCCGGCCATAGATAGGCCTCGTCAACCCCGAGTTTCGCCGCGACGGCATAGCGATGGCGGCGGTACGGAATCCGACCGGAGATCCATCGTTCGACGCTCTTAGGGTCGACCTTCAGTTCGGCGGCGAGATCGGCCGGGGTGACTCCCCGTTCGAGTAGCGAAGTGCGCAGGCGATCGTTCGGCATCGTCTTCTCAAACTAGGACGTCCCGGCAAGACGCTCACTTTAGGACAGACATCTTCTTCACGTCCAGCTACGTAGTGATCACGTCCCGCTGATCTGCCGCATTCTCATTGGCGTCGACGCAAAAGCGCCGACACCAGCGGAAGCCTCGATCACCCAATGTTCCTTGACCCATCTAGTGAACATGTTGTACATGTCTACTAGACAGGCGGCTCGGGTGACTCGGCTTCTCAAGAGAGGAGGCACCAGATGTCTAATCCTGCCGATGAGCCCACGTGCACCTGCGGTGCACGGCTCGACGCCGACCACCCCAGCCAGTGCCGCAAGTGTTCCGACCGGAGCCGCTGGCAGCGGCGCCGTGCCGACCGTGCTCGGCGGACCGGTCCCGGCCGGAAGCCGAACAGCCGGGGCAGGGACGGACGGCGTCCCGCATGACCGTCACCGTCTCGGCCGTGCTTCTGCTCGCCGTCTTCGTCTACCTGCTCTGGCGCTTCGCCGGCCTTCCGCTCTGGCAGGCCACGATCTGCGCCCTCTTCGGCTATCTGCTCGCCGCGTCCTCGATCGGCCCGAACATCGCGGACGCCCTGCGCAGCCTCGTCCGGATCCTCGCCAAGGCCCAGCTCTAATGAAAGGAGACGCGATCGACCCCGTCCTCGACGAGGAGACCATCTGGAAACACCTGAAGACCGCGCTCAACAGCCGTACCGGGCTCGACATCTGGACCGCCGTAGCCGACCTGCCGCTCGTGCTCACCGAGGTGGAACGGCTCCGCAGACTGCTCGCCTGGACTCGGATCGAGCACGCCAACCTGCTCGCCGCCGCCCAGGCCACGCTCGCCGCCCAAGCGGACGGCGAGGAAGACCCCCTCTATTACGTACGCGACGAAGTTGCCGCGCAGAGGAACCCACGTTGAGGGCGTACGGGCGGCGGCACCGCCGTTGGAGCCGCCGCGGGCAACCGCTGCTCCTGGTCGCGGACGAGCCCCGGACGTTCGCGATCCTCGCCACCCTCGGCCGGGTCATCTACCGCTACCGCTCCGAACTCGCTCCCGTCACGGTCGCCGCCGTTCTCGACCTGAGTGCTCTCTGGCTTCATTCGACGAACCCAGGGGCGTGGTGCTGGGTGCTCGCCGCTACCGGCGCGACGACTCTCCTGACGGCACTCCGTGGCGCACCGTGGGGTGCCCTCAGGGTCGAGGAACGCGCCTACGCAGCGGTCGCCACGGTGGTCGCCGGTATCTGGCTGACCGTCGCGACGACGCTCGGCCCAGGTCATCGGCCACTGCAATCGGTCCTTCTGGCCGCCATGATCACCTGCGGGATTCCGTGGTGGCGTCACCGGCGCCGCCGAGCCCGGGTGCGGGTCGACCGCACCATCCAGGCCTGGCCGAATCTGGCGGAACAGATCGGCCTCGCCGGTTCCCGGGTGCTGTCGGCGGCGGTCGACGTGTGGGGCTGGCGCGCTCGGATGACATTACGAGCAGGTCAGACCGTCGCGGACGTCGTCGCCCAGGTGCCCGCGATCGAATCAGGGCTCGGCACTCGACCCGGCGCGGTCCGGGTCGAGGCCGACCCGGCCCATGCCGGCCGCTTCGTCATGCGGGTGCTCGCCGAGGACCCACACGCCAACGCTGTCCCGTGGCGCGGTCCGGCGGCCCGGTCGGTCACCGACCCGGTCCGACTGGGCGTCTTCGAGGACGCCACCGACGTCGCAGTGTCGATGCTGCGTCGGCACGTGCTGGTAGGCGGCATTGCTGGCGCTGGTAAGAGTGGCGTTCTCAACGTCATCATCGGCAACCTCGTCGCCTGCTCGGACATCGTGCTCTGGGGCATCGACCTCAAAGGCGGCATGGAACTGCGCCCGTGGGCACCCTGCCTCGCCCGGCTGGCAACCACCCCGGCCGACGCCGAAGTGATGCTGCGCGATGCAGTCGGCATCCTCGAAGCCCGTGCCCGAGCAATGGCGGACTCCTCGTCGCGGCTCTGGATCCCGACCGAAAGAACGCCTGCCCTGGTCATCGTGGTGGACGAGTACGCGGAACTAGCCGAGCAGTCCCCTGCCGCCGCGGACTACGCCGACTCGATCGCCCGACGCGGCCGCGCGGTCGCCGAGACGCTGCTGGCCGCGACCCAACGCCCGACTCAGCAAGCCATGGGCAAGGGTGCCATCAGGTCGCAGATGGACGTCCGAGTCTGCCTGCGGGTCCGAGAGCGCCGCGACACTGACCTGATCCTCGGGCAGGGCATGGTGGCCGCCGGCTGGCACGCACACGAACTCGACGCACCCGGCAAGTTCTTCGTCTCCGCCGAAGGCTTCCAACGACCGCGCCGTGCCCGCGCGTACCTCGTCACCGACGAGGACGTCCGGGCCACGGTCGAGCGGTATGCCGCCGACCGTCCCATCCTGGACCCGGTTTCGGTCGAGGCCGTCACCGTGGGCGGCTACGACGAACCGATCGACGAGGCAGACCCCGAAGCCGTCCTCTGGGCCGCACTCGCCGAGGCACCAGAGCACGGACTGTTCGTACCCGAACTCATGCACCTGACCGGAATGAGGCGCACATGGATCTACGACCGGCTCCAACCTCGCGCCACGCAGGTTCGGCGCGGCCGATGGCGAATCCTGCGGGACGAATCCGGTGGATAGTCCGCGCGGACGTCCGTCTCCGCGCACGCGTCTGCGCAGCTACAGGCGCGGACGGACGACGGACGGATGAACCGGGGCGAGCCCCGCCGTAAGCGCCGACGTAGGCCCGTTCGTCAGATCAGCATCGACCCCGAGATCCTCGCTCGCGTGCTCGTCACGATCGCCGAGGAGATCACCCGAAACTGAGGAGGAACCGAGATGGCGCAGACCACGCGCCAGCACGACCGGCCGGAGGGCACACGCAAGCGGGCATTCAGCTACCTGCGAGTGTCCTCGGCCGGACAGGTCAACACCGACTACGACCCGGAAGGAATCTCGCTCCCGGCTCAGCGATCGGCCATTCATCGTCGCGCTGCCGAACTGAACGCCGAGATCGTCGCCGAGTTCGTCGAGCCCGGTCGCTCAGCTACGACCGTGGATGGCCGGCCGGTGTTCCAGGGCATGATGGCGCGCCTCAAAGCCGAGAAGAACGTCGACTACGTGCTCGTCTATGCCCGGTCGAGGCTGCACCGCAACAGCATCGACGCGGCGATCACCAAGCGCGATCTCCGGAACGCCGGCGCCATCCTGATCTCGGTCATGGACTACACCGAGGACTCCGCGATCGGGGACCTCGTCGCCACGGTGCTCGACGGCGTCAACGAGTACCAGTCCCGCGCTTCCGGAGCCGATATCGCGTACAAGATGGGTCAGAAGATCGTTCGAGGTGGCTCGGTCGGCCGGGCGCCGATCGGCTACCTCAACGTCCGGGAGACCTTCGAGGGACGCGAGGTGCGCACGGTCGCCGTTGACCCCGTGCGCGGCCCGCTGGTCCGGATGGCATTCGAGCTGTACGCCACCGGGACGTACGGCTTTCATGGGTTGATCTCGGCCTTGACCGACGCGGGTCTCCGCACCAAGCCGACCAAGCGCTTTCCGATCGGTACCGCGATCTCGCTCAACTCGCTCGGAAATCTGCTCCGCGACCGGTACTACCTCGGCTTCGTCTCGCTTCGTGGAGTCGAGTACCAGGGACGACACGAGCCGCTGGTCACCCCGGAGGTCTTCGACCGCGTACAGCAGATGCTCGAATCCCGCCGGGCCGGCGGTGTCCGGGAGCGCGCCCACAACCACTACCTCAAGGGCGTCATCTGGTGTCACCGGTGCCGGCGCCGGCTCATGGTCATGCGGGGCAAGAGTCATACCGGCGACCTGCACTTCTACTACTTCTGCCGAGGCCGGCAGCAGCATGCCTGCGACCTTCCCTACCTGCCGATCGCCCGAGTCGAGACGGCCGTCATCGACAACTACGCCACCATCGCACTGCCTGCTGACCTGCGCGACAACCTCACCGGCCGGGTCAATGACGTGCTGGCCCAGTCAGCGGGCATGAGCGCCGACCTGCGTACCCGAGTGAAAGATCAGCTCGCCGCGCTCGACCGGCAGGAAGATCGCTTCCTGGATCTCATCGGTGACCCCGACTGGCCGCAGGACAAGATCGCGGCACGGCTGCGGAAGGTCCGGGACGAACGGGACCGGCTCGCCCGGCAGCTCGACGACTCGGACGCTCCGCGGCTCGACGAGGCCGCCGAGACGATGCTGTAC
>KL571234.1:70804-71019 GCA_000715855.1 Actinoplanes liguriensis
AGACGATGCTGTACCTGCTCGGCTTGCTCGCCGACCCGCAGGAGCTGTACCGCCGAGCCGGGCAGCGCGGTCGGCGGGTACTCGACCAGGCCTTCTTCGCGAGAATCTACTTCGACAGCGACGAGGACGGCCCGTATGTCGCCGCCGACGAACTGTCGGATTTGGTGTTGCCACTGGTCACCGAGGCCCGAAACGACAGCGGCGGCGCCATAGGC
>KL571234.1:71259-74065 GCA_000715855.1 Actinoplanes liguriensis
CGCCGCTGCGGGTGAACTATCGCCCGCTCTCGCGGGTTCAAGTAAGCCTCCACTGGTGGAGGTGCCGGGAATCGAACCCGGGTCCTTCGTTGCTTTGTCAGGGCTTCTCCGAGCGCAGCTCACTACGTCCCTACTCGGCCCTCCGACTCACGTGAGCAAGTTCGGACGACGGGCCCAGTCGCTGATTAATCTCGCCGTGCGGTCCCCGCGACCGGGACCGGTTGGCCAGCCTCCTAAATGATGCCGGCAGCTGGGACGGAGGCGCTCCCAGACCGACAGACCACGCTACTTGCCTCAGGCGGCGAGAGCGTACTGGTCAGCGACAAACTTATCGTTGGCGCTTGTAAATTTCCGACGACCGATTCTCGAGACGACGTCGGCTTCCTCGGCTCGCTTCCCCTGTCTCCACGTACGAAGTCGAAACCAGTCACCCCCTGGACTTTGGGTACAGCTCCGCAATATTAGCTCACCCTGCGGCAACCGCCACCGAGCACCCGGTCTGGTTGATGTTGCCCCGGTTGTTCCGGTCGCTGTTCTCGCCCTGGAACGCGAAGGTGGTGGTGGCGCCGCCGTTGAGTGCCGAGTTGCCCTTGAAGCGGAGCTGGCTGCCGCTGGTGGTGGTCGCCTTGGCGTTGCTCCACGGGCCGGAGACGACCTTGGCGCCGGCCGAGTAGCTCACGGACACCGAGAAGTTGCTGGCCTTCGTGCTCTTGTTGGTGACCTTCACCGTGGTGATGAAGCCGCCGCCCCACGAGTTGGTCGAGCAGGTGGCGGCCAGTTCGATCGCGGGCGGCGGAGTGGTCGTCCTGGACGCGCTCGGCTTGGGGCTCGAGGACGACTTCGACGGCTTCGGCGATGCGGAGCTCTTCGACGGGGTGGCGGAGGCCGACGCGGACGCGGACGGTGAGGCGGACGGCGAGGGCGACGGCGAGTCGGACTTGGCGGGCAGCGGGACGACGGTCGACTCGACCGCCTGCAGATCGGCCGAGGGCTGCACCAGCACCGGGGTCTCGCCGGCCGCGGCGGGGCCGCCGGCCCGCACCGCGACCCAGGCGACCAGGCCGATCAGGATGAGGGCGGCCAGCCCGAACACGCCGCGGGCGAGATAGAACTGGCGATCGCGATGCTTGGAATTGGCGGACAACGGCCGGTCTCCTCGATGAAGAGTCGAGCTGGGGCTCGCCCCGCGGGGTCACCGCTGAGGCGGGGTGATCAACAAGCCTGGCGGGGCAGAATACCCCTCAGCTCATGCCTTTGGCACGGCGACCCATGGCGCGATTGATCTCTTTCTGGGCATCCCGGGCGGCCATGTCCTGGCGCTTGTCGTAGCTCTTCTTGCCCTTGGCGACGCCGAGCTCGACCTTCGCATACCCGTTCTGGAAGTAGACCGAGAGCGGGACCAGCGTGACGCCGTCGTCCCGTAGCTTGCCCAGGATCTTGTGGATCTCGTCGCGCTTGAGCAGCAGCTTGCGGACCCGGCGGGGCTCGTGGTTGGTCCAGGTGCCCTGCGTGTACTCCGGGATGTGCATGCCGTGCAGGAAGATCTCGCCCCGGTTCTCGTGGCCGAACGCGTCGACCAGCGAGGAGCGCCCGGCGCGCAGCGACTTCACCTCGGTGCCGGTGAGGACCATGCCGGCCTCGTACGTATCGAGGATCGCGTAATCGTGGTACGCCTTGCGGTTGGAGGCAACGAGCTTGCGCCCCTGTTCGCGTGGCATGCCACAAACCCCCTGTTGATTGATCGACTCACAACTCTAACAAAGGCAGGGCGGCAGGTAATTCAGTGGATTCCGGGGCGCTCCGCCGAAACGGGTCTCGAAGTGCAGGTGCGATCCGGTGGACGCGCCCGTGCTGCCGACCAGACCGATGATCTGGCCCTGCCGGACGTACTGCCCGACGTGCACGTAGATCCGGGACTGGTGGCCGTAACAGGTGGAGAAGCTCGTCCCCATGACCCGCCCGTGGCTGACACAGGTGTAGTTCCCGTACCCGCCTCGCCACCCGGCCTGGATCACCCGGCCGGCCGCCGCGACCCGGATGGGTGTGCCCGAACCGGCCGCGAAATCGGTCCCGGCATGCAGTTGCCAGACGCGATAGTACGGGTCGTAACGGTTGCCGTAGTCGCTGCTCTTCCACCCGTGTACGGGCATCAGCAGCTGCCCGCGATACTGCCGCCGATACCCGGAGCGGGTCTCCCATCCGCGCATGCTGGAGCGGACCTTCCGCTCGGCCTCGACCGCCGCGCGGTACTGCTCGAGCACTGTCGCGCGCTGGGCGTTCGCCGCGGCCAGCGCCGTCCGCCGGGCCAGCACGAGCTGGTAGACGTCGCGCCGGGCCCGGACCGCGTCGACCTGGGCGGTCTGCGCGGCCCGTAGCTTGGCGGACGCCTCGGCCTCGGCCACCTCCGCGGCCCGTTTCGCCGCACCGGCCCGGTCCTGTGCCGCGCGGGCCTCCCGCCGGGCTCCGACCAGGCGGCGCACCTCGGCGTTCTCGTTGCGGACCAGCTCGTCGACCAGACTCATCCGGTCCATCAGGTCGACCGGGCCGGTCGCCGAGACCAGCAGGTTGAAGCGGGTGACCGCGCCGCCCCCCATGTAGCTGTCGCGGGCGATCGCGGCGACCCGGTCGCGGGCGCCGGCCACCCGTTCCTGCGCGGCCGCCCAGTCCGCGGCGACCTGCCGGTAGCCCTGCCGGGCGGCATCCGCGCGGTCGCGGGCGGTGGTGGCCTCGACCCGGGTGGCGACGACGATGCCGCGGGCGGCGGCGACCCGGTGCTGGGCTTCCGGGAGTGCGGCGGAAGCGGCGG
>KL571234.1:74260-78765 GCA_000715855.1 Actinoplanes liguriensis
AGATGTGTATAAGAGACAGTTCTCCAGGAGCGCTTCGGCACGACGTACGGCCTGGGCCGCCTTTGATGGGTCGTCGCGGTCGGCCATCGCCGGCGTGGGCACGGCCAGAGTGGGTCCGACGGCGCTGAGCAGGCAGAGAAAGAGGGTCAGCAGGGGGTTTGGTCGGCGGTACCTCACTGGAGCCACCGTACTCTGACCAATCGCCCGGAACGCTTCAAATCGCCCGAATGACACAAAGGCCGCGACCCGGGTGGGTCGCGGCCTTCGGTGCGTTCGATTCAGCGGTCGGTGCTGAGCTAGACCTTGAGGTAGAAGCGCAGCGTGATCCAGGCGGTCGCGGCGCTCAGCAGCGCGCCGACACCCGCCAGCAGCGGCAACATCAGCCAGACATTGCCGTTCGGCACCGGCGTCAGGATCGCGGTCAGGGCTTGGAGCTTGTTGTCCAGCAGCACGACCTTGCCGATGAACAACCCGACGAACCCGAGGATCGCACCGATCGCGCCGGCGACCACCGCCTCGAGGACGAACGGCGCCTGGACGAACCAGTTCGACGCTCCGACGAGTTTCATGACCGCGACTTCTCGTCGCTTGCTGTACGCGGCCACCTGGATGGTGTTACCCACCAGCAGCACCGCGGCCGCGGCCATCACGATCGCGAAGACCAGTGACATCAGCTGCACCGAGTTGAAGATGTTGAACACCTTCTGCAGCAGTTGCCGCTGATCGATGACGCGTTGAATCCCGTCCTGGCCGGCCTGGTAGGACTGCGAGAACTTGTCGTAGTCCTCGGGATTCTTCAGCTTCACCCGGAACGACTCGGGGAGGCTGTCCGCGTTCACCGCGTTCACGAAGTCGGGCGAGTCGGCATAGAGGACCTTGAAGCGCGCGAGCGCGTCCTCCTTGGTCTCGTGGACGGCGGTCTTGACCAACGGGTCCGCCTTGAGCTTCTGCTCCAGCGCCGTGATCTGACCGTCGTTGACGTTGTCCGCCAGGAAGATCGAGACCTCGATCTCGCCGTAGTAGAAGTCCTTCATACGGTCGACCTGTAGGTACATCAGCACGCTGGCGCCCAGCATGCCCAACGAGACCGTAATGGTGATGATCATGGCGATCGTCATCGTGACGTTTCGCCACAGGCCCACCAGGACCTCATTGAGGACGTACTTCACGCGCATCGGGGGGATCCTTCCGGGACTCCGCGTGTTGCTGAATCGGCGTTGAACATGTGGGCGGAGCCAGTCTCAGCCGTAGACACCGCGGGCCTGGTCACGGACGATCCGTCCGCTTTCGATCTCGATGACCCGGCGACGCATCTGGTTGACGATGTTGGAGTCGTGCGTGACCATCACGACGGTTGTACCGGTGCGGTTGATCCGGTCCAGCAGTCGCATGATCTCGATCGACGTGTCCGGGTCGAGGTTACCGGTGGGCTCGTCGGCGAGGAGGATCAGCGGCCGGTTCACGAAGGCCCTGGCCACCGCGACTCGCTGCTGCTCACCGCCGGAGAGCTCGTGGGGGTAGCGGTGCTCCTTGCCACCGAGGCCGACCAGCTCGAGAACCTCGGGGACGACGCGGCGGGCAACCGCCTTGGTCTTGCCGATCACCTCGAGGGCGAAGGCGACGTTCTCATATGCGGTGCGGTTCGGGAGCAGGCGGAAGTCCTGGAAGACGCAGCCGATCGACCGGCGGAAGTGGGGGACCTTCCAGGACCGCAGCGAAGTGACGTCCTTGGCGTTCACGACAACCTTGCCGCGCGTCGCCTGGACCTCCTTCAACAGCAGCTTGATGATCGTCGACTTACCGGAACCTGAAGGGCCGATGAAGAAGACGAACTCACCCTTCTCGATCCCGACGTTGACATTGTCCAACGACGGCCGAGACGCCTTCGGATACGTCTTCGTCACGTTCTCGAGCTGAATCACGGGAGTGGAGTCTACGCGGTGTAACGAATTCGCCAAGTCCGCCGGGGTCGGGAATCTTCGCCACCTGCGGCAACAACAAAACTGAGCGGACCTCACCTGACCGAGCGTTCAGATGAGGTCGCTCAATGTGACCGATCCGCCTAGGCGGCGATCTCGTTCTGCTTGCGCCAGCGGATGCCCGCCTCGATGAAGCCGTCCACATCGCCGTCGAAGACCGACATCGGGTTGCCGACCTCGAACTCGGTACGAAGGTCCTTCACCATTTGGTACGGGTGCAGGACGTACGAACGCATCTGATCGCCCCACGAACCGGTGGTGTCCTGCTTCAGACCGGCCATCTTGGCCTTCTCCTCCTGGCGGATGCGCTCCAGCAGACGGGCCTGGAGAACACGCAAAGCGGACGCCTTGTTCTGCAGCTGCGACTTCTCGTTCTGACACGTGACGACGATGCCGGTCGGAATGTGCGTCAGCCGCACCGCCGAGTCGGTCGTGTTGACGCTCTGCCCGCCCGGGCCGGACGAGCGGTAGACGTCGGTCTTGAGCTCGTTCTCCGGAATCTCGATGTGGTCGGTCTGCTCGACGACCGGCATCACCTCGACACCGGCGAAACTTGTCTGCCGGCGGCCCTGGTTGTCGAACGGGCTGATCCGCACGAGCCGGTGCGTGCCGGACTCGACGCTCAACGTGCCATAGGCATAAGGAACCTTGACCGTGAAGGTGGCCGACTTGAGGCCGGCCTCCTCCGCGTACGACGTGTCGTAGACCTCGGTCGGGTAGCCGTGCCGCTCGGCCCACCGCAGATACATCCGCATCAGCATCTCGGCGAAGTCGGCGGCGTCCACGCCACCGGCCCCGGCCCGGATCGCCACCAGCGCCTCGCGGGAGTCGTACTCCCCGGAGAGGAGGGTGCGGACCTCCATCTCGTCGATCGCCTTGGAGAGCGTGGCGATCTCCTGGCCGACCTCGGCTACCGAACCCTCGTCGCCCTCGTCCTCGGCCATCTCCAGCAGCAGGCCGGCGTCGTCGAGACGACCACGCAGGCGTTCCAGCTTGGAGATCTCACCGGCGACGTACGACAGACGGCTGTTCACGTCCTGCGCCCGGGCCTGGTCGTCCCAGAGGTCGGGTGCGGAAGCCTGTTCCTCGAGATCTGCCTTGTCCCGGCGCAGCTTGTCGACGTCCAGGACGTTCTCGATGTTGCGAAGGGTGGCGTCGAGTGCTTTGAGTTGCTCGGGGAAGTCGGCAGCGGTCACGACACTCAAGTTTACGCCGTCCGGCCAGATCACTGGCCGGGGCGTCCTCAACTCATTCGGACGGAACGGTCTTCAGCCAGGTGAGCGCCGCCTTGTGATAGGCGACGGCGAACTCCAGCGCGGCCGCTCCGTACGAGTCGTCATTCTTCTTCGCCTCCTTGGCCTGCTCCTTCGCCATGGCCAGAGCCTCGGAGTGGTACTGGTTGGCAGTGGTGTAGAGGGTCTGCAACTGCTCGGTGCTGTGTTGCTGACCGAAGGCGACTCGCAGCGCGACCGGGTTGCGCAGCGCGTCCCGGCCGGGCGACTCGGTGAGCCAGCGCCCGAAGGCACGCTTCCCGGAGGCGGTGATCGCATAGGGCTGACTGGACCGAGGACCCGGCTTGCCGAGGCGCACATACCCCATTTCAGCCAGTACGGGCAATTCGCGGTAGACCTGGCTACGCGTCATCGACCAGTAGGGCCCGAGGCGGCGTTCGGCAGCCGCCATGAGCTGTCCGCCGGTCATCGGCCCCTCGTGAAGCAGGCCGAGCAAGGCGGCAGCCGTGGGATTGATCTGGAAGTCGGGCATGCCTTCTAAGCTGCCACTTTGTCGGTCCGGCGTCCAGGATTTCGCACGATCCGTCCAGTTTGCGCCTCCACAAACGACTGTCCCGCACAGACAGTCCGACAACGAGCGCCCAGACCGGGTGTTTTGCGCCCCATAGCTTAGTTGACCAGCTAAAATGGAGCACCTATTCGGTCAGACGGGCAGCCCGAGGCAGGAAATGCTCAAATCTGGACGAGTTGCCGCGCACATTCGGACATTCAGCGCATGTGGTGGTTCTGCGACTCGATCGGCCTCCCGGCGGGCTCCTGAATGGCCGGCCCGGCCCCCTCTTCCGACTGTCCTCACACTTGTCCGACGGCCGGTCAGGGGCCCGCAGGTTCGCCTATTACCCTGGCCCCCATGACCGACCCCGAGCCGCAGTCCGCCCCGGAGACCCGCGAGGTCTCGCGCCTCACCGCGATCCTCTTGGCGGTCGCCGCGCTCGCGTGGGCGGCCGGGATGCTGGGCTCGGCCCGCGTCAAGATCACCAGTTGGGCCGACGCGGCGATGGAGGTCACCTCCACGGCGTATGCACTGCCCGGCGCGGTCTCCGCGGCCATCGTGGCCGGCGCCGCCGTCGCGCTGCTCGTGATCACCCTGATCAGCACGCGCCGGCAGCTCGGCGCCTCCACCCGGTTCGCGGCCGGCACGGTCGTCGGCCTGCTCGTCGGTGTGCTCTGCGCCCTGGTCCTCTTCACGATCAACACCGAGGGCACGATGTACGCCGTCTGTCTCTTATACACA
>KL571234.1:79009-79836 GCA_000715855.1 Actinoplanes liguriensis
CTGCGCATCCCGCCGGTGATCGCCGCCGCCGGGTGGGGCACGCTCGGCGTCTTCCTGGTCGGCCTGGTCCTCAACGACAGCTATGTACAGGGTCCGGTGCTGGACCTGCTCGGCAACGACTCCACCGAGGCCGCTGCCAATGCCAACCAATATTTCGCGTACGGGCAGTCGGCGCTCGGTGGTCTCGCCGCCGGCCTGATCGTGTTCGTCGTCCTGCGCCGTGCCGGTCGGCGGGCCGGCGCCGACCTGCGGTGGCCGTTCTTCCTGATCGCGGGCGGCGGTGCGGGGCTGCTCTCGGTGATCTCCGAGGTCCTGACCCGGACCGCGGGCGCGCAGGTGCTCGAGCTGGCCGGCAAGGTCAGTGAGCTGGAGCAGTCGGTGCAGCAGATCCTCAGCACCAACCGGTTGAACAGCGCGCTGATCGTGCTCTTCGTCGGGGCGTTCACCGCGATGGTCGCGGTCGGACGGACCCTGTCCCCGGCCGACGACGAGGACGAGGACGACGAGATCGCGGAGGCGTCGGCGGCGGGTCGGACCGACATCGAGGACGCTCCGATCGAGCCCAAGACCCCGGCGAAGCCCGCGGACGACATTCCGGCCGAGCCCGAAGCCTCGGCGAAGCCGGTGGACGACGTTCCGGCCGAGCCCCGGACTCCGGCGAAGACCGCGGCCTCCTCGGAGGACGCGGGACAGGCCTGAGGGTCGGGTTCTGCGCTTGGCCGCGCCTCCCCCGGCAGAGAACCGCAAACCCGTGGGGTTTCGTGCTCTGACCGTGCCCACCCACGGAGATCGCCCTGTAGGGCTGAGCGTTCTGGGCGCGCCAGCGC
>KL571234.1:80086-81556 GCA_000715855.1 Actinoplanes liguriensis
TGATCTTCGGTTTCGGCTTCTTCCGCTTCTCAGAGGAGCTCGTCGAGTTCGGTGACGGCGTACCACTCCAGCTCGTGGTCCTCGGCGCCGTCGACGGTGAACTGCGCGTCCGGGTCGCCGGCGAGCGCCTCGGTCACCACGTCCGCGGCCGCGGCGACCGCCTCCATCGCCTCGGCGCCGTCCACGTGAATGCTCGCCACCTGCGCCAACTGGAGCGGCTCGGGCAGCCGGACGGTGCTCGAACCGAGCTCGACGTCCTCCCGGGCCAGCGCTGACGCCGGAACGTCCGCGGAGACGACCACCCGGCGTCGTGGCGCGGCGGCGTCGTGGCGGAGCAACTCCAGGGCGCCCTGGGCGGCGCGGGTGAAGGCCACGTACTCCAACTCCTCCTCGTCGCCCTCCGCATACCACTCCCGCAGCGCGGGCGTGACCGCGTGCGCCTCCGTCGCGCCCGAGCCGAGCCGGCCCTCCGCCCGCAGGGCCGCCAGCATCGGCACGGTGGCCGGCACGTAAACCCGGACCAGCTCGGTGATCGCCACGTTCTCCTCCTGCTTCGGCATCCCGGTCAGTACACCGCCGCCCGCGGTCCGGGAGAGGCCCATTCCACCAGGCGTCTCCGAAACGTGGTCACCCGGGATGATGCCGGCGGCAAACGGTGGCAAACTCAAGCTGCCGTAATCAACGAGCGTGGGAGGCCACGGTGGAGGGCCGGTTCCTGTTGTTGTCCGACGTGGCGGCCGAGCTGAACGTCTCGGACTCGCAGGTCTATCACATGGTGCGCAGTGGCGAGCTGCCCGCGATCAAGGTCGGCGGCCGGGGTCAGTGGCGGG
This sequence comes from Actinoplanes liguriensis, assembly GCA_000715855.1. Classification (GTDB taxonomy): domain Bacteria; phylum Actinomycetota; class Actinomycetes; order Mycobacteriales; family Micromonosporaceae; genus Actinoplanes; species Actinoplanes liguriensis. The sequence goes on from KL571234.1 coordinate 80,917, forward strand.
TCGAGCGAGCCAGGCTGGAGGAATACATCCAGGGGAAGTATGCGGAGACCGCCACCTGGGTCCGGGAGAACCCGATGTCCGAGCGCGAGCCGGAGTGATCCCCCGACGCGGCTTTTGTGCCTCTTCCCGGATATCCGTCCCGGCGTTGACGGTCGCTTGTGGACGCGAGCAGACTGAGTCGGTCGCAAGCAAACGGAGGCAAACGTAAGGGTTTGCAGTCTCGAGGATTGGCGGTGAAGATGCGGTCGGTGACCGACATTGCGCCCGCCGGGTCACGCGCGGGGATTCGCCTGCGCCCGGTCCCGCGGTATGAACCCCCGTTCGACGATGAGCTGACGCCTCAGCTCTGGTCGTCGGCACAGCAGCTCGCCCTGGAGTGGTCGCGGCCGGCCGGGGGTGGTCCGGTGGAGCCCGATCCGTCAGGCAGCCCCAGCGGGTCGGCTCCCGGCGGACCGGTCACCGGCGGACCAGCTGGCGGGCCAGCTACCGGCGGACCTGCTCTCGATGGACCTGCTCTCGATGGGCCTGCTCTCGATGGGTTGGCGACCGGCGGGTTTCCGCTCCAGGGACTGCCCGCTCCCCACGACGGTCTCTCCCGGCCCCTCTCGGCGAGCGCGGGCGACGGGCCCTGTCTCTTATA
>KL571234.1:81890-86001 GCA_000715855.1 Actinoplanes liguriensis
CGGGGATGCGCGGCTGGCCGTCAAACGGTTCGTGCAGACCTGTGTCGAGGTGCTCAACGGCAACCGGCCGGCGGCCCACCTGCGGCGCCTGTCGACGCCCGCGGAAGCCGCGGAGGTGGTGGCGCAGGGCCTGGCCGGTGCACGCCGGGTCGCTGACATGCGCCGCCCGCGCCGGCCCGGCGAGCGGCGTCACCAGCGGCCCAGCCCGGTCGCGGTCCTCCGGGTCCGCCACTGCGAGCCACGCCCCGGCGCCGTCGAGGTCGCGGTCGCCCTGGTCACCGGCGAGCGGACCTGGGCCATGGCGCTGCGGCTGGAACTGCACAGCGAGACCTGGGCCGCCACGACACTCCGCCTCATCTAGCCGCTGCCGACGGCAGGTCGCGGTCCGGATCAGCAGGGGAGGCCCCGGGGCGCCTGGTGAGCGACACAGGCGGCGGGCGTTCCGGGTTCCACAACGAAGACGGCCCGTGCGCCGGCGACTTCTCGCCGGTGCACGGGCCGCGTCGTTCAGGCGCCCGGGATCAGGCGGCGCCGCCGGGGGCGCCGTGGCAGCGCTTGTACTTCTTGCCGGAGCCGCAGTAGCACGGCGCGTTGCGGGACGGGCCGTTCGACTCGGACTCCTTCGCCGCGTGACGGCCGGCGCTGGTGTGCGCCGGGTTGGCCGGGATCGGCGAGCCGCCCGGGCCGAACGCGGCCGGGATCTCCGGCTCCGGGTTGATCACCGGGCGGCCGCCGCCGGCCTCGCCGTCGATCGCGGGCGCGGTGTACTGCAGGTTCTGCGGGCGGTTGCCACCGCCGAGACCCTTCGCGCGCACCTCGACGTGCTCGTGCGGCTCCTCGACGGGCGCGTCGTCCGGCACCTCGCCGACCTTCGGCAGCGCGAACGCCTGTGACGGGTCGACCGTGACGGAGGGCTGCTCCTCGACCTGGACCTCCAGGTTGAAGACGAAGCCGACAGCCTCCTCCTTGATGCCCTCCATCATCTGGTTGAACATGTCGAAGCCCTCGCGCTGGTACTCGACCACCGGGTCGCGCTGCGCGTAGGCCCGCAGGGAGATGCCCTCCTGCAGGTAGTCCATCTCGTAGAGGTGCTCGCGCCACTTCCGGTCGATCACCGCGAGCAGCACCTGCCGCTCCAGCTCACGGACCGCCTCGACGCCGAGCTCCTCCTCACGGGCCGCATACGCCCGCTGCGCGTCCTGCTTGAGCTGCTCGATCAGGAACTCCTGGTCGATCGCGTTGCGCTCGCCGCCGGACTCCTCGATCACGTCCTCGATGGTGATGGTGACCGGGAAGAGGCGACGCAGGTTGGTCCAGAGCTGCTCGAGGTCCCAGTCCTCCGCGTAGCCGTCGGAGGTGGCCGCCGTGACGACGTCCGAGATGACGTCGTCGATCATGTGGGTGACCTGGTCGTGCATGTCCTCGCCGTCGAGCACGCGCTTGCGCTCGGCGTAGACGACCTGGCGCTGCTTGTTCATGACCTCGTCGTACTTCAGCACGTTCTTCCGGATCTCGGCGTTCTGCGCCTCGATCTGGGTCTGCGCGCTGCGGATCTGCCGGGTCACCATCTTGGACTCGATCGGCACGTCCTCGGGGATGTTGAACCGCTCCATGACGGCCTCGACCGCGCCCGCCCGGAACCGCTTCATCAGGTCGTCCTGCAGCGACAGGTAGAACCGGGACTCGCCCGGGTCGCCCTGCCGGCCGGAACGGCCGCGGAGCTGGTTGTCGATCCGGCGGGAGTCGTGCCGCTCGGTGCCCAGGACATACAGGCCGCCGGCCGCCTGAACCTCGGCCTGCTCCGCGTCGCAGGCCTCCTTGACCTGCGGGAGAACCTCCTCCAGAGCCTTCGCGTACTCCTCCGGGTTCTCCGCCGGGTCGAGGCCACGCTGGGCCAGCTCCTGTGCGGCGAGGAAGTCCGGGTTGCCGCCGAGCAGGATGTCGGTGCCACGGCCGGCCATGTTGGTGGCCACCGTGACGCCGCCCTTGCGCCCGGCCTGCGCGATGATCGTGGCCTCCTGCGCGTGGAACTTCGCGTTCAGCACGCTGTGCGGGATGCCGCGGCGGCGCAGGAGCTGGGAGAGGATCTCCGAGTTCTCCACCGAGACCGTGCCGACCAGGACCGGCTGACCGGTGGCGTGCCGCTCGGCGATGTCCTCGATGACGGCCTCGAACTTGGCCTTCTCGGTCTTGTAGATGACGTCCGGGTGGTCGATCCGGATCATCGGGCGGTGCGTCGGGATGGACACGACGCCGACCTTGTAGACGGTGTTGAACTCGCCGGCCTCGGTCTGCGCCGTACCGGTCATGCCGCCGAGCTTGTTGTAGAGGCGGAAGTAATTCTGCAGGGTGACGGTCGCCAGGGTCTGGTTCTCCTGCTTGACCTCCACCCCCTCCTTCGCCTCGATGGCCTGGTGCATGCCCTCGTTGTAGCGGCGGCCGTGCAGGATGCGACCGGTGAACTCGTCGACGATCAGGACCTCGCCCTCGGCGCTGACGATGTAGTCCTTGTCCTTCCGGTACAGCTCCTTGGCCTTGATCGCGTTGTTCAGGTAGCCGACCAGCGGGGTGTTCACCGACTCGTACAGGTTGTCGATGCCGATCCGGTCCTCGACCTTGGCGACGCCGCGCTCGGTGACCGCGATCGTGCGCTTGGCCTCGTCGACCTCGTAGTCGCCGGCGCCGTCCTTGCCCTTCTCCAGCCGCTTGACGATGGCGGCGAACTCCCCGTACCACCTCTGGGAGTGCTCGGCCGGGCCGGAGATGATCAGCGGGGTGCGGGCCTCGTCGATGAGGATCGAGTCCACCTCGTCGACGATCGCGAAGTTGTGGCCACGCTGTACCAGTTCATCCTTCGACCAGGCCATGTTGTCGCGCAGGTAGTCGAAGCCGAACTCGTTGTTCGTCCCGTAGGTGATGTCGCACTGGTAGGCCGCGCGGTGCTCGGCGGCCGGCCGGTTCGGCAGGATCACGCCGACGGTCAGGCCCAGGAAGACGTGCACCCGGCCGACCCACTCGGCGTCACGCTGGGCGAGGTAGTCGTTGACGGTGATGATGTGCACGCCGTCGCCGCTCAGGGCGTTCAGGTAGGCCGGGAAGACACCGGTCAGGGTCTTGCCCTCACCGGTCTTCATCTCCGGGATGTTGCCGAAGTGCAGCGCCGCGCCGCCCATCAGCTGGACCTCGTAGGCCCGCTGGCCGAGCACGCGCTTGGCGCCCTCCCGGGCCACCGCGAACGCCTCCGGGAGCAGCGAGTCGAGAGTCTCGCCCTCCTGATAGCGCTCCTTGAACTGCTCGGTGCACTCGCGCAACTCGTCATCGGTGAGGTCGACGTAGTCATCCTCGATCGAGTTGACCGCGTCCGCGATCGCCTTGAGCCGGCGTACCATGCGGCCTTCGCCGGCACGGAGGATCTTTTCCAATATCGACACGGGTCAGCGCTCCCCTAGACAGTCTGCCGAACCATCGTAGGCACCTTCTCCGGAAGCCTGTGACCCGAGCCTCCCGGCAATCTCGCAAAAGGGATGAAAGGGTGCAGGAAGTTCGCTGACAGCGCAGCTGCCGACCGATTGGAACGTGTTTGGCGCCCGGGCGAGTCTGAGAAAGGATGACCCGGTGGATCAACACGACGGGGTAGCCCTGCGAGCCTTCGGCCCGCAGGACGAGGCGGCTTTCGCCGCGACACGCGACGACCGCCAGGGCCGCCGATTCCTTCCGCTCATCCCGGGCGTGAGCAGCGATTACACGTACGTCATAGTCGCCGGAGGCGCGGATCACCCGGTCGGCGGCATCGAGCTGGACCACCTCTTGCCCGGGCGAGGCGCAGCCGAGGTCCGGTTCTGGGTCGGGCCGCACGCGCGCCGGCGGGGCATCGCGACGGCCGCCCTGCGCGACCTCAGTGAGCGTGTCTTCACCGGCGCGGCGGAAATACCTCGCCTGCACCGGGTGGAAATACTCATCCATCAGGACAATCCGGTCGCCCAGCGGGTCGCGCTGTCGGCCGGCTACACGCGGGAGGGCGAGCGGCGCGGCGCGCTGCCGAACCCGGCCGGCGGCTTCGACGACGCGCTGGTCTACGCCCGCCTGGCCGGAGACTCCGGCGAGCCCGCCG
>KL571234.1:86230-95050 GCA_000715855.1 Actinoplanes liguriensis
ATGTGTATAAGAGACAGGACCGACGGCGTGGTGACGCTGCGCCCGCTCGGTGAGGACGACGTGCCGTTCTACACCGAGCTGCACAGTCTGCCGGACGTGGTGGCGACCAGCGTGCCGCCGATCCCGCCGGGCCCGGCGGAGGTGCGCCGCCGCTGCTCCTGGGCCGCCTCGCACTGGCTGGCCGGCGGGCGCGCCGACATGATCGTGGTGGACACGGCGAGCGGGCTCCCGGCCGGTGAGATCTCGCTCTACTACCAGGAGCCGCGCACCGCGCAGGCGATGATCGGGTACAGCATGATGCCCGCGTTCCGCGGTCGCGGGCTCACCACCCGGGCCGCGAAACTGATCGCGCTCTGGGCCTTCGCGGAGACCGGTGTCGCCCGGCTGATCGCCGGGACGCTGCCGGACAACCTGGGGTCGCAGCGGGTGCTGATGAAAGCCGGATTCCGACGGGAGGCCTACCTGCGCTCCCGGCTGCCCGGCGTGGCCGGCACCCGCCATGACGACGTCCAGTTCGTCCTGCTCGCCGAAGACCTGCTCGCGCAGGCCTCCGGCGGGGAGCTCACCCAGCCAGGCTGAGGATTCCGTAGTCGTAGCCCCGGCGGCGGTAGACGACGCTGGGACGGCCGCTCTCCTTGTCCTGGAACAGATAGAAGTCGTGCCCGACGAGTTCCATCTGGAAGAGCGCGTCGTCGACGGTCATCGGCTCACCGGAGTGCTCTTTCTCGCGCACGATGCGCCACGGCTGGCCGTCCTCGTGCTCGCTGAGCTCCTCGGCCTCCGGCCTCGCGGTCAGCGTGGCGGTGCCACCCCTGGTCAGGTCGGTGGGAAGATTGGCGGTGGCGGCGGCGACCGAAACCGGCGCATGCCGTCCGCGGTGGACGCGGCGCCGGTCGGCGGAGCGGCGCAACCGGGCGTCCAGCTTGTTGATGGCGCAGTCCAGAGCTGCGTAGAAATCCTGTGCCTGGGCCTCGGCGCGAACCACCGGCCCCTTGGTCATGACCGTGATCTCGACGCGCTGGCAGGTGTCTGCCTGACGCGGATTCCGTTCATGGAACAGCTCGACGTCGACCCGAATCAGCTTCTGGTCGTAGCGCTCGACCTTGCTCAGCTTCTCGGCGACATGCTCTCGATAGTGGTCGGGAACCTCTACGTTGCGGCCCTTGACGACAATGTCCACTCGTGACCTCCCCCAACGTGTTGATCTTTGGGGCGCCGGCAGCCGGCGCATCGTGATGCTTGAGAAGGACGCCGCGCACCTGGAAGAGAAACGGATCGGCGCGGCAGACGTGGGTGAGACGACTCCTTTCCGGTACGGCGAGAAACGCTGCTCCCGGTGGCGGGTAAGTTGATGAACCCTACCCTCGTCACCTAGACGCTAACCTGCCGATCCCTGCGAGTCACCCCTCGTTGGGGATACCGGACGGCTGACGTTCGCCTCTATCGGCGCACGGAGGCTTGACTGCAGTCAAATTCCCGGACAGTTTCGGCGCAGTTGTGTCGCTGCCAGAACCGCGGCGCCCGTGACCTGCATGTCCGCCTCCTCTAGACGACGTACCGCAGCGGCCAGCGTGGCCCCGGTGGTGACGATGTCGTCCGCTACCACCAGCGTGCCTCTCATCGCGGCGCCGCGCCGCGGATTGCTGATTCGAGCCGGTTTGATTCGCAGCGAATTGACAGCCGCTGTCGACCTTGCGGCAGCATCCAATGACGTGGAGTCAGGTTTGGGCAGCGCACGCAACGGTTGCTCGACCCGGGCGGCCCACCCGGCGGCCCGCAACCGCTGGACGGCGTGGGCGCTCAGGCGGGACATGTGGTCGCCGTAACGCTCCCGCCGCGCCGCCCGGGTGGACGGCACCGGGACGATCAGCACCGGCCGGTCGCGTGGCGCGATCGCCGCGACCGCGCCGGCGAGCAGCGCGCCCAGCGGCCCGGCAAGCCGATGACGACCCTTTTCCTTGTACGCCAGCAACGCCCCGCGCAGGGCGCCCGCATACGGCCCCACGGCCACGCAGGGCGGGAAGCCGGGCGGCGGTGGACTCGGCGACGACCAGGCCGGCCGCAGCCCCTCCAACTCGGTCACGCAGGCCGGGCAGGCGCCGTGCCGCAGCCGGGTGCGCTCGGCGCCGCAGCCCGCGCAGGCGCTCGGCAGGACCAGGTCGGCGAGCTCCCCGAAAAGGTCTGTCACTGCAGATAGAACGGCGCGGTCGGGACGAGGCTGCCGGGCGCCTGCGAGGGCTGCCCGGCCAGCCGGTCGACGCCGATCTGCCGGGGAGCGGCAAGCACCTCCCAGGCCGCGCCCTGGTAGGAGCAGGAGATGTCCCCCGAGGTCTGGTTCGGCCACAACGGATTCGCCGGGTAGGCGGTCAGCGACTCCACCGGCTTGTCACCGAGGTCGTTGACCCGCGGGTTCTGCAGCGCGCCGTCGATCGACACGTCCGCGATCGTCGTGCGGTTGTCCGAGGACCGGACACCACCCACCAGGAGCCAGCCCTCACTGCTGAAGCTCACCGCGGTCACCGACTCCAGCCCGGCCGGCCGCAGCAGCTGCGGGGTGCCGAGCGCGGGCGAATCCCCGTTCATGCTGAGCGACACGCGGTACAGCTTGTTGTCCACCACCAGGACCAGCCGGCGCCCGTCCGGCGCCACCGCGACCGCGCTGATCGTGGTGCCGGGGCCGGTCCACGGCATCGGCTGGGCCCGGCTCTTCTCCGGGGCGAAGGAGTAGAGCTTGCCGTTCGCCGTGATCAGGCCCACCGCGCCGCCGGGCTTGCCCGGGTCGATGATCGCCCAGGTGGGCGTGCCGAGCGTGCCGGAGAGCCCGCTGATCGCTTGCAGGGGCGCCTGCGCGTCCTTCACGGCGGCGGCCACCCGCAGCACGTCGGCCGACTTGCCGCTGCGGGTCACCACGGCCGCGTAGTTCTCCGCGGGCGAGGAGCTCATCGCGGCGAGCCGGATGTCCTTGTTCTGCTCCGGCACCAGCACCGGTGGCTGGGCGGTCGCGTTGGCCGACTCGGAGAGCCGCCGGATCCGGCCCTCGTAGACCACGAAGCTGTCCGGATCCGTGGTGAGGCGGGACGCCTGGTTGCTGGCGTAGTAGTCGTCACCCGAGTACGACCCGGCGTCCTGATGGCCGAACCGCAGGACCAGCGCGGTGTCCCCGGAGAGGAACGACCGCAGCGACCACTGCAACTGCTGCCGCAGCCGGCTCAGCGCCAGCGCGGTGTCGGTGGACGGCAGCCCCAGCGTGCTCATCGTGATCACGAGCTTGTTGTTGCTGATCTCCGGCACCTTGCCGATCAGCGTGGTGCCGTCCGCCAGCTGGGCGACCGAGAGCCACGGCGCCGGGCCGTTCACCAGCCAGTTCATGACCGCGGTGGGCCGCTGCTCGACCGGCACCGTGTCCGGCATGTAGCGAACATCCGGGACCAGGCCGGTGTAGTCGGTGTTCCAGAAGTAGATCGTGTGTTCCTGGTAGTAGTTCCGCAGCACGTCGGCGTTGATCAGCAGGGCGGACGGGGCCTCGGCGACGAAGTAGCCGGACTTGCCGGCGGTCTGCACCACCTTGATGACGGAGGTGACCGGACGGGCCTCGGCGGCCGGCTCCAGAAGGCCGAACTTGTCGAGCGTGCCGACCTGCTCGTAGGACAACCGCACCTCGTCGCTGCCCTGATTCCACAACGGCGTCGCGGTCAGACGGATCACCGTCAGGTTGGCGCCCTTGGGATCGAACCGGTGCTTCGCATCGTCGGTCATGAACGTGCGCATCCGGTCGGCGGCGGAGTCCAGGTCGCCGGCCGCGACCTTCAGATAGTTCTCCACGAAGGTCACGCGGTCGGTGGCGGTGTCCCGGGAGATCTGGCCCGGATCGCGGCCGGTGCCGGAGGTGATCCCGGGCGAGGGGCCGGAGCCGACCACGGTCACCCCGGACTCGTCCGGAATCCCGCAGGCCGCCGTCAGGAACGCCACCAGCACGATGACAGCCGGCAACACGAGCGGCCGGGCACTACGACGAATCATCAGCTCACCTCGGCTGTCCGGTCCCGGGGAATCAGCGGCAGCGGGGCGGCGACCAGGCGATCACCGGCCCGGATCGGCAGCGTGAGGCGGAACTGGGCGCCCTCGCCCGGCGCGCCCCACGCCTCCAGCCAGCCGCCGTGCAGCCGCGCGTCCTCCGCGCTGATCGACAGGCCCAGCCCGGTGCCACCGGTCTGCCGGGCCCGCGACGGGTCGGCCCGCCAGAACCGGTTGAAGACCAGGCGCTCCTCACCGGCTTTCAGGCCGATGCCGTGATCCCGCACCGTGATCGCGACAGCCGCGTCGTCGGTGGCCATGGTGATCTGCACCGGCCGGGCCTCGCCGTGCTCGACCGCGTTGCCGACCAGGTTGCGCAGCACCCGCTCGACCCGGCGCGGGTCCACCTCGGCGATCACCGGGCCCTCCGGCAGGTGCAGCTCCAGCTCGACGCCGACCCGCTCGGCCAGACCGGTGAGCCGCTCGGCGACACGCTCGACGATCGGAACCAGATCGGTGTGCTCGGAGTCCAGCGCGGCGAACCCGGCGTCGAACCGGCTGATCTCCAGCAGGTCGGTGAGCAGGCCCTCGAACCGGTCCAGCTCGGCCTGCAACAGCTCGGCGCTACGCGCCACGGCCGGATCGAAGTCCTCACGCTCCGAGAAGATCAGATCGGCGGCCATCCGGACGGTGGTCAACGGGGTACGCAGCTCGTGGGAGACGTCCGAGGTGAAGCGCCGCTGCAGGCGGGACATCTCCTCCAGCCGGACGATCTGGCGTTGCAGGTTCGCCGCCATCTGGTTGAACGCGGCCGCGAGCAGGGCCAGGTCGTCCTCGCCGTCGACCTTCATCCGCTGATCCAGCAGGCCGGCGGACAGCCGTTGAGCGGTGCGCGCGGCCACCCGGACCGGGTTCACCACCAGTCGGGTCACCAGGCCCGCCACCACGCCCAGCAGGACCACCAGGGCCAGGCCGGTGACCAGCACGGTGGTGCGGATCTGATTGGCGGCGCGATCCTCGGTGGTCAGCGGAACGGCGTAGTAGAGCTCGAGATGGCCGAACTTGGACGGGACCGGCGACCCGTACACCAGATACTTCGTCTGGTGGCCGTTCACGTCGATGGTGCGGATCTGACGGGCCACCCGGGCGTTGTCCGCGACCTGGTGGATCATCTGCATCGTGATCAGGTCGGAGGCGTCGAACGCGGACACGGTCTGCGGGGCGATCTCCGGATACTGCTCTGCGCGGATCGACACCACGGTGCCGCTGTCACCGGCCTGATCGCCGTCGTAGAGCTCGTTGACGGTCTCGTTGATCGTGGCGGGCAGCTCCGGATCATACGCCTGCGGGTGCACCGTGAGCTGCTGAGACGCCCACAGCACCTTGCGCTGCAGGGACGCCGAGATCTCGTCCTGCGCGCGGTTCAGCAGGATGTCGGCGCTGCGCCAGGCGATGAACCAGCCGAACGTCCCGACCAGCAGGCTGGACGCGATCAGGGTCAGCGTGACCACGCGGACCTGCAGCGAGCGCCGCCACGAGCGGCGCACCGGCGCGGTATGGCGCTCCAGCCGGTGGGCGACCACGCGCCAGCTGCGCCGCGCCCCTCGAAGGACGCGACGCAAGGGTTGAGGTAGCCAGGCCGGAGCACGCATAACGCGGCAACATTAGCCGCTGGCGCCGATCAGCCGGTGCCCGCCTTGTAGCCGACACCGCGGACCGTCAGGATGATCTCCGGCCGCTCCGGGTCCGGCTCGATCTTCGCCCGCAGCCGCTGCACGTGCACGTTGACCAGCCGGGTGTCCGCCGCGTGCCGGTAACCCCAGACCTGCTCGAGCAGCACCTCGCGGGTGAACACCTGGCGCGGCTTGCGGGCCAGGGCCACCAGCAGGTCGAACTCGAGCGGGGTGAGCTTGACCTCTTCGCCGTCCCGGGACACGGTGTGCGCCGGCACGTCGATGTTGATCTGGTTGCCGGGCGGGCCGATCGTGAGCATCTCGGGTGCGGCGTCCTCGCCCCGGCGCAGCCGGGCCCGCATCCGGGCGACCAGCTCCTTGGGCTTGAACGGCTTGACCACGTAGTCGTCGGCGCCGGACTCCAGGCCGAGCACCACGTCCACGGTGTCGCTCTTCGCCGTGAGCATGACGATCGGAATGCCCGACTCCGCGCGGATAGCGCGCGCGACGTCGATGCCACTCATTCCGGGAAGCATCAGATCCAGCAGAACGATGTCCGGGCGACTCTCCCGGAAAGCGGCGAGCGCGCGTTCGCCGTCCGCCACGAACGAGGGCAGGAATCCCTCACTGCGCAGGACGATGCCGAGCATCTCGGCCAACGCGGGATCGTCGTCGACGACCAGTACCCGGGCTCTCATGCGGTCCAATATTGCACTGTCCTCCCAGTCCCCGCGCTACCCGGGGGCGATCTTGCCCGGCAGCCTACGTGAAAAGCCACCTCGCCCAGAAGGCCGTGAGGACCCGGAAACGCTGCGTGAAGACATGAAAACGGGCGGTCCCGGTCCGGGACCGCCCGTGGCGCGCACATTCGAAGTATCGGCTGTTACGCGCCGGGCCGGTCGAACTCTCCTGCACGGACCCCGGTAAGGAAACCGGTCCAGTCCTGCGTGTCGAAGCTGAGCACCGGGCCGGTGGCGTCCTTCGAGTCGCGCACCAGAACCGCTGCCGGAGTGTTGGCGACCTCGACACAATGCCCAGCAGCGCCACTCCGGCTGCTCTTACGCCAAGTGGTGGTGGCGTCCTGCATGGTTTCTCCCCTTCCAATGGAAATGCATCTCCATTGGACCTCACCGCGAGGCCTCACCGAGCCAAACGATCCCTCGTCTCAGCGATGACCGTTCGGCTCTCTTCTTTCGACAAAGCGCGTTCGCGCAGGTCATCAAAGGCGTCTCGGTACACCTCGATGTCCTCCGGCTTCACCCGGAAGTGACCGCCCGTCAACCCTTCGGAGTGCACTACCGGGTTACGGGTGCCGTCCGGGAACTCGAGCACCAGGAACGATTCGGTCAGACCGGCATGCGCCCCGGCGGCGAACGGCAGGATCAGAACCTCGACGCCCGGCTCGACCGTCGCATCGTGCAGCCGGGTCAACTGCCGGGCCAGCACCTCCCGGCCACCCACCTCACGCAGCAGGACGCCCTCGTCCAGGACGACCCGCAGCGTCGCCGGTGGCTCCCGGGTGAAGACCCGCTGCCGATCCATCCGCACATTCACCCGGCGCTCGATCACCTCGTCGTCGCCGATCCCGGCGCCGGTCTCGATCACGGCCCGCGCGTACTCACTGGTCTGCAACAGACCCGGCATGACCTGGGCTTCCCACTGCGAGATCGTGATCGCCTCGCCTTCCAGGGCAAGATATTCGTCGTACGGATCGGTGACGAACGACCGGTACGACGTCCACCATGCGCGGGCACGGCCGCGCCTCGACAGATCGCGCAGGCGTCCACGCTCCTCCACCCGGACCCCGTAAAGGGTGAGCAGACGGTCCAGATCCGTCTCGGTGATCCCCGTGTGCGCCGTCTCGATCCGGCTCAGCTTCGACTCCGACCAGCCCAGCGCGGTAGCCACATCCACCGCGCGGCGCTCGCCACGGAGCCGGCGCAATTCGCCGCCGAGTTCCCGGCGCGCTGTCGATGTCGGCCTCGCCACGGAGCCACCATATCGGCGTATCAATGGCCGATTGCAACTTGCAGTGCCACTCCGTAAGGAAAGCGCGGCGCTTGTCCGTTCCGGCTCTTCGCCGCCGACAACCGTTTCCGCAACGATGACACCGGTCGTTCCACCGTGGCGGGCACCCGGTTTCCGCAATCAATGTGCAGGTGGGGGGCTTGATACGCACTCCGGGGGTCTTCTGGTGACCGAATCTCATCGGTGTGATCCGTCCCGGTGGGCGGACTGGTCACGTGACCGGATCGTCATCCGTACAGGTGACTAGTCGCCCCGGGCGCGTCGGCAGGCTGCTGAGCCCTCGAAGGAGATTCATCACTTTTGCCCGGTTTGTTTTGGTTCCGGTGGAAACCGGGGGCTCTCGCCGTTGGCCAGGTCGGGCGGGTGGCGCCGCCAACTCCGGGGACGGGTGAGGCGGATGGGCACGGACGAGCCGGGCGGGAGGATCGGGACAGGGCGGAATTCGGGCGGCGGGGAACCCTGAAAGGCTTCCGGAATTCGGCAGGCAAGGACGGGAGGCGATGCGCGGAACGGACATTCGGTCCGATAATTGATCGCTTTTCGTCGATTCTTTAACGGCCCGGAAACGGCGTGACCAAATCGGACTTCGAGTACCGGGACGCCCGATCGGGAATGGCTTGGGGGTGAAGCGTTCCGGCCCATCGGCCACGACAGCCAATGGCGTGGGTCGAGACTGTCGGAACGGTGGCGACTTTCCCGGCATAGCGAACGGGGCGACAGGTCGAAACCCGCCGCCCCGTTCATCCCCCCGGTTTGGTACCGCGCGCGTCCGTGGGACCCCCCGATCACCAATGACGCTGCGTGTTTATAGATTCACACTCCGCGCATGCCGTGTCAAGTTATTTCCAGAAATTTCGGGCGCGGCGCGTTCGATTCGCTCACCCAGCGCAACCAACGCAGGCAGCGCAAGCAGCCACAAAACGCCAACAGCCCCACGCCAGGCCCAGGTCAGGCCACGCGCGGGGCCGGGCTGGGCTGGGCTGGGGCTGGGACTGGCGTGGACTGGCGTGGGCTGGCGTGGGCTTGGCGTGGGCTGGCGTGGGCTTGGCGTGGACTGGTGGGCTGGGGCTGGCGTGGGCTTGGGGTGGACTGGCGTGGGCTGGGG
>KL571234.1:95397-98307 GCA_000715855.1 Actinoplanes liguriensis
GGTGGACTGGCGTGGGCTGGGGCTGGGGCTGGCGTGGGCTGGGGCCGGGGCTGGCGTGGGCTTGGCGTGGACTGGCGTGGACTGGCGTGGACTGGCGTGGGCTCGGGCTGGCCGGTCGGGCACGGCGGGGTGAAGCCTGGCGGGACAGAGGCCAGATCCCCGGGCTGGGCGGAGGCCGGGGTCGTGAGTCGGAGTGGGGGCTCTGGGCGGGCTGAGCCCGATCGGCAGACCTGGGCCGCTCCGGGGCCGCAAATGGCGAGCCCCAGCCGTGGTCAGGCCCGGCTGGGGCTACAAATGGCCAGGGAGTTGTCAGGCCGGGACAGCGGCAACGAAAAGCGTCCCCACCCCAGCCGCCGTGAGCACCCCGGCCCCGGCCGGGGCGTAAGCCGCTGTGCCGGGCGCGATGGACACCGGGATCCCGTGCTCCTCGCCGATGTGCACGTCGCCGGCGGCCCCGAGCAGGATCCGCGGACCGCTGCCGGGCAGTTTCACCGGCGGACGGCTCTCGACCAGCTCGATCCGGTACATCTCGAAGTCTCGCACCGGCACCCGCCACGATGTGACTCCCGGCGCCACCTCGGCGCCGTGCAGCAGCGGATCTTCCAACGTCTCGAAGCGCAGCACCTTGAGCAGTTCGCCGACGTCGACGCGTTTTGGGGTCAGCCCGCCGCGCAGCACGTTGTCGCTGGCCGCCATCAGTTCGACGCCGAGCCCGTGCAGGTAGGCGTGCAGGTTCCCGGCGGGCATCCAGATCGCCTCGCCGGGCGCCAGGTGCACCAGGTTGAGCAGGAGCGCCACGAGAACGCCCGGGTCGCCGGGGTAGTGGGCGGCGAGGTCGATCGCCAGCCGGAACGACTCGGCGTGCTGGTGGTCCGCCGGGTGTGCCGAGGCCGCGGCCACGACGGCGTCGATCAGCGCGCCGCGATCGCCGGCCGGCCAGCTGAGCAGCAGCCGGACCGCCTCGGACAGGTCTTCGGCGCGCAGGGCGTCGATCACCGGGGTCAGCTGGGGCAGGCTCAGCTCGGTCAGCACCTGCGCGGCGACGAGGGGCGGGCGGAAGCCGCAGAGCGCGTCGAACGGGGTGAGCGCGACGAGCATCTCGGGCTTGTGGTTCGCGTCGGTGTAGTTCTTCGGCAGGGACGGGTCGGCTTCCTGCCGGGCGAACGCCTCCGCGGCGTACTTCAGGTCGGGATGCGCCTGGAGGGAGAGCGGCGCCCCGGCGGCCAGGACCTTCATCAGGTACGGCAGGCGGGCGCCGAATCGGGCGGCCACGTCGGCGCCGAGCTGCCCGTCCGGGTCGCTGTCGATGAGGCCGGCCAGTGAGACGGGCCCGTCCGGGCCCGGCACTGTGGACGGGTCACCCGGGTGCGCGCCGAGCCACAGTTCCGCTTCCGGCCCCTCGGTGGGGGCGGGACGGCCCTGCAGCTCGGCGATCGCGGTCCGGGATCCCCAGGCGTACGGCCGGATCACTCCGGTCAGCGGGTACACGGTCATACCCGGCAAATTAGCAGTTGTCAGGCGGTTACGGGTGGCGCGGAGGCCATGGTGCCCTCGGCGGACTCCCGGGCCCGGAAGATGTCCGGCTCGATGTAGATCACCCGGGCGATCGGGACCGCCTCGCGGATCCGGACCTCGGTCTCGTCGATGTGCCGGGCCACCTCGGCCGCGGTCTCCGACTTCGGCACCGCGATCTTCATGGCGACCAGCAGCTCCTCGGGGCCGAGGTGCAGCGTCTTCATGTGGATGATCCGCTCGATGCCCTCGCCGGCGAGCACCGCGTCCTCGATCTTCTTGACCGCCTCGGGGTTGGCCCCCTCGCCGATCAGCAGGCTCTTGGTCTCGACGGCCAGGATGGCTGCGATCGCCACGAGCAGGACGCCGATCGCGCCGGTGCCGATGCCGTCCCACACGCCGTCACCGGTGATCAGGGTCAGGCCCACGCCGAACAGCGCGAGCACCAGGCCGACCAGGGCGCCGGCGTCCTCCAGCAGGACCACCGGCAGCTCCGGCGCCTTGGCGCGGCGCACGAAGTCCACCCACGAGGTCTTGCCCCGGGTGTGGTTCGACTCGGTGATCGCGGTGTAGAACGAGTACGACTCCAGGGCGATCGCCACCACCAGGACGGCGACCGGCACCCATTTCCACTCGGTGATCGGCTCCGGGTGCTGGATCTTGTGGTATCCCTCATAGAGGGCGAACAGGCCACCCACACTGAACAGCACGATCGAGACGATGAACGCGTAGACGTAACGCTCCCGCCCGTACCCGAAAGGGTGTTCGGGGGTGGCCTTCTTCTGCGACTGCTTGCCGCCGATCAGCAGCAGCAACTGGTTGCCGGAGTCGGCGACCGAGTGGATCGCCTCGGCCAGCATCGACGAAGAGCCGGTCAGAAACCATGCGCCGAACTTGGTGGCCGCGATTCCCAGGTTGGCGCTCAGCGCCGCGATGATCGCCTTGGTGCCGCCTTCGGCGCTCACTGCAGTCCCTCTGGCATCGGGTTGGACAGCTCCTTCATCTCGCTGATGGCGGGCACGGCCATCGGGTCCAGGCCGTGGGCCAGGGCCAGGTACAACGACGCGAAGTCGGGCACCGCAACAAGAGAAGCGAGCCGCTCCAGCGTCGAACCGCCTTCGGCGGTAAGCACGTCGCAGCGTACGCCACGTCGATCGGCGAGCGTCTGGATGGCATCCGCCCGGCGCTCCTCGACGGCGACCGGCTCGTCGGCGTCGTCCTCCGGGTTGAGACCGCCGTCGCGGAGCACCACGAGACGCAGGCGGGTCAATGCCTCGTCCTCGTCGTCCGGGTCGGCGAAGATGTCGCGGGAGCCCTCGGCGAGACCGCCGAAGACGCCGTCGAGCAGGCCCACCCGGCCACGGCCGGCCTCGCCGAGCGCGCCGGCCATCACCGGAT
>KL571234.1:98474-98842 GCA_000715855.1 Actinoplanes liguriensis
CGCCGCGAGGGTGTCGGCGAAGCGCCGGGCCGCGACGGTGGCCAGCGGGGACGAGCCCCAGACGATCGGCACCGAGCCGGCCAGGCCGAGCGCGAGCGATTTCGCCGGGTTGACGAACGAGTCGGCGCCGGGGCGGCAGCGCTCGGCGTCCGCGTCCAGCCGGGTCGCGGTCTCGGCGATGTCCGCCTCGGTGACCTTGACCAGGCCCAGCGCGCGGCCGGCGAACAGGACCGGGACGACCAGGCCCCAGAGCGTGGCGCGGGCCGGGGCGCGGCGCGGCACGCCGATGAACGGCGCGCGGGCCCGCTCGGCCATCGCCTCGAGCTCGGAGTCCGGGTTGCCGATGGCGACCAGCCGGGCGCCACGGC
>KL571234.1:99037-100152 GCA_000715855.1 Actinoplanes liguriensis
GTGCCTCGGGGCTGCGGCCGGAGGCGGACACCGCGATCACCACGTCGGCCGCGCCGACCCAGCCGGGGATGCCGGCGCTGCGGTGCCCGATGATCGGGACCGGGCAGCGCGGACCGGCGACGGTGGACAGGATGTTGCCGGTCAGACCGGCGGTGCCGATGCCGGCGACCACGACGGCGCGCGGCCGGCCCTCGTCGGCGAGCATGGTGAGGTCGACCTCGGCGGCCAGGGCCGCCGACTCACGGACCTGGGCGCCGGCCGAGGCGGTGGCCCGGAGCATGCCGCCCGGGTCGTTGGCCAGCATCGACTTCTCGTCGTTGAGCAGCGACTCGTCGGCGATCCGGTGGCCGTTGACCCCGGACGTGCCCTCCAATGGGTTGACCATCAGGCCTTCTCCTCCCCCGCGGCCTGCTCGGGCAGGCGTGCCTCGTCGAGGAGGAGGATCGGGATGTCGTCCTTGATCTCGAAGATCCGGCCACACTCCGTGCACGTCAGCGTCTGGCCGCCGGCGTCGTAGTCGAGGGGCGCGTGATGGGTGTCCGGGCAGGCCAGGATATCCAACAGCTGTGGATCGAGCGCCACCTTGTCTACTCCTTCGCCGAATCGGGTGCAGTGGAGACGTCGCGCGGGCGGGCACCCGCGCGAGCGTGTCCCCGGCGATCCTATCCGCGAACGATGGCGAGCACGTCGTCCCTGAGGGAGGCCATGCGCGCGGCGTCCGGCGCCTCGACGTTCAGTCGCAGCAGCGGCTCGGTGTTGGACGCGCGCAGGTTGAACCAGGACCCGTCCTCGAACGAGAAGGTGAGACCGTCCAGATCGTCCACCTGGGCGGCCGGGAACGCGGCCCGCACCTCCTGGCTCTTGGCGGTGGCGTCGGCCACCGTGGAGTTGATCTCACCGGAGGCGACGTACCGCTCGTACTCCGCGGCGAACTCGGAGAGCGGCAGGTCCTGCCCGCCGAGCGCGGCCAGCACGTGCATCGCGGCGAGCATGCCGGTGTCGGCGAACCAGAAGTCGCGGAAGTAGTAGTGCGCCGAGTGCTCGCCGCCGAAGACCGCGTTGGTCTGCGCCATCTCGGCCTTGATGAAGGAGTGGCCCTGTCTCTTATACACATC
>KL571234.1:100378-101557 GCA_000715855.1 Actinoplanes liguriensis
TCTCCAGGATGATCTCCGGGACCGCGGACGAGGTGATCAGGTTGTGGATGATCGTGCTGCCCGGGAACTTGGCCAGCTCACGGGCGGCGACCAGCGCGGTGACCGCGGACGGCGAGACCGGGTCGCCCTTCTCGTCGATCACGAAACAGCGGTCGGCGTCGCCGTCGAACGCCAGGCCGATGTCGGCGCCCTGCTCGCGCACCGCGTTCTGCAGGTCCACCAGGTTCCTGGGGTCGAGCGGGTTGGCCTCGTGGTTCGGGAACGAGCCGTCCAGCTCGAAGAAGAGCGGCACGATGGTCAGCGGCAGCGCGGTGAGGACCTGGTCGCCGAGCACGGCCGGGACGGTGTAACCGCCCATCCCGTTGCCGGCGTCGACGATGACCTTGAGCGGGCGGATGCCGCTGAGGTCCACCAGCGAGCGCAGGTGCTCGGCGTAATCGCCGAGCAGGTCCCGCTGCTCCACCCGGGCGGGGCCGTCGGCCTCCGCGTTCAGGTCGCCGAGCAGCTGCTGGGCGCGCTGGCGGACCACGATGAGGCCGCTGTCCTGGCCGACCGGGCGGGCGCCGGCGCGGCACAACTTGATCCCGTTGTACTGCGCCGGATTGTGGCTGGCGGTGAACATCGCGCCGGGCAGGCCCAGCGAGCCGGACGCGTAGTAGAGCTGGTCCGTCGAGGCCAGCCCGATGTTGATCACGCTGGCGCCGGCCGCGTTGACCCCGCGGGCGAACGCGGCGGCCAGCGCCGGACCGGACTCACGCATGTCGTGCGCGACCACGATCTGGTCGGGCTCGTCACCCGACTCGCGCAGCATCTCGATGAACGCCGTGCCGATCGCCCGGGCCACCGGCTCGTTGAACTGGTCCGGAACCACTCCCCGGACGTCGTACGCCTTGATGATCTCGGACAGATCGAGCACCAGCTCACTCCTCATCGAAAAAGCCCCGTTTCGGCTGAGGCTATCGGAGCCCGCGCACGAACAGGCTTCATCCCCATTAACGGGACCTACCTGAGAAGATCACGGCACATACGGTCAGCCGCACGGGTGGTCTCGGGCAGCCGGAAGCGCGTGGCCAGTCGTAACGTCAGCGCGCACGCGTTGTCCAGGTCGATCCGGTGCCCGACCGAGACGAAGACCGGCTTCACCCCGTCCTGTGTGCGCAGCACCGCGCCGACCGGCTC
>KL571234.1:101817-102318 GCA_000715855.1 Actinoplanes liguriensis
ACCGCGTGCCTCGCCGACCGGCTCCCACTCGCCCACGAGCCTGGTCTTGCCCACCCCGAACGAGGGGAGGCCGGTCAGCACCCCGAGATGCGAAGCGAGCCCGAAGCGCCGCGGGTGGGCGAGCCCGTGCCCGTCGCAGATCAGCACGTCCGGCCGCACGGTCAGCTTCTCCAGCGCCTCGATCAGCGCCGGCACCTCGCGAAAGGCGAACAGCCCCGGGACGTACGGGAAAGCGGGTCTGCTTTTGATCACCGCGGTGTCCCGCACCGACAGGTCCGTCGCGTCGAGCACGACCACGGCGGCGCCCAGGCGGTCGCCGGAGTCGTCGTAGGCGACGTCCAGACCCGCCACGGTCGCCGGGGATGCCGGCCCCGGCTCCTCCACGACGCGAGCCCGCAAGGCGTCCTGCACGGCAAGAGCTTCTTCTTCGGTACGCGGCCACGACTGCACGCCGAAGTGTGTCACCACCTACTGCGGATCGCGCCCGCCGACGTCGAGGGG
>KL571234.1:102575-106468 GCA_000715855.1 Actinoplanes liguriensis
CTTTCGTGCCCCTCGACGTCGGCCGCCAAGGGCGCGATCCCGCGAGCCGGAGGCGACGCCGGCAAGCACTGTTGTCTCTTGTCGTGACGCGCGTCACCATGGGTGGGTCTGGAGGTGCTGCCCGTGAACCCGTGGCTCGCACTGACCCCTGGGGATGATCCCGCCGAGCGGATCCGTCAGGTCGGCCGTGCCCATGAACGGTTCCTGGCCGGCAACATCCCGCCGGAACGGATGCGGCCCGTGGTCGCCGAGTCCTGGGCCCGGTCCGCCAAGACGATCGGCGCGGACGGCACCGCCCCCATCGATCTGTGCGACGACGAGCTGGAGGCGTACCGGTCGGCGCACCCTCTCGCGCGGGTCATGCCGCTGTTCCGGAATCTGCTCGGCGGCCTGGCCGACGACGGCGACCACATCCTGGCGGTCTGCGACGCGCACGGGCGGATGCTCTGGGTCGAGGGTCACGCCGGGACGCTGCGCGGGGTCGCGTCGATGAATTTCGTGCCGGGCGCGCGCTGGGACGAGGCGCACGCCGGCACCAACGCGCCGGGCACCGCGCTCGCCGTCGACCACGCCCTGCAGATCTTCGCGACCGAGCACTTCAGCCGTTCGGTGCAGCGCTGGACGTGCACCGCCGCGCCGATCCACGACCCGGGCGGCCGGCTGCTCGGCGCGATCGACGTGACCGGGGGCGACCACCTGGCCAACCCGCACAGTCTCGCGCTCGTCCGGGCCACGGCGCTGGCCGCTGAGACGTACCTCCAAAGCCTGGAGCCGCCCCGGGATCAGCCGGCGGTCGCGGCACTGGGCCGGGACGAGGCGGTGCTCGCGTCCGGAAACATCCGGACGAATCTCAAGCGGAGACACTCCGAGCTGCTCGTGCTGCTGACCGTGCACCCGGAGGGCCGCACCGGCGACCAGCTGGGCTTCGACCTCTACGGCGACGACGTCAACCCGGTGACCGTCCGGGCCGAGTTGTCCCGCCTAAGACGAATTCTCGGCCCGGAATTACTCGACTCCCGCCCCTATCGACTGCGAACCCAGCCGAGCACGGACTTCGGTGCAGTGACAAGTCACATCAAAAGCGGGCGTATCGCGGCGGCACTGGCGGCCTACCCCGGCCCCTTGCTGCCCGGCTCCGACGCGCCCGGCATCGTCCGCCTGCGAAGGATGCTCGACGACCGCCTGCGCACCGCGATCCTCGGCACCGGCGACCGCCGCCTCCTCCAGAGCTGGCTGAGCAGCCCGAACGGCACCGACGACCTGGAGATGTGGCAGGCCTACGCCCTGCTCGCCCCGAACGACCTGGTCGCCGCCCGCCGCGCCGCCGACCTGGCCCGCGAATATGCGTGCAACGTCCGTGCAACGTCGACGTAACTAACGTCCGCCTCAAACGAGGAGGCGAGACCGTGACCATATACACCCCGCCCGGTTCCGACGGCGCCATCGTCAGCTACCAGACCCGGTACGACCACTACATCGGCGGCGAATACGTCCCGCCCGCCAAGGGCCAGTACTTCGAGAACCCGAGCCCGGTGACCGGCCGGACGTTCTGCGAGATCGCCCGCGGCACCGCCGACGACGTGGAACGTGCCCTCGACGCGGCGCACGGCGCGGCCGACGCCTGGGGCCGCACCTCGGCGGCCGAGCGCGCGAACATCCTCAACCGGATCGCCGACCGGATGGAACAGAACCTGGAGAAGCTGGCCGTCGCCGAGGCCTGGGAGAACGGCAAGCCGGTCCGCGAGACCCTGGCCGCCGACATCCCGCTCGCGATCGACCACTTCCGCTACTTCGCCGGCTGCATCCGGGCCCAGGAGGGCAGCGCGGGCGAGATCGACGACGACACCGTGGCGTACCACTTCCACGAGCCGCTCGGCGTGGTCGCCCAGATCATCCCGTGGAACTTCCCGATCCTGATGGCGGTCTGGAAGCTGGCGCCCGCCCTCGCGGCCGGCAACGCCGTGGTCCTCAAGCCGGCCGAGCAGACCCCGGCCTCGATCCACTACCTGATCTCGCTGATCGGCGACCTGCTCCCGCCCGGCGTGCTGAACATCGTGAACGGGTTCGGCGTGGAGGCCGGCAAGCCGCTCGCCTCGTCGAACCGGGTCGCCAAGGTCGCGTTCACCGGCGAGACCACCACCGGGCGCCTGATCATGCAGTACGCCTCGGAGAACCTGATCCCGGTCACCCTGGAGCTCGGCGGCAAGAGCCCGAACATCTTCTTCGACGACGTCAGCGGCGCCGACGACGACTTCCTCGACAAGGCGCTCGAGGGTTTCGCGATGTTCGCGCTCAACCAGGGCGAGGTCTGCACCTGCCCGAGCCGCGCGCTGATCCAGCAGGGGCACTACAACGACTTCCTGGCCGCGGGCGTGAAGCGGGTGGAGAACCTCAAGCAGGGCAACCCGCTGGACACCGACACGCAGGTCGGCGCGCAGGCCTCCAACGACCAGCTGGAGAAGATCCTGTCGTACTTCGACATCGGTCGTCAGGAGAGCGCGAAGGTCCTGGTCGGGGGCGCGCGAGCGGATCTCGGCGGGGACCTGTCCGGCGGGTACTACGTGCAGCCGACGATCTTCGAGGGCCGCAACGACATGCGGATCTTCCAGGAGGAGATCTTCGGGCCGGTCGTCTCGGTCACCCCGTTCGCCGACTTCGACGACGCCATCAAGATCGCCAACCACACGTTGTACGGCCTCGGGGCGGGCGTGTGGACGCGGGACGGCAACCGGGCGTACCGGGCCGGGCGCGCGATCAAGGCCGGCCGCGTCTGGACCAACTGCTATCACCTGTACCCGGCGCACGCCGCGTTCGGCGGTTACAAGCAGTCCGGCATCGGCCGGGAGAACCACCGGATGATGCTCGACCACTACCAGCAGACGAAGAACCTGCTGGTCAGCTACTCCCCCAAGGCCATGGGCTTCTTCTAGGCCATGGCTGAGCTGACCTCTGCCATGCACTCCTGGCCCCTACTTCGCTGCGGTGCGGTCGGTCATGGCGACCAGGGTTGACGTGACTCCCGCGGCCGCCGCGATGATGCGGCAGCTGCGGGAGCAGCACGGTCCACTGATGTTCCACCAGTCCGGCCCTGTCTCTTATACAGCTCGCCGATGTGCTACCTGGAGGGCGAGTTCCGCACCGGCAGTTCGGACGTGCTTCTCGAGTCTCTGGCCATCGAGGGGGTGCCGGAGCCCATCACGTTCTGGATGTCGGCAGCGCAGTTCGAGCTCTGGAAGCACACACACCTGACGGTGGACGTGGTCCCCGGGCGCGGCGCCGGCTTCTCCCTGGAGGCGCCCGAGGGGGTTCGCTTCCTGATCCGGTCACGCCTGCTGACCGAGGAAGAGCTCGCTTCGCTTCGCCATTGATCCATTTCCCCGTACGTCGTGACGGCGCCCGCCGCCACGACCAGCGCCCGTGCGGCCCCGCCGAACCCCGGCCGGGGCCGCGCGTGTGTCGCTGGGCGGTGGGGTGCTCACGGCGTACCGAATCGGGGTTGTGATCGGTTTTGCCGTTGAGCCCGGCTCCGGCAGCAACCGCTGAGATCCGCGTCACACGCCTGACGCAAAGTGGCACGCACGGGTGGGTGAGCGACGGGGGTCGCGCGGCGATTCCGGATCGATACTCGGAGTAAAAGTCGGACGCGCGCGCATTGCCATCAATTCGGCTCATTTACGGTCATGCGTGTGGGGTGGCGGGGATGCGGGAGGATACGGCGACCAAAGCGAACGTCTCACGAAATCAGTGCGAAAGATGCGTAGGGGACTTGGCGGACCGCCGGTCCACCGGGCATCCTCGTCAGTCGCCGATGATCTGGGGAGGTAATCGATGCGGCTGTCCCACACCCGGAAGGCCCTGCTGATCAGCATGTCGCTGGCTGTCTCTTATACACA
>KL571234.1:106602-112182 GCA_000715855.1 Actinoplanes liguriensis
GTCGCGCCCAGCGTGGTCCCCAGCACACCCGCGGCTGCCCGGAAGCCGACGACCAAACCCTCTCCGCTTGCTCCGCGCACCGAGAAGACCACGGTCCCGAAAAAGGCCAAGCCGAAGAAGAAGCCCGCGCACACCGGGCCGGCCGGGAGCCTGCTCACCACCGGCGGCAAGGGCGTGGCGCTCACCTTCGACGACGGCCCCGACCCGGCGAACACGCCGGCGCTGCTCAAACTGCTCGCCAAGCAGCACGTCAAGGCCACGTTCTGCCTCGTCGGCGAGAACGTGAAGCGGCACCCCGAGATGGTCCGCAAGATCGTGGCCGGTGGGCACACGCTGTGCAACCACACCTGGGACCACGACCTCAAACTCGGTAAGAAGAAGGCGTCCGCGATCCGCGCCGACATGCGGCGGACGAACGCCGCGATCCGCGCGGCGGTTCCCGGCGCGAAAATCAAGTACTTCCGTGCGCCGGGCGGGAACTTCACGCCGGACATCGTGAAAGTCGCCGAAGAGCTCGGGATGAAGTCGATCTACTGGAAGGTCGACCCTCGGGACTGGGAGCACGGGCGCGAGGAATCCGACGGGGCGCACACGTCCCGCGTGATCAACTCGGTGAAGAACCGGACCCGGGCGGGGGCGATCGTGCTGTCCCACGACTACGCGCAGCCGGACACGATCAATGCGTACCGGGTGCTGCTGCCCTGGTTGAAGAGTCGCTTCAAGCTGGTGCCGCTGCCCTGAGGGCGGCCTTCAGATCGGTTCGCAGTTCGGCCTTCAAGCTCGGCCTGCGAACTCGGCTTTCAAGTTCGGCCTTCGAACTCGGCCTTCGAACTCGGCCTTCGAACTGGGCCTTCGAGTTCGGCCTTCAGTGTGAAGGCGGGATCACCCGGAGGTGGCCGCGGCGGCCGGTCTGGTGGCCGGGCTGGGGGTCCTGCGTGTCCGGGCGGGGGGTCGTGAGCGGCCGGGCCGCCTCACGCACCGCCTCGGCCAGGGCTACCAGGTCATCCGTGGTGGGGGGCGGCGGCGCGAAGTCACCGTCGTGGCGAACCAGCTCCCAGCCTCGCGGGGCGGTGAGGCTGCGGGCGTGCGGCTCGCAAAGATCGTACGTATGGGGCTCGGCGAACGCCGCGAGCGGACCCACGACAGCGGTTGAATCGCTGTAGACGTAGGTCAGGGTGGCGACCGCCTGTCGGGGACAGCCGTTCCGGGAGCAGCGCCGTGGTGACCTCACGGCGGCACGTTATCTCCCCGCCGGGCCTTCTGGGGAGCGTTACCCCGCGACACGCCGACCCGCGATGCATCACGATTCGGCCATGGTCCGCCGACACGCCGTCTCGATGGGGCGAATTAACGTCCGGGACACACGGTGAGGAACGGGCTGACCACGGATGTCGCCCGGGTGGGGATACGCTCAGCAGGTGACCACCAGCCCCGAACGCCGTCGCACCGATCCGAAAGCGGCGCGCACCTCCGGCCCGGGTCATCCGGCGCGGCGTGATCGGCACGGCCGTGGCCTGCGTGGCCGGCTGGTTCCGGCGACCGTGCCCCTGGCCCGCACCAAGGCGGAAATCTTCGACGATCTGGTGCTGGACACCGTCGAAAGCCTGGAACGCCGCTATGCGAAAGAGCTCGCCGGCGTCGAGTTCGCGGTCGAGGACGTGCCGCCCGAGCTCAACGTCTACGACTCGGACGTGCTCGAGGACGGCGAGGTGCCCCTGGCCCGGCTGCTGCCCGGCCGCCCGGGGCGACACGAGCTGCCACCGCGGATCGTGCTGTACCGGCGCCCGCTGGAGTTCCGGGCGATGGACCGGGAGGACCTCGCCGACCTCGTCCACGACGTGATCATCGAGCAGGTTGCGAACCTGCTCGGCGTCGACCCGGACGAACTGGCCTGACGCCTTCGGCGCGGCGGGCCCGGGATCGGGTCGCCGCGTTCCGGCACGTTTCTTTGTGCCGGCGCTCTTCCTGCCGGTGCTTGTCGCGCCGGCTCTACTCGGGCCCGCTCTAGTCAGGCCGGCTCTTCTCGGGCCGGCTCTTCTCGGGACGGCCTGCTTGCTTTGGTGCGGTCCCGCTCGGTCCGGGCTGCCGTGCCCGTCGCGCTTGCCTTGGTGCGGTCCTGCTCGGTCCCGGCTGCCGTGCCCCCTCGCGCGGACTGCCGGATTCTGCTGGCCGGAGTGCCACTCCGGCAGCGGTCAGGCGACGCGCCGCTTCAACTTGCGACGTTCACGTTCGGACAGTCCACCCCAGATCCCGAAGCGCTCGTCGTGGCCGAGTGCATACTCCAGACATTCGGCCTTGACCTCGCAGCGGCCGCAGATGCGCTTGGCCTCGCGCGTCGATCCGCCCTTCTCCGGGAAGAAGGCCTCCGGATCGGTCTGTGAACACAGCGCCCGCTCCTGCCACTCGGGCGCGTCCCCGAGCAGGTCTACCCCTTCAACCTGCGCTTCCATCGGCGTGCCTCCAAATTTCTGCGCCGGCAGCGATGCCGACACTGACCCCCCACGCACGCGGCGTGTTTCTGTAGGTTCGACGCAAAAGACGCACATCGTCCCCACAACCCCACCAAAATTACACGCGTGTAAGACGTGCGTCGTCAAGCCGAACCTGATAAATGGGCCCGTTTCCCCTCGGCGCCAGGGCGCGTCGAGGTCCCGTTCCTGCCCTATCTCCCGGAGCCACCGGAAGGTAACGCGAGCGCTGACCTACGCGTCCAATTTAACCCGTTTTGTTACCTGACTAGAAGGGGGGTCACGCGACTGGGCTGAACCGGCCCCCGAACCCCGCCGCGAACAGGCCGGACACCCGTGCCGCAGGAGCCCGTATACCCACGGGTAACGCCGTCGTGGAGGGTCAGCCGCCAAGGCGGACAGTCCGGCCGCGACCGGCCCGTTGAGACGGTCCAAACACTCCCGGCCGCGGGGTCGCGGCCGGCGAATGCCCACTCATCCCAGATCGAAACCTTCAACTTCCGTGTCAATCCCCACCCACCAGCGCCACCCCGGCAGCCGCACGGCCGGCCCTCCACGGCGGTCAAGCCCCTAGCCTGCGCTCAACTTCAGCAAGCCCCGCGCCCCATCCCCACCCGGGCTGCCCGGCCCGGCCCGGCGCACCCTGACCGCGTGGGCCGTCCCCGAGCCCACAAGCAACGCCAAACTCCGCCAGCCACCCCAACAAACCTCCGCCGAGCAACCCCTCAGCCCACCGCAGTCAGCCGGCACTCACGGCTCCGAACGAGGCCGCACAGAACCCTCAGCACCAGCTGACCAGCGCCGGCTGGCAACCACGGCTCCCAACAGGGCCGCACAGAACCGTCAGTGCCAGCTGACCAGCGCCCCGGCTGGCAACCACGGCTCCCGACAGGGGCAAGGAGTCCTCGGTGCTGGCTGGGCTTGGCTGGTGGGCACGGCTGTGGAGGAGGCCGCGGGACCGACGGGGCGGTGGGGTGGCCGGCGCTCAGGGGCGGGGTGAGCGCCGGCGGAGGGTGTGGGTCAGCGGCGGCCGTAGACCGTCGTGCGCTCGACCGCCGGGCGCCCCGCAGCGCCCGCCAGCTCCTTGAGCTCGGCAACCGTCCGGGCCGAGCCGTGCTCCGACCCGGCCATCCGGGAGATCGTCTCCTCCATCAGCGTGCCGCCCAGGTCGTTGCAACCGCCGTTGAGCATCACCCGGGTGCCCTCGTCGCCCAGTTTCACCCACGAGCACTGGATGTTGTCGATCCGGCCGTGCAGCAGGACCCGGGCCATCGCGTGGACCACCCGGTTCTCCCGCCAGGTGGGGCCGGGCCGGGCGATGCCGGCCAGGTAGATCGGGGCGTTCGTGTGGATGAACGGCAACGCCACGAACTCGGTGAAGCCGCCGGTCACGTCCTGGATGCCGGCCAGCACCCGGAAGTGGCCGAGCCACTGCCGCGGGTGGTCGACATGCCCATACATCATCGTGGAGCTGGAACGGATCCCGACCTGGTGGGCTGTGGTGACGACGTCGACCCAGGTGGCGGTCGGCAGCTTGCCCTTGGTCAGCACCCAGCGCACGTCGTCGTCGAGGATCTCGGCAGCCGTGCCCGGGATCGTGCCCAGGCCGGCCTCGCGCAGGTCGGTGAGCCACTCCTTGAGCGACACCCCGGCCTTGGAGGCGGCGGTGACGATCTCCATCGGCGAGTACGCGTGGACGTGCATCCCCGGCACCCGCTGCTTCACCGCACGGACCAGATCCGCATACGCCGTGACCGGCATCTTCGGGTCGATGCCGCCCTGCATGCACACCTCGGAGGCGCCGTCCCGCCACGCCTCCTCGGCCCGGTCGGCGACCTGCTCGACGGAGAGCCGGTACGCGTCAGCGTCCTTCTCCCGCTGGGCGAACGCGCAGAACCGGCACCCCACGTAGCAGACGTTGGAGAAGTTGATGTTGCGGTTCACGACGTACGTGATGTCGTCGCCGTTGACCGATTTCCGCAGGTCGTCGGCGATCCGGGCGAGCTCGTCGAGCGCGCCGCCGTCCGCGTTGAACAGGGCCATCGCCTTGTCCTCGTGCTCCGGCCGCAGCAGCGCGCCCGGGTCCGTCGAGGCGAGCTTGAGACCGGCGAGCACGTCCGCCGGCAGGGTCTGCGAGGTGGCGCTCTTGACGTGTGCGGCGACCTCGTCCCAGTCCCCGTACACGAAATCGAAGTCGGATCGCCGATCGGCCGAGCGCCCCTCGGTGTCGACCGCCGTGTGCAGGTCGGTGCGGCCGGTGCCGAACGTCTCCTCCGGCTCCTGCCAGGGCAGGCCGGCCGGGACGGCGTCTTCCCGAGCCATCCCGTCCGGGCCGGAGAGGGCGGCCACGTGAGCGGCGAGGCGCGGGTCGAGCCAGCCCTCGTCGCTACGGCGCACATATTCCGGGTAGATCGTGAGGCGCTCGCGCAGGGTGAAACCGGCGGCCGCCGTCTTCTCCGAGAGAAGGTCGATCTGCGGCCACGGGCGCTCCGGGTTGACGTGGTCGGGCGTGACCGGCGAGACCCCGCCCCAGTCGTCGATCCCGGCGCGCAGGAGCAGCGAGAACTCGTCGTCGATCAGATTCGGCGGGGCCTGGATCCGCGCCCGCGGCCCCATGATCACCCGGCCGACCGCGACCGTGGCGGCCAGCTCGCGCAGCTCGGCGTCGGGCATCCCGCGCATCGCCGTGTCCGGCTTGGCGCGGAAGTTCTGAATGATGATCTCCTGGATGTGGCCGAACTCGCGGGCCACGCGACGCATCGCGAACAGCGCGTCGACCCGCTCGGCCGGAGTCTCGCCGATGCCGATCAGGATGCCGGTGGTGAACGGCACGCCGACCCGGCCGGCATCCTCGAGCACCCGCAGCCGGACCGCGGGCTCCTTGTCCGGTGAGCCGTAGTGCGGGCCGCCGGGCTCGGACCAGAGCCGGGTGGCGGTGGTCTCCAGCATCATGCCCATGCTCGGCGCGACCGGCTTGAGGCGCTGCAGCTCGTCCCAGCTCATCACGCCCGGGTTGAGGTGCGGCAGCAGGCCGGTCTCCTCGAGCACCGCGATGGCGCAGGCCCGCACGTAGTCGAGGGTGGAGTCGTAGCCCCGCTCGTCCAGCCACTGG
>KL571234.1:112407-113090 GCA_000715855.1 Actinoplanes liguriensis
CCCAGCCACTGGCGGGCGGCCGGCCAGCGCTCCTCAGGGCGGTCGCCGAGCGTGAACAGGGCCTCCTTGCAGCCCTGCGCGGCGCCCTGCCGGGCGATCTCCAGCACCTCGTCGCGCTCCAGGAACGCGGCCGGCAGCCGGTGCGGCACGGTGGCGAACGTGCAGTAATGACATCGGTCCTGGCAGAGCCGGGTGAGCGGGATGAAGACCTTTTTCGAGTACGTCACCACGCCCGGCCGCCCGGCCTCGCGCAGCCCTGCGTCGCGGATGCCGGCGGCGATGTCCAGCAACTCGCTGAACTGGTCGCCGGCCGCCGCAAGGAGGGCGGTCGCCTCGTCGACGTCGATCGCTTTACCGTCGGCGGCGCGGCGCAACGCGCGTCGGATGCTCGCCTCGGTCGGTGCCTGCTTGACCTCTGCCACGAAGAACAACCTAGACCGGAATCGTTTCGACTGCCGCCGCCGTCCACAGGCCCGTGAAGTGTCGTAAGACACCAGCCTGGCCTGTGGACGACGGAATACTCAGTGCCGGGGCGGGTCCGAGTCGGCGGGACCGAAGCCGGGACGCTCGTCCGGCAGCTTGGTGGTCCGGTCGATCGGGGCCGGCTCGTCGCGCGGCACGACCTGGGTCGGCTCGGCGAACGGCGCCGGCTGCACCGGGTAAGCGGCGGGCGGAGCCGAGAT
>KL571235.1:0-2668 GCA_000715855.1 Actinoplanes liguriensis
TGTGTATAAGAGACAGGCCCTGACCACGCTTTCTTCGGGCTCGGGAGCGGGTACGGCGGTGAGCGCACGCCGGCCCGTCTCGGTCCCGCCCGGCAGCATGCCGCCACCGACCGCGACCGGGGTGGCCGGCGGCTCGGGCCGGTCCGGTCCGACCTGGACGACCGCCGTCTCGGCCTGCGCCGCCCGGGTGGCCGCCGCTTCGGGCTGCGCCGGCCGGACAGCCGTCGTCTCGGTGGGCTCGGCCTCGCCACGCTTGCGTACCGGCTTGCTCCGGACCACCCCGCCGTCCTCGACGACCGCTTCGTCGTCGGGTGACAGGAAGAGCTGCCCGCGGGCCCGCGCGCTCTTGGCGAACGCCGCCATCTGCGCCGACACCACGTCCGGGCTCTCGTCGCCGGTGGTCTTGCTCTCCGGCTCGGGCGTGCCGAGCGCTTCCAGGTCGGGACGGTCGGCGCCCCACTGGTCGGATTCCCGTTCCGGGCTGGCCGTGTCGCGCGGCGGCGCGAACCATCCGCCGAGGAACGGCCGGTCGGTCAGGTCGCTGGGCGACACCTCGTCGTCACCGGGCCGCGCCCCGCCGGCCGCCGAGGCGGGCCAGACCGATCCGGTCCGGCTCCAGTCCTTCTCGGCGTCGGCGGAGACCGTGACCTGCGTCTTGTTGGGCACGTTGCTGCTGGCCGCCGCGACGCGCCGACCGCTCCGGGCCGCAGCCGCGCCACCGCTTCGCTGCTGCGCGACACCCTTCTTCGGTACGGCCCCGGCCCGCGCCGCCGGCACCTTGACGCGCCCGCCGCCACCCCGTCCGGCCGTACCCTTCGCGGGGTTCGCACCCGCCTTGCCCGCGGTCGCCTTGCCGGATGCCGGCTTGGCGACAGCGGTCTTGGCCACGCCCGCGCTGAGCATCCGCTGCCGGACCAGCGTACGGAGTGCGGCCAGGGTCTCCGTGGTGATCCGATGGGCCAGCAGGATCGGCTTGCCGGCGCTGAACTCCCGGGTGAGGGGAATGCTGCCGACCACCTCGTCGGCCGCGGCGCTCAGGCTCCGCCCGGTCCGGGACGCGTGCCGGCGCAGCTCGTCCAGCGCGATGTCGACGCTGACGCCGAGCAGCTCGGCCAGGATGCCCCGGGCCCGCTCGACCGCCACCCGGCCGCTCAGCACCCGCTGCGACTGGGTCGCCAGGATCGCCCGGTAGCTCCGGTCGTGCTGCGTGATCAGGCCGACCGTGGCCACGTTCGCCAGCGCCTGCGCCAGGCGCATCTCGTCGGCGGCCAGCCACCCGGCCCGGCTCCGGAACAGGCTGAACACGCCGATGACCTCCCCGCGGACCCGCATCGGCAGCGCCGCCACCGACCGGAACCCGGCCTCGCGGGCCTGCTGGGCGAACGCCGCCCACCGCGGGTCCGGGATGTCCAGGTCGGCGTCGGCGACCGGCAGGCCGGTGGCGAAGCACCAGCTCGCCGGGGCGGCCGGCGCCTCGAACAGGCTCACCCACGTGGTGTATTCCGGGGCGGCCGCCAGCAGACGCAACACGCCCCGGCCGTCGGCCAGCATGACCCCGGCCGCCTGCGCGTCCAGCAACTGCACACACCGGTCGATCACTGTCTGCAGCAGCCGGTCGACATCGGCGTCCGCGACCAGGGTCTCGGACAATTCCACCAGCAGATCCATCGTCGCCGGTTCCTGGGCTGCGCTCACCGGTAGTCACCTGTCTTCATCGTCGGCCAGGTCGTCGAACCGCAGACGCCGCGCGACCACGTCCGCGGCCACCTCGTCCAGATCACGTCCGGTGGCGAACGCGCGCGCACGCAGTTGTGCCAACGCATCCTCCACCGGAACTCCAGCCTGCACACTGATCATGCCCGTCGCCTGGTGCACCGCCGCCCGCTGCAGCAGATGATCACCGTGCGCGGCCCGCAACGGCTCGCCGCCGTCATCAAGCGCCGCGGTCTCGGCCAG
The DNA here is from genome assembly GCA_000715855.1 of Actinoplanes liguriensis. Classification (GTDB taxonomy): domain Bacteria; phylum Actinomycetota; class Actinomycetes; order Mycobacteriales; family Micromonosporaceae; genus Actinoplanes; species Actinoplanes liguriensis. Next base: position 1,957 of record KL571235.1, read on the forward strand.
GATGAGCTCGACGACCGCCCCGGCCAGCACCAGCGCGTCCGCCAGCGTCCGATCGGCCAGCTCGCCCGCGGTGTCCCGGTACAGGTCCATCACGCCCATCCCGGTATCGCCGACCCGCAGCGGCAGGGCGAAGACCGCGTGCGCTCCGGCCAGCACGGCCGCCGGGGCGAACGCCGGCCACCGCTCGCGCCACGCCGGCGCGCGGAGGTCACCGGCGAGGATCGGGCCCGCCGTCGCGTACGCGTCCCGGCACGGCCCCTCGCCGAGGAGGAACTGCAACTGCTCCACCCGGGCGCTCACCGCGTCGCTGGCGTAGCGCACCTGCTGCGTCTGCGGGGTCATCATGGTCACGCCGACACCGGCCACGCCGGGCAGAGTTGTCAAGCACGCGCGACAGAGGCCGTCGATATCCGGTCCGTACGCCGCCAGGAGCTGCTCCACCTGCAACCGATGGCCGGGGTCATCCACATCGATCACGGCCGACCCCGGACACGCACAGGCACCAGGACGTCGCCATGACCGAACCTCCGACCCTGCCCGGGCGATCGTGGCCCGACCTCGGACCCGGCGTCGAGACTCACCGGCATCCCATCGGGCCCACCCACCGGTTGTGGCAGATTCGCTCCTCACCCTACGCCGGGGAGGGGGTCCCGACGTATCGGCGCTCCGCCGCTCACGAAGGAGCCGGCCGGCGGCACGGTTCCCGGGGTGC
>KL571235.1:2943-5656 GCA_000715855.1 Actinoplanes liguriensis
ATGTGTATAAGAGACAGTTCCACAACTCATCAGCGCGAGCCGATCACCGGGGTCGGCGATGCCGTTCAGGCGTCCGCGCTCCAGGCGCAGGTCCGGCACGTCCGAGCCGAGGCGCCACCGCCAGGGCTGCCGGTCGTGCACCGACGGCCCGTATCCCGCCATCGCGGCGGCCCGGTAGAGCACCTCCGTCACGCTTCGCGACTCCGCGGCCGACAGGCGGGGAAGGTTCGATCCCGTGGATCCGGAGACAGCGGTCACGGTGTCCTCGATTTCTCTGTGCGAGAACGGACGCCGGGGTCTGGGGCGCTGGCATGACGGAGGCCGTGGCGTATCAGCGCAACGCCGGCCCGCGTTCGGTGAGCAGCGCGCCGAGCACGAGCCGGTTGGTCTCGTCCTCCGCGCCACGGAGGATGTCGTCTCCGCCGTCGCGATCCATCGCCCGGCGGGTGGCGATCCCACTCACCCAGGCCATGACGTCGGTGTCGGCCGCCGGGTGGAACCGAGCCATCCACCACACCTCGACGAACGTGCCGTGAACCACCGCGCGTACGTCCTCGGTGCGGCACAGCATCCGGCAGGCCACCTGGGTCGTCGATCGGCAGAGCGCCTCGTAGAGCGCTCCGAACGCCGGACGGTCGCGTTGCGCCACAGCGGCCAGCAACACAGACAGATCAACGTCGACGGCAGGGACAGAATCCACGCGAGCGGCCTTCCGCAGGCAACGGGACACCGTCCCGCCGGGGGCCGGAGCGGGAACTGGGCAAGTGCAGCGAGTATATCGGCGGCCGGAGCACCGGACCATCACGCCGGCAGAGGGCCACCCGACCGCGTCATCCGCCCAGGCAAGAGCAGCGACCAGGTCATTCACTGGCCATGGATGAGGTGGGTGCCCCCGGCCCGCCCGAGACTGGGCCGGCCAGCAGACGCCCCGCCGTGTCGCGGATCCCGCCGAGCCGGTGCTGCTGGACCACGCCTGCGACGGCGCCGTCGCGGTCGTCACGCTGAACCGGCCGCGGGCCGACAACGCGATCACCACCGCGATGGGCGCGCGGCTCACCGAGATCCTGACCGGCATCGCGGTGGAGCCGGCGATCCGGGTCGCGATCATCACCGGCGCCGGTGATCGCGCCTTCTCGGTCGGTCGAGCCGCCCCGCGGCCCCTACCAGTGGCAGGACTGGCACTACACGTGGGAGGCCACCCCCGGGCGGCACAGTGTGCGGGCCCGGGCCACGGACGCGGCCGGCAACGTCCAGCCGGAGGCCGCGCCGTGGAATCGGCTCGGCTACGGCAACAACGCCGTCGAGGTCGCGTACGTCGAGGTTCGCTGAGTCCGGAAAAAACTTCTGGCAGGGTGTCGATCGGACCATCTCCCGTCCGACGCGTAGGTGAGAAGGCACCCTGACACGAGGAGACAGCGATGCGATTCATGGTGATCACCAAGGCCACCGCGGACAGCGAAGCCGGCGTCATGCCCGCCACCGAGGACTTCGCGACGATGGGCGCGTTCATCGAGGAGCTGGTCGACGCCGGTGTGCTGCTGGCCGCCGAGGGGATCGGGCCCACCTCGACCGGCGCCCGGATCTACTTCGACGGCGAGAAGAAGACCGTGGTGGACGGGCCCTTCACCGAGACCAAGGAGCTGATCGCCGGCTTCTACCTGGTCGAGATGAAGTCGCTCGACGAGTGCGTCGAGTGGTTCAAGCGCTGCCCGGTCCAGAGGCCGGGCGGCGAGCCGACCAACATCGAGATCCGCCGGCTGTACAGCGCCGAGGACTTCGGCGACGAGTTCACCGCCGAGCAGCGGGAGGCCGTGGCGCGGCGCGAGGAGAACGCCGCCCCGGGCTACCGGTCGGCGTAGTTGCACCCGATCGCGCGGTGGGTGTAGACGGGACCGGTGCCCACCGACACCCACCGCGCGATCGAGACCGTCTGGCGGATCGAGGCGCCCCGGCTCGTCGCCGGGCTGACCAGGCTCGTCCGCGACCTCGGCACGGCCGAGGAGCTGGCGCAGGACGCCCTGGTCGCGGCGCTGGAGCAGTGGCCGGCGGAGGGCGTGCCGCAGAATCCGGGCGCGTGGCTGATGACCACCGCCAAGCGCCGCGCGATCGACCGGATCCGGCGCGACGAGACGTACCGGCGCAAGCTCGCCGAGGTCGGCCGGGAGCTGCCGGAGACCACCCCGGACGTCGGGGCGCTGGTCGCCGAGGACGACGGCATCGGCGACGACCTGCTGCGGCTGGTGTTCGTGGCCTGCCACCCGCTGCTGTCCACCGAGGCCCGCGCCGCGCTGACCCTGCGGCTGCTCGGCGGCCTGACCACCGGCGAGATCGCCCGGGCCTTCCTGGTGCCGGAGCCGACCGTGGCGCAGCGGATCGTGCGGGCCAAGAAGACCCTGGCCGATGCCCGGGTGCCGTTCGAGGTGCCGCAGGGCGACGAGCTGGCGGCCCGGCTCTCCTCGGTGCTCGAGGTCATTTACCTGATCTTCAACGAGGGTTACTCGGCGACCGCCGGCGACGACTGGATGCGACCGGCGCTGTGCGAGGACGCGCTGCGGCTGGGCCGGGTCCTGGCCCGGCTGGCGCCGCGCGAGCCCGAGGTGCACGGCCTGGTGGCGCTGATGGAGATCCAGGCCTCCCGGGCGGGCGCCCGCACCGGCCCGGGCGGCGTGCCGATCCTGCTGGCGGACCAGAACCTGTCTCTTATACACATCTC
>KL571235.1:5848-6516 GCA_000715855.1 Actinoplanes liguriensis
GCTCTACGACAGGCTGGCCCGGGCCGCGTCGTCGCCGGTGGTCGAGCTGAACCGCGCGGTGGCGCTCGCCATGGCGTTCGGGCCGGCGGCCGGGCTCGACCTGCTGGACCAGCTGGCGGCCTTCCCGGCCCTGCAGGGCTACCACCTGCTGCCCAGCGTGCGCGGCGATCTGCTGGTCAAGCTCGGACGGCACGCCGAGGCGCGGGCGGAGTTCGAGCGGGCGGCGTCGCTGACCCGCAACGAGCGGGAACGCACCCTGCTGCGGGACCGTGCCGCGGCCTGCGAAGTGACATACATCTCTGAGGGGTGATCCCCGGCCGGTGGCGCGCGTCTTGGATGTGGAACGACCACATCCGTCACGGGGAGACCGCCTTGGGCACGACGAGAAGAAAACCACGCCGTACGCCCCGGTGGGCCGCCTGGACCCTCGCCTTCGGCGTGTTGCTGCTGGTGAGCGGTGGCGGCGGGGCGATCGCCCTGCGGGAGACGGTGGCCGTGGCCACCGCCTCGGTCGGGCAGGAGACGCTGCTCGGCTCGGCGAAACCGGTCGAGGAGAAGAAGAACGTCAGCCTCGACGGCGCGAAGAACCTGCTGCTCGTCGGCATCGACCAGCGGCCCACGCAGACACACGGCGAGCCGCTGCGCTCCGACTCGATCATCCTGCTGCA
>KL571235.1:6782-6977 GCA_000715855.1 Actinoplanes liguriensis
TACCTGATCTCGCTGCCGCGCGACAGCTACGTCCAGATCCCGGCCTACGACAACGGGAAGCAGCGGTGGGGCGGCGGCAAAGACAAGATCAACGCCGCTTTCGCGTACGGCACGAGGGGTCTTACCGGCAACAACGCGCTGCAGCACGGCTTCGAGCTGCTGACCATCACGGTCAAGGACCTCACCGGGATCACG
>KL571235.1:7286-7496 GCA_000715855.1 Actinoplanes liguriensis
CGTGGACACCACGACGAGGTCGATCCACCTGGGCAAGGACCGGAACGGCAAGACCGCCAAGCCGTACGTCATCAACAGCACCGGCACGGTCAACCACGCGATCGCGGGCGTCACGCCGAACACCTACACCAAGGGCAACCACTGCTTCACGCCCGGTCAGGCGCTCGACTTCGTCCGGCAGCGCGACCTGCTCGACGACCAGTCCTTCGA
>KL571235.1:7777-8035 GCA_000715855.1 Actinoplanes liguriensis
GCGTTCGGCAAGGCGATGACGGTGGACAGCGGTGGGGTGCCGCTCGCCGACTGGGCGCTGGCGATGCGCAGCCTCAAGCCGGACAGGCTGATCACCATCAAGACCAACGAGGGCCACTTCAACTCCGAAGTGATCAACGGCCGGGATGTGGAGAAGCTCAGCCCGGACAGTCTGTCCCTGCTGAAGGCGGTCAAGAAGGATCGGATCGACACCTTCCTGCTCAGCCACCCCAAGTTCGTCGCCTGTCTCTTATACACA
>KL571235.1:8265-26047 GCA_000715855.1 Actinoplanes liguriensis
GTGTATAAGAGACAGGTGGAGGGCAGCGCCTTCAGCGCCATGGCGAACCCGGAGACGAGCAGCACCGGCGCCAGGACCCAGAACACGATGAAGTCCTCCCGGCCGTCGGTCACCAGCACCACGGCCAGCACCACCGCGGCCGCGACCAGGCCGATCGCCCAGCCGGCGTAGAACCGGCGCGAATGCGGGCGCGGTATCGGCTCGGCGGTGGCGGTCACGCCCGGGTTCCGCTCGATCCACCGGTCCGCGACCTCGACCGGGACGCCCGGAATCCGCAGGTCACCGGAGGGAAGACGCTGGGGACGCTGGACGGGCAGCCCGTAGGCCACCCGGGACCACCCGAACAACGCGCCCAGGTACACCCCGATCCCGGCCAGATGGACGACCAGGGGCAGGTCGTCGAAGTGGAGCACGATCCAGAAGAAGGCCGCTGCGAGGACGAGCACCGGCAGAGCCCACGGCAGGAGCCGGCGGTAACGGCGGGTGGCTCGCGCGGTTCCCGAATCCACGGGCAGCCGCAGGGCGGGAGAACGCCGGTACCGTGTCTGACCGATCGGGACGTCGGCCCATTCGGGGTCAGGCGTGCCATCGGTGACGGCCAGAGCCGGAATGTCCAGGGTGGTCACCATATCGGCGGGAATGACGAGGTCAGTGCGAGCGGACATCGCCGGCTCCCTCTCCGTTCGCGGAACCGGACAGACCCTGCAGGCCCGCATCGGTGCCGATCGAAGGCCGTAGGCCGGAGATGCAGTGGGCTCCGCCGCCGGGCCTGCCTCCCTTGATCCACATACCGGGCATCGTAGGCCACGTTCGGTAACCAGGTGCCCACCGCCCGTCCGGACCGGGCGGCCCGCCTCATCCGGCCATGTCCAGGGCGGTCCATGCCAGCGCCGTGGCCGCGTCGAGCAGCGCCTTCTCCGCCGCGCCACCGACGCAGTGCGCGGCGAACTCCCGCTGGTGGTTGAGGGCCGGCAACGAGTCGATCCCGATGTACGGATGGATCGCCGGAACGACCAGCGACACGTTGCCCATGTCGGTCGAGGCACGGTTCATCCGGGCCGCCATGCCCCCGTCGGCGAATCGCCGGCCGAGTGAATGCGCGTTCGCACGGTAGAACGCCAGGGCCCGTTCGTCGGCGCGGAACTCGGAGTACGGCTCGCTCTCCGGCTCGATCTCCAGGGTGCAGCCGGTCGCCAGCGCGCCCGCCTCGAAGCAGCGGCGCACGCGTGGCTCGACCGACGACAGCTCGGCCAGGGTGGCGGCACGCACGTACCAGCGGCCCTCGGTCCGCTCCGGAATGGCGTTCGGCGCCTCGCCACCGTTGGTCAGCACGCCGTGCACCCGCACCGAGGGCGGCAACTGCTGCCGCAGCAGGCCGATCGCCACCTGCGCCACGGTGAACGCGTCCGCCGCGTTGACCCCCTGCTCGGGGTAGGCCGCCGCGTGCGCCGCCTTCCCGGAGTAGGTCACATGTGAATGCGAGACTGCGAACGGCTCGGCTTCCGCGACGTCGACCGGCGCCGGGTGCGCCATCATCGCCAGGTCGAGCCCGGCGAACGCACCCCGCTTCAGCATCTCGATCTTGCCACCGCCGCCCTCCTCGGCCGGCGTGCCGTACACCTCGACGGTCAATCCGTATTCGTCGGCGAGAGGCGCCAGCGCCAGGGCCGCTCCCACCGACGAGGCCGCGATCAGGTTGTGCCCGCAGGCGTGGCCCAGCCCCGGCAGCGCGTCGTACTCGGCGCAGATCCCGACCCGGAACGGCCCCGATCCGTACGTGGCCAGCAGCGCCGTCTCCAGCCCGAGGTACCCGGACGTGGTGGCGAACCCCGCTTCGCTCAGGAGTGCACCGACCCACTCGGCTGCCCTGTGCTCCTGCCAGGCGGTCTCGGGATGCGCGTGCAACCGTTCGGAGAGCGAAATCAGCGAGTGCGAGGCGGCGGCGACGACCGCGGCCGCCGTCTGCTTACTCATTTCCCGGCACGCCGTAGGAGGGCGCGGCCCCGGGCCGCAGAGCGCGGGTCACGTAGTCGTCCCGCTGCGGCAGCCACAGCTCGACGAGGTCCCGCATCGCCGCGATCGGCGCGTCGTGCCAGTCGACCCGCAGATCGGTCTCCGGCCACGCCACCTCCCGCACCACGACCAGACCCGCCGACCGCACCGGCCCGGCCTCCCCACCGGCGGAGAGTCCCGCTTCGAGCGCGGCGAGCAGGCGCGACTCCAGATCGCCGGCGGCCGGCGCGAACGCGGCGACCATGGCCGCCGGAACCCCCGGATCGGCGAGCAGGTTCCCGGCCGCCACGCACGACGAGCCGGACACCGCGCCGGTCACGCCGAGCGCGGATTCGCCGGTGTGGTGCGCGCTGTCGCCGTACGGCGAAAGCACCGTGAGCTGCCGGAAGCCGATGTCGCCCCGCCCAGCGGTGACCGACGCCAACGCCGCGCCGGGTTTCTGCCCCGCCGCCATTGCGTCCAGCAGGAGCGGCCCGAGCCGGGGATCGGTGACGTTCTGCGAGCAGGCCGCGCCCACCCCGGGGCGCAGGTGGGCGCAGCGCGCGGCGACGGCCGGGCTGGAGGAGGCGATCGCGATGCCGAGCGCGCCGCTGCCGTCGGTCCCGGCGATGCTGAACGTCACGGGAGCACCGCGATCGCGTCGACCTCGACCAGCCACTCGGGCCGGGCGAGTCCGGAGACGACCAGTCCCGTGGAGATCGGGAAGACGCCCTTGGTCCAGCGCCCGATCGTCCGGTAGACGGTCTCCCGGTACCGCGGGTCGACGATGTAGACAGTGAGCTTGACCAGGTGTTCCATCCGCGATCCGGCCTCGCGCAGGAGCATGTCGATGTTGGCCATGGCCTGCTCGGTCTGCGCCTCGACGTCGCCGATGCCGACCGATTCGCTGGTGTCGAGGTTCTGCCCGATCTGTCCGCGAACGTACACCGTGTTCCCGGCGACGACGGCCTGGCAGAGGTCGTTGTCGAGGTTCTGCTCGGGGTAGGTGTCGCGGGTGTTGAACGGGCGGATCCGCCGGTGGACGGTCATGTCGTTGCTCCCTGGGTGAGATATCCGCGCTGGATCTTGATGTGGTCGGCGACGTGCCGCGCGTCGTGCCAGACGCCCCAGATGAAGCTCGATCCGCGCCGTGACAGCCACGGCAGCCCGAGGAAGTAGACGCCGGGTTCGGCGGAGACCCCACGCCGGTGCCGCGGCTTGCCGTTCTCGTCGAACGCGTCGACGTGCAACCAGTCGTAGTCGGTGGCGAACCCGGTCGCCCAGACGATCGCGCTGACACCGCTGAGGTCCAGCTCGTCCGTGGCCGCTTCCGGCGCCGGGCCTAGAACCCGCGCCTCCGGCTCTTCGGGAAGATCCATTCCATTCCGTACGACGTAGTCGTCCGCCTCGTCGAGCAGCGCGAGGTAACCGGCGTCGCCGTGCGCGACGTTCGCCGCGAGGTCACCGGCGAACCGCAGGGACCCGTCGTCGTACGCGCTGGTCATGCCCACCAGCCGGATCCCGTCGGCGGCCAGGTCGCGGAAGTCGACGGTGTGCCCGCCGCGCGCCCCGCTGACCGCGATCGTCACGTGCGCGGCCCCCTGCGGCGGGGTTTCCAGGTCCCACTTGCCGAGGACGCCGAGCCACCAGCAGAAGTCCCGGTCGCGGTAGCGGCGCGGCGGCCGCTCGTGCGGTCCGACCGACAGGTACACCTCGCGCCCGGATCGCCGCAGCTCGGCGGCGATCTGCACGCCCGACGACCCGGCCCCGACGACGAGCACGGTCCCGTCCGGCAGCTGCGCCGGGTTGCGGTACGCACTGGAGTGGATCTGCACCGGTGCCGCGTCACCGGGCACGATCGGCGGGATGACGGGCCGCTGGAACGGGCCGGTCGCGACGACGACGTACCGCGCGTCGTAGTCACCGTCCGAGGTCCGCACCCGGAATCCGGGCCGCCCCTCGTGCCGCCGGACGGAGGTGACGTCCACCCCGGTCCGGATCGGCGCGCCGATCTTCTCCGCGTACGCCTCGAAGTACTCCGCGACCTGCTCCTTGCCGGCGAATCCCGCCGGGTCCACATCGGTGAACTCCAAGCCTGGGAACCGGTCGTGCCAGGCCGGCCCGTTCGCGACCAGAGAGTCCCACCGCTCCGAGCGCCAGCGCTCGGCGATCCGGTGTCGTTCCAGGACGACGTGCGGCACGCCGGCCTCGCCCAGGTGCTCGCTGATCGCCACGCCGGCCTGGCCGGCTCCGACCACGAGGACTTCCACCTCTTGTCTCACGGATCCTCCAAAGGGGTGCTGAAAGGAGCATCAGCTCGCCCAACGCATTAAGCAAACAGATGTTTTCGTAGATCTACATCTGTCAGGCAGATGCAATGAGGTCGGCGGCACGCTCGGCCACGACCATGACGGTGACGACCGGGTTCACCGAGGGGATGACCGGCAGCACCGACGCGTCCACGACTCGCAGGCCGTCGACGCCACGGACGCGCAGCTGAGGGTCGAGGACGTCACCGAGCGCGCACGTCCCGGAGACGTGGTAGACGGTCTGATGGGTGGCCCGCAGCGCCTCGGAGAGATCACGGTCCCCGGGGAACACCTCGCGAACCAGCCACGACTTGAACGGCTCCTGCTCGGCAATGCGCCGCGCGGCGAGCACGCCCTCGATCAGCATCCGCTCGTCGTGCCCGTCCGGGTCGGTGAAGTACCCGTAGTCGATCGAGGGCGGCACGTCCGGGTCCGCGGAGGTGATCCAGACCCGGCCGCGGCTGCGGGGCCGCGCCACGTTCGGCGCGATCTGCACGACGTGTTCGGGCAGGTCGACGCCGTAACCGGAAGCATGCACCGCCCACGCCTCGACCGGGAAATGCATGAGCACGTCCGGCCGCGACGGATCACCGTCGACGCTGAGCATCGCGCCGGCGTCCCAGCCACTCGCGCAGGTCGACGGCGGCCGGGACACGGCCTCCCAGAGGATCAGCCCTTCGGCATGGTCCATGAGGTTCGCCCCGACACCAGGAAGATCAATTTCCAGCGGTACGGCGGCAGCAGCCAGCACGTCACGCGGACCGATCCCGGAGAGCATGAGCAACCGAGGCGAGTCGATCGCGCCGGCGCACAGGATCACCTCGCGAGATGCCCTGAAGGTCCCGTCAGTCGTCGACACCCCCACGGCACGGCCGTTCTCGATGAGAATCCTGGTTACGCGCACGCCCGTCCGCACGGTCAGGTTCGGACGGTCCAGCACCTCGTGCAGGTAGTGGATCGAGGTCGATCCGCGCACGTTCGTCGACGGCTCGTAGCCGACCTCGAAGAACCCGGTCCCTTCGGCCCGTTCGTCGAGCCGCCCGTCGTTCCACCGCTCCTGAACCGGCAGCCCGAGCGCCGTGGCCGCCGAGGCGATCACGTCCGCGACGTACGGGTTGCGGTCCTCGGGCGCCACCGGGTGAATCGGGATTCGCAACCGGTCCCAGTACGGCAGCACGTCCTCCGGCGCCCAGCCCGCCACGTCCCAGTCGCGCAGGTCAGCCGCGAGCGGCCGCCAGGCGATCATGGTGTTCGCGGTCGAGCACCCTCCCAGGATCCGCAGTCGCGCCTGCCGGATCGCGCTGTTGCCCCGCTCCTGCGGGACGCTCCGGTAGTCGAGGTCGTACTCGCCCTCCAGCATCTCGGCCCACCGCCGGATCGACCGCGCCCGCGGCTCGTCCTGATCCGGCGGCCCCCATTCGAGCAGCTCGACGGTGACGTCCGGGTTCTCCGAGAGCCGCGCGGCGAGCAGGCATCCGGCCGTCCCGCCGCCCACGATCAGGTAGTCGCTCACCGGTAGTTCACCCACGTCGTCTTCAGCGCGGTGAACTTGTCCAGCGCGTGCAGGGACAGGTCACGACCGAAACCGGACTGGCCGAAACCGCCGAACGGCGTGGTCACGTCCAGCGCGTCGACGGTGTTGACGGAGACCGTTCCGGCGCGCAGCCGGCCGGCGACCCGGTGGGCGCGGCGCAGGCTGTCCGACCAGACGGAGGCCGCCAGCCCGTAGATCGAGTCGTTGGCCAGGGCGATCGCCTCGTCCTCGGTGTCGAACGCCTGCACGGCCAGGACCGGCCCGAAGACCTCCTCGCGGGACAGCCGGCTGTCCGGCCCGACCTCGAAGATCGCCGGCCGCACGAACGCCCCGCCGAGCGAGCCTCCCGCCAGGATCGCGCGCCCCTCGGCGTGTCCGCTCTCGACATACGCGAGAACGCGGGCGGCCTGGGCCTCGCTGACCAGTGGCCCCATCGTGGTCTCCGGGTCGAGCGGGTCCCCAAGTCGGATCTTTCCCGCTTTTTCGGCAACCAGCGCCAGCAGATCCGGGAGGATCGCGCGGTCGGCGAGCAGCCGCGAGTTGGCCGAGCACACCTGACCGGCGTTGGTGAAGATCCCGAAGCAGACGCCGTCCGCCACGGCCTGAAGATCCGCGGCGTCGGCGAAGACCACGTTCGCGCTCTTGCCACCGCACTCCAGCCAGACCTGCTTCATGTTCGACTGGCCCGCGTACTGCAGGAACAGCTTGCCCACCGGCGTCGACCCGGTGAACGTCACCGCGTCCACGCCCGGGTGCAGGCCGAGCGCCCGCCCGGCGACCGGCCCTTCCCCCGGCACCACGTTGAGCACGCCGTCCGGCAGCCCGGCCTCGACCGCCAGCTCGGCGAGCCGCAGCACCGACAGCGGCGACTCCTCGGCCGGCTTGAGCACCACGGAGTTGCCCGCGGCCAGGGCCGGCGCGATCTTCCAGATCGCCATCTCGAGCGGGTAGTTCCACGGGACGACGGCCGCGACCACGCCCAGCGGTTCCCGGCTGACCAGCGCCAGGTCGCCCCGGGCGGTCGGGGCGATCTCCCCGTACGCCTTGTCGATCGTCTCGGCGTACCACTGAAGAATCGCGGCGGAGCCGGGCACGTCGATCGTGGACGTGTCGCTGATCAGCTTGCCCGCGTCGAGGGTGTCCAGGAGCGCAAGTTCATCCGCGTTCGCCCGCAGAAGCTCACTCAACTTCAGCAGGACGCTCTTGCGGTGCCCGGGCGACGTACCGGCCCATCTTTGATCGTCGAAGGCGCGTCGCGCCGACGCCACCGCCCGGTCCACGTCCTCGTCCCCGCAGGCCGCGACCTGCGCGAGGATCTCGCCCGTCGCGGGGTTGACCGTGGGGATCCGGCGTCCGTCGGCGGCTGCCACCGGTTTGCCGTCGATAAAAGCGTCGAACCGGAACTCGACGGTACGGGCAAGCGTGCGCCAGTCAGTCATGGGTCACACCTCCTGTGGCGCCACCGCGGTCGCGGCGCTGCGCTTCATCAGCACGTAGTAGAGCGGGCAGATCACCGCGAGTCCGACGATCCACGAGATGTCCACGCCGCCGAGGCTCTTCGCGATCGGCCCGGTGTAGAGCGTGGTGCTCAGGAACGGGATCTGCAGGAGAATGCCGAGCACGTAGCAGACGACGGCGTTGGTGTTGAACCGGCCGTAGACCCCGCCGTCCCGCTCGAACAGCGCGCCGATGTCGTAGTTCCCGTGCTTGAGGTAGTAGTAGTCGACCAGGTTGACCGCGGTCCACGGCACCAGCACGCACAACAGCAGCAGCATGAAGTTGGTGAAGTTGAGCAGGAAGTCGTCCTTGCCGGCCAGCGCCATCACCATCGCGACCGCGAAGAGCACGACCGAGATGACGGTACGGCCGGTGGCGCCGGGCTTCCAGCGCGGGAACAGCGTCTGCCCGACGGTGATCGTGGACAGCGCCCCGCAGTAGAGGTTCATCCCGTTGCTGACCGCGATGCACAACCCGAAGATCGCGACGACCAGTGAGCCGACCCCGGTCGTCAGGTGCGCCAGGCCGGTGACCGAGTCGTCCTCCGGGAACGCGGCGCCCACCAGCACACCCAGGATCATGGTGAGCAGCGAGCCGGCCACCGCCCCGCCGTAGGTGGCCCAGAACGCCGGCCGGACCCCGGTGTCCCGGGGCATGTAACGGCTGTAGTCGGAGACGTAGGGCGCGTACGCGATCTGCCAGAGCGCCGCCAGTGACAGCACCCCGAAGAAGCCCAGCCAGGTGAACTGCCCGCTGCCCGCGGCGCCGGCCGGCAGCCCGTCGACCCCGAGCGCCCAGATGAACGCGATCACCAGCGCGGCGCCGGCCACGACGCTCATCAGCCCGCCGAGCATGTGCAGGAAGCGGTAGCCGAGCAGCGGCCCGAGCAGGCTGATCGCGCCGACCACCACGATCGACGGCGTCTCCGGCAACCCGGTGACGTTCGCCAGGGCCTGCCCGCCGAGCACCATGTTGGAGGCGAAGAAGCCGACGTACATCAGGATCACGATCCCGACGACGAGCAGGCTGCCGAACGAGCCGAACTGCGCCCGCGTCTGCAGCATCTGCGGCACGCCCATCTGCGGTCCCTGCGCCGCGTGCAGCGCCATGACCACGCCGCCGACCAGGTTCCCGATCGTGAGGGCGATGATCGCCGGCCAGATCGGCAGCCCGTAGACGGCGGTGGCGACCGCCCCGGTGGCCACGGTCAGCAACATGATGTTCGCGCCGAACCAGATGGTGAAGAGGCTCCGCGCGGTGCCGTGCCGCTCGGTGACCGGAATGTGCTGAATCGTGTGTGACTCGACCGCCAGTGTCGAGGTGCTGCTCGTTCCGTCCATGGCGTCTCCTGGAGGGCCGTGGGCTGATGGGTGCCTGCACTATCAGCCGCCCCCGGGTCATCGGACAAACATCAGTAAACGCTGCCCTGCATCTGTTTTGCCGATGCAGCCCCTCCGGGTGACCACCGGTAACCGCCATGACTTCCCCGCCACGCTCGCGTTACCGCCAGGTGTCCGTGCATCGGGTTCGCCGATACCCGGCATCGGAAAATCAGTGGGTCGCGCGGTACGCCTCGTTCGCCATCGTGACGAACGCCCGGGCCCGGTGGGTCAGGCGCACGCCGCGCATCCAGGCGACGACGATCTCCAGCGGCTCGACCTCGTCGCGCAGGCGCAGGGCGACGACCGGGCTGCCGTCGTACGTCGTGTCGGCGGCCGGGCGCTGGTTGAGCAGGGCGTAACCGCGACCGTGGGCGACCAGCGCGCGGACCGTCTCGAAGCCGGTCGTGCGGTGCCGGATCGCCGGTGCGATGCCGGTGCGGGCGATCAGCCCCTCGAAGTACGTGCCACTGTGCGGCAGGTCGAGCAGCACCATCGGCTCGACGGCCAACTCGGCCAGGGACACGTCGGGGCGAGCGGCGAGACGGTGGCCGGCGGCGACGATCGCGTACGGCGGGGACGCGTCGATCACCTGGCGTTCGATGTCCTCGCCCAGGTCGTACCCGTAGGAGACGGCGACCTCGCACTCGCCGGCCCGCAGCGCCCGCTGCAGGGTGGCGTGCTCGGCCTCCAGGATGTCGACGCGCACCTGCGGATAGGCCGCCTCGTACCGCGCGAGCAGCCCGGGCAGCCGGAACGGCGCGAGCGTGGAGAAGCACCCGACGGTCAGGTCGCCGACCAGGCCCTGCCCGGCGATGCGCGCGGACTCGGCCAGCTCGACCGAGTGGGCGAGGAAGCTGCGCAGCTCGCGGTGGAACGCCTGCCCGGCCGCGGTCAGTGTGAGGCCCCGGGCGTGGTGGCGCAGCAGCAACTGCACCTTCAACTCCTTCTCCAGCTGGGCGACCGCGGTGGAGACCGCCGACTGCGAGACGCGCAGCTCCTTGGCCGCGGCGGTCATGCTGCCCAGCTCGGCGGCGGCCGCGAAGTACCGCAGCTGCAGGAAGGTGAACGCGGGGTCGGCCATGGGTCAGCCCTTCAGCGTGACGCCGGTGGCCGACGTCAGGTAGGCGAGGATGTTGGCGCGGGCCGTCTCGGGGGTGACGTGCGCGTTGCGGCCCACGATGTGCAGGCCGTAGGCGTCCTCCAGAGCGACCGCGTTCGCGGCGACCGTGTCGGCGGCGCCCGCGTCGAGCGGCAGGGTCCGCAGCACCTGGCGGTAGAGCGACACCTCGCGGTCGAAGAGCGCGGTCATCAGCACGGCGTGGGTGCGGTTGCGGGCGGCGTGCACGTGCAGCTCGTAGAGCACCCGGCAGGTCGGGTCGTCACCGCCGGCCGGCACACCCGCCTTGACCAGGGCGATCAGCTGCCCGGCCGGGTCGGCGACCGCCTCGATGGCGTGCAGCCGCTGCCAGTAGAACCGGTCGACCGCGTCCTGGTGCACCTCGGCGAGCAGGTCCTCGAAGTCGCGGTAGTAGTAGCTGACCGAGCCCGGCGACAGCCCGGCCTCCTGCGCGACGTCCTTGATCCGCAGGCCGGCCAGCCCCCGGGCCGCGATCGCCCGCCGCGCCGCCGCGATGATCTCGCTCCGGCGTGCGGTCTGCTCCTTCGGCCTGGCCACGTGGTCCTCCCCGCCTGCGCCTATGCGGTTTTCTGATGCTCCGCATCAAAAAATAGCTGCCGCCGTTTCACCAGTTTGAAACGGATGTGCGGCAGGGTCAACCGCCATAGTTTGCGACACAGCGCAAGTAATGGAGGACCTTCGGTGACAGCGGCGGACTGGATCTTCCACGGCGGCGCCATCCACACCATGACCGGCGAGCCGGCTGATGCGATCGCGGTGCGTGACGGCGTCATCGTCGCTACCGGCGATTCCGGCGTACGGCCGCTGCTCGGCCCGGCGACCGAAGTGGTGAACCTGGGCGGGGGCGCGCTGCTGCCCGGCTTCCAGGACGCGCACGTCCACGCCGTGATGGGCGGCGTCGAGCTGAACCAGTGCGACCTGACCGGCACCACCGATCTCGACGAGTACCTGCGGCGGGTCCGGGACTACGCCGACGCTCACCGCGACCTGGAGTGGATCAGCGGCGGTGGCTGGGCGATGGAGGTGTTCCCCGGTGGCGTGCCCGGCCGCGAGCTGCTCGACCGGGTCGTGCCCGACCGCCCGGTCTACCTGATCAACCGGGACCACCACGGCGCCTGGGTGAACTCCCGCGCCCTCCAGATCGCCGGGATCGACCTGTCTCTTATACACATCNGCTGCTGCCCGGCTTCCAGGACGCGCACGTCCATCCGGTCCCGGCCGGCCTCCAACTGCTCGGCTGTGACCTGGCCGCCGTGCACGGCCTCGCCGAGTACCGCGCGGTGATCAGCGCCTATGTGAACCGGCATCCGGAACTCGCATGGATCATCGGATCCGGGTGGTACGGCGACGTGTTCCCGGGCGGCTTCCCGGACCGTCACGAGCTGGACCGGCTGGTCCCGGGGCGACCGGCGGTGTTCATGAGCCACGACGCGCACGGCGTCTGGGTGAACACCCCGGCCCTGGCGGCGGCCGGCATCGACCGGCACACCCCGGACCCGCACGGCGGCGCCATCCACCGCGACGCCGGGGGCGAGGCGACCGGCATGCTCAGCGACGCCGCGGCCGACCTGGTCACCGGCCTGCTCTCGCAGCCGGACCTCGACGTCCAGCGGCAGGCGCTGCGCGCGGCCCAGGCGTACCTGCACAGCCTCGGCGTCACGGCGTGGCAGGACGCCGCGGTCGGCGCGATCCTCGGCGGGCCCGACCCGTACGAGCTCTACCGGGACGCGGAGGCCGCCGGCTGGCTGACCGCGAAGGTGACCGGGGCGCTGTGGTGGGACCGCGACGCCGGCCTGGAGCAGGTGGAACGTCATCTGGCGCGGCGCTCGGCGACGCTCGGCGGGCGTTTCCGGACCACGGCCATCAAGATCATGCAGGACGGCGTGTGCGAGAACCTGACGGCGGCGGTGCTCACGCCGTACGCGGGAAAGCCTCATCTGCACGGCGAGTCCTTCCTCGAACCGGCGGCCCTGACCGCGGCGGTCCGGCGTCTCGGCGCCGAGCGCTTCGACGTCCACCTGCACGCCGTCGGCGACCGCGCGGTCCGGGAGTGCCTGGACGCCGTCGAAGCCTCCGATCGCGGGTGGGACCACCGGCACCAGATCGCGCACATCGACCTGATCGACCCCGCCGACGTGCCGCGGTTGCGGGCGCTCTGGGTGATCGCGAACATCCAGCCACTGTGGGCACGCCTCGATCCGGTGCTGGTCGAGACGAAACTGCCCTACCTGACCGAGGCGCAGCAGAGGATGCACTTCGCTTTCGGAACCCTGATTCACTTCGGCGCCGAGCTCGCGATGGGCTCGGACTGGCCGGTCTCCAACCCGGATCCGCTGTGGNAGCCTACACGATCGGCGCCGCCCGGGCCGGCCGCCGGGACGACAGCACCGGGTCGATCGCCGTGGGCAAGGCCGCTGACCTGGTCGTCCTCGACCGGGATCCGTTCACGGCGCCGGCCGGCGACCTCTCCACCATCCGCGTCACCACCACCCTCGCCGACGGCGTCGCCGTCCACCAGAGCAGATAGAGGCAGAGCCATGGACTCGACAGTTCTCGCCCAGGAGCAGACCGGGCGGTTGCACCGCACGCTCGGCCGCTTCGACATCGTCTTCCTGATGATCGCCGCCGTCGTCGGGCTGGAGACGCTGGGGCAGGTCTCCAGCTTCGGCGGGGAGGCGTTCACCTGGGCGCTGGTGCTCGCGGTGACGTTCCTGATCCCGTACGGGCTGATCTTCGCCGAGATCGGGTCGACCTTCCGTGAGGAGGGTGGCGCGTACATCTGGGTGCGCACGGCGTTCGGGCGGCGCGCGGCGGCGATCGCGGCGCTGCTCACCTGGGTCACCCAGCCGGTGTGGGTGGGCGGCTCGATGGCGTTCCTCGCGGCGGAGACGTGGAGCGGGCACATCAGCGAGCTGAGGTCCGGCTCGGCCGGCGACTACGCGTTCAAGCTGGTGTTCGTCTGGATCACCGTGGCCGCGGCGATCATCAGCCTGCGGCGCGGGAAGTGGCTGCCGACGGCCGGGGCGATCGCGAAGGTCGCGCTTCTGGTGGTCTTCGTGGGCACGGCCGGGCTTTACGCCGTACGCCATGGGGTCTCCGGTCTTGGGGTGGGAAGTTTCTCACCGACCCTGGCCGGGTTGTGTGGATCGGTGCCGGTGCTCCTCTTCGCCTATCTCGGGTTCGAGTCGTCGAGCAGCGCGGCCGGCGAGATGAAGAACCCGGCGCGGGACGTGCCGATCTCGATCGCCCGCTCGTGCGCCACCGCGGCGGCCTGCTACCTGATCCCGATCTTCGCGATCCTGCTGGTCATCCCGGCCGACCGCATCACCGGGGTCGGCGGGCTGCTCGACGCGGTCGAGACGGTCTACTCGGTGTACGGCGGCGCGGCCGGCCCGATGCTGAAGCTCACCGCGATCGTGCTGATCTTCGTGCTGGCCAGCCAGGGGTCGGCCTGGATGATCGTCTCGGACCGGATGCAGGCGATGGCCGCGGCGGACGGGTCGTTCTTCGGCGGCTTCTTCGGCACGTTCTCCGCGAGGCTGGGCACGCCGGTGCGGGTCAATCTGCTCTCCGGCGTGGTGGCGACGGTCTTCCTGATCGCGTCGATGCAGATCACCGGGGACAGCGCGGCCGTGTTCGGCGTGGTGCTGACCATCTCGATCTCCACGTTCCTGCTCAGCTACCTGCTCGTCATCCCGGCCGCGATCCGGCTGCGCAAGGTGCGGACGGAGGAGCCGCGGCCGTACCGCGTGCCGGTCTCCGACCGGGGATTCACCGTGCTGGGCGGCATCTGCTTCGGGTGGATCCTGCTCGGCTCGTGGGTGGCGGTCTTCCCGGGGACGCTGGAATCGCTGTTCGGCATCGAGTACTCGTTCACCGACACGTGGGGTGTCAGCCAGGCCCGGTTCGAGGTGTTCACGCTCGGCACCCTGGCCGCGCTGCTGGTGCTCGGGGCCGTCGGTTACCTGCGCGGCGCGCGCCTGCGACAGGATTCTTTGAGCACTGCATCAAAAACTCCTATCCAATAAGTCCCTGCTCATGGGCGATACTTTGCGATGCAGCGCAAAGAATTGAGGACGACAATGACGATGCACCCCCTGGACCGGCTCACGGCCGACGAGATCGTCGCCAACCGGCGGATCCTCGACGAGCACGGGCTGATCGGCCCGGCCACCCGGTTCCCGCTGGTCATGCTCGCCGAGCCGCCGAAGGCCGCGGTGCTCGCCGGCGCGTCCTGCGATCGGCGGGTGAGCACGGTCCTGCTCGATCGGACGACCGGTGAGGTGCGCGACGTCCTGGCCTCCCTCACCGACGGCAAGGTCCTCTCCGAGCGCGTCGTCGACGTCCGCACCGAGGGCCAGCCGCCGATCATGGGTGAGGAGTTCGCCCTGGTGGAGAAGATTCTCTGGGCTGACGAGGCGTGGTGCACGGCGATGGCCCGGCGCGGGCTGACCGAGCCGTCCCGGATCCGGATCTCGGCGTTGAGCGCGGGCGCCTTCGGGATCGCCGGCGAGGAGGGGCGGCGGCTCGTCCGGTGCCTGTCGTTCCTGCAGCTGAGCGACGACGACAACGTGTGGGCGCACCCGATCGACGGAATCGTCGCCTACGTCGACCTGATCACCGGCGAGGTCGTCGAGCTGATCGACGACGGGATCTTTCCGATTCCTGGCGAGAAAGCGGACTTCCATCTCCCGGTTGCGACCCGGGACTCACAAAAGCCGCTGCACATCACCCAGCCCCAGGGACCGAGCTTCACCGTCGACGGCAACGTCGTGACCTGGGAGAAGTGGCAGTTCCGGATCGGGTTCGACCAGGTCGAGGGGCTGACCCTGCACCAGATCTCCCTCGGCGACCGGTCGATCGTCTACCGCGCGTCGGTCGCCGAGATGGTCGTTCCCTACGGCGACCCGTCGCCGGTGCGGTTCTGGCAGAACTACTTCGACGCCGGGGAGTACTCGCTCGGCAAGGACACCAACGCGCTCACGCTCGGCTGCGACTGCCTCGGCGAGATCCACTACTTCGACGCCGCGATCGCCGACGACGACGGCAACCCGCGACTTCTGCCGAACGCGATCTGCATGCACGAGGAGGACTACGGGCTGCTCTGGAAGCACACCGACATGTACAACGGATCGTCGTCGGTGCGGCGCCAGCGACGGCTGGTCGTCTCGTTCTTCATCACCGTCGGCAACTACGACTACGGCTTCTACTGGTACCTCTACCTCGACGGGACCATCCAGCTGGAGTGCAAGGCGACCGGCGTGGTCTTCGCGTCCGCGCACCCGGGCGGCGACTACCCGTGGGCGAGCGAGATCGCGCCGGGCGTGGGCGCGCCCTTCCACCAGCACCTCTTCTCGGCCCGGCTGGACATGGCGCTCGACGGGCCCGGCAACGCGGTCGACGAGGTGGACGCGGTTCGCGTGCCGGTGTCGGAGACCAATCCGTACGGGAACGCTTTCACCCGGAGATCGACCCGCTTGCGTACGGAGTCGGAGGGCGCCCGCCTCGCCGACGGTTCCGTCGGCCGGACCTGGCACATCTCCAACCCGTCGGTGCTGAACGCGGTCGGGCGGCCGGTCGGCTACACCCTGCACCCGGAGGGTCAGCCGACGCTGCTGGCGGACGAGTCGTCGTCGATCGCCAAGCGGGCCGCGTTCACCACCCGGCACCTGTGGGTGACCGCGCAGGACGACACCGAGCGTTACCCGGCCGGCCGGTTCGTCAACCAGAACCCGGGACTCACCGGCATCGACACCTGGGTCAGGGCGGACCGGGACATCGACGGGACCGACATCGTCGTCTGGCACACGTTCGGGCTGACGCATTTCCCGCGTACGGAGGACTGGCCGATCATGCCGGTCGACTACACCGGCTTCGTCCTCAAGCCGTCCGGGTTCTTCGATCGCAACCCGGCGCTCGACGTGCCCGCGCCGGCGGCGCACCCGGCCACGGGCGGTTGCTGCTCGGCCCAGCCCGACGTGCCCGCGCCCGCGGCGCACCCGGCCGCGGGCGGTTGCTGCTCGGCCCGGTGAGATCGACCGATCGGCTGTTGATCAAGGGGGCGGCGGCGGCTTACGCTCCTCCGGCTCCGCGCCCGCCGACCCCGGCGGGCCCCTTCGAAGAACGGTGACCATGAGTCTGCGCGCCCTGCTCCGCCGCATCGTCCTGCCCCCGCTCGCCGCGGGACTGGCGGTGACCGGCCTGGCCCTGCCCGCCCGGGCGGACTCGATCACCGACTTCCCGCTGCTGGTGCTCGATCTCACGGACACGATCACCGTGATCGACGGGCAGTCGAAGACGGTCAAGTTCGAGGTCGACAACTTCGGTGGCGGGGCCGCCGAGGACGTGCGCATCAGTTTCGGCGCGATGCCGGCCGGGATCGGCTTCGTGCCGCCGGCCGGCTGCTCGGCCACCGAGTGCAAGCTGGACAAGCTCGCGGCCGGTGAGAAGCACGCCTACACGTTCAGCGTGAAGGCGGACGCCGCCACGGCCGCCATCACCTCGTCGTTCGAGGTCGGCATCGCGCTCGGCCTCGAGGAGTGGGACGAGGTCGACGTGGCGGTGGTCCGCACCAGCAAGGGCGGGGTCGACCTGGAGATCGGCGCGATCGACGACCTGAAGCTGGGCCGTGGCGAGTCCGCCGAGCTGCCGCCGGTCGCCATCAAGAACACCGGCAACGTCAAGTCGGCCACCCTCGGCCTGGTCCTGGGGTCGCTGGAGGGTGTCACGCCCGACATGGACCGGTACCGCAACTGCGAATACGACACCGACGAGGGCGCCGTGGTCTGCGTCCTCGACCAGACGCTCGCCGCGGGCCAGTCGGCCACCGTCGACCCGGCCACCCCGCTGGCGTTCAAGGCGGCGAAGGACGCGACCGGCCCGCAGGGCTACTTCGCCGCGGTCTCGGCCGTCGGCCTCACCGACAAGTACGTCGCCGCGTTCACCAAGCGCAACGCGGGCAAGACCGGTGACAAGCTGGCCCTCAAGACCACGTCGTCGGCCGCGGCCATCACCGACGGGGACGTCGACGACGACCTCAACCCCGACGACAACACCGCCGCCTTCACCATCACCACGCCGATGGCGCCCGCGGATGTCAAGGCGCTCGGCGGCGTCTTCGAGGGCGCGACCGGGGACAGCGCCACGGTCGAGGTCGGCGAGCAGAACCTGGGCCCGTTCGCGACGGCGTTGCTGGACTTCAAGTCGCTGCCGTACGTGCACGTCAAGCTCCCGGCCGGGGTCGAGCTGACCAAGGCCGACGAGTTCTGCCTGCCCGGCACCTCGCTCGACGACGTCGACGTCGACGGCACGCTCGCCAGCCGGGACTGGGTCTGCCTGGTCCTGGGCCAGCTGCGCAAGGGTGACAAGGAGACGTTCGCCTTCACCGGCACGATCGGCGACGGTTCGCACGACGCCGGGTTCGTGCAGGTGGGCAAGAGCGTGCAGGACACCGTGCCGGGCAACGACCGGGCGGCGCTGACCGTGGAGGAGCAGGACAGCCTGCCGCTGACCGGTCCGTCGGCGGGGCTGCTGGCCGGGGCCGGCGCGCTGCTGCTGGCGGCCGGGGTGTTCCTGTTCCGCATCGCGCGGCGGCGCCGCATCATCACCGTCGCCTGACGACCGCCGGCCCGGCCTCAGCGTCCCACGTTGCGGGGCAACCGCAGCAGGACGCTGGTGCCGGGCTGGTGTGCCGGGTCGAGCGTGATCGTTCCCCGGTGCAGCTCGGCGATGATGCGGACCAGGGCCAGGCCCAGTCCGATGCCGGGGAAACCCTGATGCGCGACGTTGCTGGCCCGGTAGAAGCGGCCGAAGAGCCGGTGCCGGTCGGCCGCCGGGATGCCGATGCCACGGTCGCTGACCCGCAGCTCGGCGACCCCGGCGACGTCGCGCAGCCGGACGTGGACGTCGCCGCCGTCCGGGCTGTACCGGA
>KL571235.1:26344-26835 GCA_000715855.1 Actinoplanes liguriensis
CGGTGGCGTCCGGCTCGGCCGCGGCGACCGCGGCGGTGACCACCCCGGCCAGGTCCAGTTCGGTGACGGTGAGGGCCAGGTGCCCCGACTCCAGCCCGGCCAGTTCCAGCAGACTGTCGACGAGGGCGGCCAGCGACCGGGCCTTGCGGTCGATGGCCTGCACCATCTGCTGGACGTCACCGGGCGCGATGTCCGGATCCTCGGCCAGCAGCGAGGCGAACCCGGAGATGGTGGTCAGCGGCGTGCGCAGCTCGTGGCCGACAAGCGTGAGGAAGTCGTCGCGGCTGCGGGTCAGCTGGCCGTTCAGGTCGGCGGCCCGGCGCATGGCGACGAAGAGCCCGATGTGCGTGGCGATGCCGGCGAGCAGGACGGCGAGCAGGTCCTCGTCGTACTCGGGGGTGTTCGCGTAGCAGGTGACCACGCCGAAGATGACGTCGCCGTCGCGCACCGGGACCGCCAGCACGGTCCGGATGCTGTCTCTTATACACATC
>KL571235.1:27095-31060 GCA_000715855.1 Actinoplanes liguriensis
GGTGGCCCACACCGTTCCGGCGATGCCGGCGCCCTTGTGGACGGCCGCGTCCACCGGATCGTCGAACCGCAGCTCCGGGGCGCTCCACTGCCCGACGTGACGCAGCGCTCCGGTGAGCGGATCGACGAGCCAGAGCTCCGCGTACGGCCATCCCAGCGCCTCGGCCACCACCCGCAGCATCTCGGGGGCCGCGTCGTCGATGCTCTCCGCGGCGGCGAGGATCCGCATGACCCGCTGTTCACAGGCGCGGAAGCGCTCGGCACGGCGCAGCGAGGTGACGTCGTGCAGGGCCGCCACCGCGCCGAGCCGCCGCCCGTCGCCGGTGGTGATCGGCTGGGCGTGGGCGAGGAAGGTCCGCTCCCGCCGCCCGGGGACCCGGACGATCAGGTCAGCGGCGCGGACCCGCTCACCGCGCATCGCCCGCATGAGCGGCGTCTGCTCGACCGGCATCGGCACGCCGCCCGGCAGGAAGGTCCCGTAGGCGAACCGGGGCGGGAGCGTCTGCGGGGTCCAGTCGTCCGGGATGTCGTACACCTCGCGCAACGCCCGGTTGAAGACCGTCCAGTCCCCGTCGCCGTTCACCGCGACGACGCCCACGTCCAGGTTGTCCAGCAGCGCGGCGAGGAACAGGTTGGTCTGGTGCAGCTCGTCGGAGCGGCGCACGATCTCCGCCTGGGCCAGTTTGTCCTGTTGCTGGAGCAGCACCAGCGGGGTGACGTCCTCGACCTGGTGGACGATGTGGGTGACCGCCCCGTCCGCGTCCAGGACCGGGGAGTTCCGCGGGCTCCAGTAACGGACCTCGAATCCGCCTCCGGCCTCGGCGGGCCGCTCCACGTCGTACTTCTGTATCGCCATCGTGTCGGGCTCGTGGCGGTCCAGGACCCGTTCCAGCGAGGCACTCAGGTTGGCGACCCCGGTCGCGTCGGGGTCGTCCGGGTTGTCGGGGAACACGTCGAAGAGGTGCCGCCCGAGGATCTCCTCGCGGCGGGTCATGGTGGCACGCAGGTAGGCGTCGGTGACCGCCACGATCCGCAGCTCGGGATCGAGCACGAGGTACAGGCCCGGCGACGACTCGAACAACACCCGGAAGTCCACCTCCACCGACCTTAATCGAAGCGCGGACCCCGTCATGCCGAGTGGCCGAATCCGGTGTCCCGGCCCGCTTCCGAAACTTTCGGTGATGAGGCCCGCAACTTCGACGTTGTTACGAAGCCAAGCCGCAATGTAACCGGTCGCACAATGCCTTGAGCTGCAGAATTATCGGAAATACGAGCGCCGTTGCCGACCCCGTACTACCGATATGTTTCCGGAAGTTGTTGACAGCGCGTAACAGGCGGGCAAATACTCACGCTGTCGACACGGATCGCCCACCGTCGATCCCAGGCCGGCCGTCCCGGCCCCGTCGGCTCCGCTCCCGCTGCCTGGACTCCCCGGCCCAGGCCTCCCCGAAGGAAACCGAAATGTCCGACACCACCGCTCCGGCCCGGAGCCGAGGCCGCCTCAGACTGGCCGTCGGCACCGCCTGCGCCGCCCTGCTCGCGATCACCGGCGCGATGACAGCCGGCCCCGCGCGCGCCGACACGACCATCACCAGCAACCAGACCGGCACGAACAACGGGTACTACTACTCGTTCTGGAAAGACTCCGGCAACGTCAGCATGACCATGGGCGCCGGCGGTCAGTACAGCACCCAGTGGAGCGGCATCAACAACTTCGTCGCCGGCAAGGGCTGGGCCACCGGCGCGCGCCGGGCCGTCACCTACTCCGGGTCGTTCAACCCCAGCGGCAACGCCTACCTGACCCTGTACGGGTGGACGACCAGCCCGCTGATCGAGTACTACATCGTCGACAACTGGGGCACGTACCGCCCGACCGGCACGTACATGGGCGCGGTCACCAGCGACGGCGGCACGTACGACATCTATCGCACGCAGCGGGTCAACCAGCCCTCGATCCAGGGCACCGCGACGTTCTACCAGTACTGGAGCGTCCGCCAGTCGAAGCGCACCGGCGGCACCATCACCGCCGGCAACCACTTCGACGCCTGGGCCAGCCACGGCATGAACCTCGGCACGTTCAACTACCAGATCCTGGCGACCGAGGGCTACCAGAGCAGCGGCAACTCCAACATCACCGTCGACAGCACGACCGGCGGAGGCGGGGGCGGCGGCACCACCACGCCGCCGCAGACCGGCAACTGCTCGGCGACACTCTCCGCCGGCCAGCAGTGGAGCGACCGGTACAACCTGAACGTCACCGTCTCCGGCTCCAGCAACTGGACCGTCACGATGAACATCCCGTCACCGGCGAAGAGCATCGCCACCTGGAACACCACGGCAAGCTATCCGAGCGCCCAGACCCTCGTCGCGAAGCCGAACGGCAGCGGCAACACCTTCGGCGTGACCGTCCAGGCCAACGGCAACTGGACGTGGCCCTCCGTGTCCTGTTCCGCGAGCTGATCGCCGTACCGGGAAAGGGGGTGTGAAATGAAGTTGAGAAGGATGCGCATCGCCGGCCTCGCCGCGCTGACACTCTTCGCGAGTTTCGTCGCCATCAACGTCGCCGCCGAATCGGAGGCCGCGACCTGCAACGGCTATGTCGGGCTGACCTATGACGACGGGCCGACCGCCGGAAACACGCAGAATCTGCTCAACACCCTGAAAGCCAACGGCCTGCGGGCCACGATGTTCAACGAAGGACAGTACGCCGCGGCCAATCCCGCCCTGGTCAGAGCACAGGTCGACGCGGGCATGTGGGTCGGCAACCACAGCTACACGCACCCGCATCTCACGCAACAGAGCCAAGCGACAATCGATTCAGAGATTTCCCGTACGCAATCAGCGATCGCCGCCGCCGGTGGCGGAACGCCGCAACTGTTCCGGCCGCCGTACGGGGAAACGAATGCGACCCTGAAAACGGTCGAGCAGAAATACGGCCTCACCGAGATCATCTGGGACGTCGACTCGCAGGACTGGAACAACGCGAGCACCGACGCCATCGTGGCAGCCGCCGGACGCCTCACCAACGGGCAGATCATCCTGATGCACGACTGGCCCGCCAACACGGTCGCCGCCATTCCGCGCATCGCCCAGGGGCTGGCGAGCCGAAACCTGTGCGCCGGCATGATCTCGCCGCAGACCGGGCGGGCCGTCGCACCGACCGGTAGTGGCGGCGGGGGCGGCACCACCACTCCCCCGCAGACCGGCTCGTGCACCGCGACGCTGTCCGCCGGCTCGTCGTGGAGCGACCGCTACAACCTGAACGTCACCGTCTCCGGATCCACCGCCTGGACGGTCACGTTGAACATCCCGTCACCGGCGAAAGTCATCGCCACCTGGAACACCTCGGCGAGCTACCCGAGCGCGCAGACACTCGTCGCCAAACCGAACGGCAGCGGCAACACGTTCGGCCTCACCGTGCAGACCAACGGCAACTGGACGTGGCCGTCGGTCTCCTGCACGACCTGACCCCAACCCGCTCCCAGGGGGCGGCGGCCGGACTTCCGGCCGCCGCCCTTTCACCCGCCCTCTATGTCAGCGGCCGAGGCGGAACGTGCCCGGGCCGACCCCGGTCAGCGTCCGGGTGTACTGCCGCAGATACGTGTCCAGGAACGGCGAACGGTCGCCCTGCGCCGGCACGTCGAACCGCGGACTCTGCAGATCCAGCCTCAACCGCGCCCCGGTCACGGCGATCGTGTTGCCGGTCGGGGTGTCCCGCCAGCTCCCGCTGCCGATCGTCCCGATCTGCACACCCAGCTGATGACCGGCCTCGAAGGTCCAATCGGTCGACTTCAGGTCGAAGCCCACCCGGCCCGCCCTCTCGATCAGGGCCACGTTCTCGTCGAACATCACCGCGGTCCCGTCCGGGGCGACATCCCAGAGCCGCACCAGGACGTTGCCCGGCGCGCTCGCCTTCAGCGTGATCCGCGGAGTGGCGGTGATCCGCAGCCGGGACGACACCGGTGC
>KL571235.1:31272-33137 GCA_000715855.1 Actinoplanes liguriensis
CAGCCGTAGAAGCTGTTCGCCTCCGCGGCCGGCTGGCCCTTCGCGGCCGGCGGGGCGGGATCGGCGCCGTGCTCCATGTCCCACTGCTGACCCGCGGGTGCGGCCAGGGTCACGGGGGCGCCGTTGTCCACGTACTGCCCGTCCGGAAGCTTCGCCGTCGAACTCCACGACCGGTACGGCCACGCGGGCTGCGCGCGCCACACGCCGGTGCTGTCCTCGATGGCGAACGCCGGGTCGTGAACCGTCGGCCGGATCCCCTTCAGGTAGTAGTCGTAAAGACGCATCACCTCGTCGAAGAACCCGGCACGGCCCTGCAGCAGCTGGCCGTCACCGTTCGTCTCGTTGCCGCGGACATGCTCCCACTGGCCCATCCAGCCGCGCTCCACGCCGTGATGATTGTCCAGGTACTCCTCGACATCCTCCGGCTTGGTGTTGTTCTCGATGAACCCCTGCGTGATGAAGAGCGGGGTGCTCGTGCCCTTCGCCCTGGAGGCGAGGTCCCGCGCCCGCCAGTAGGGCGAGTCCAGGTCCGGGTTGTTGTTGTTCGTGAGGTTGTCGGCCAGACACTCGGGGTGGCTCGACTCGTAGGCCGCGTTCGCCTTGTAACGGTCGCTGTCGTCGGCCAGCGGCGCGATCGTGGCGATGCCGTTGTAGGCGTTCGGCGTGCCGGTCACGTTCGGCCGCGGAACCTCGTTGCTGAACAGATAGTTGTACATGTTCCACACCGGCTCCTGGGCCACGACCGCCTTCAGCGCGCCGAGGCGGAGGTTGTTGCCGACCAGGCCGGTGACGGCGTCGTAGGACTTTCCGTACATGCCGACCTTGCCGGTCGACCACGGCCGGGACGCGGCCCACTGGATCGCGGCTTTCACATCGGCCTGCTCGCCCGGGCCGACCCAGTCGAGACAACCGGTGCTACCACCGAAACCACGAAGATCAACCATGACGTACGTGTATCCGCGCGCGAACAGGCCGGTGCCGGTGGTGAAGTCGGAGAACCGGCTGGACGGGCCGGTCTGGGTCCACCCCTCCGGGCCGGTCTGGCCGGCATGCCCGAAGTACGGGCCCACGGCGAGGATCACCGGTGTCTTCGCCCTGGCCGGCAGGTTGGCCGGCCGCAGCACATCGGCGTGCAGCTCAACCCCGCTGTGGTCCGCCGACGGGAAGTACGCCTCCGTCCAGACGGCCCCTTCCGGCACCCGAGGATTCTCCTCATGCGTAACCCCCGGCGCCGCGCCAACACCCCCACCAGCCGACGCCGCACGGGCAGTCCCACCAGCCCGCGCGGAAGGGGCAGTCCCACCAGCCCGCGCCGCAGCAACATCCCCACCGACCGGCGCCGCGGCGGCAGCGGTCGCCGTGCCACATATCGCAAGAGCCGCAACGGTGCTCAACACACCGGCGGCAGCCGTCACCCGTCTGCGAATGCTCATCCGACCTCCCCAGGAATAGACCAGCATCTCTGCAAGCCTTGACGCTAGCGCGTTCGAGTCCTGTATGGAGTCAGAAAGTCCAACATGGAGACCACGATCCCGGCCCAGCTCCGGCCTCAGCCCCCACTCCCGGCTGGCGCTCACCGTTGTCGTCAACCCGCCATAACAACAGCGAGAACCAGCCAGACAGCCGCCACCCGCCGGCGAACCGCACGCCCAAGCCCAGCCTCAGCCGAACCACCGCCCCGCGGTCCCGCGGTCCGCCAAGCACCGCAGCACCGCAGCACCGCAGCACCGCAGCACCGCAGCACCGTCCCGTCCCGCACCACTCCGTCCGCTACGGCCCAGCCCCGCCGAGCCCCGGCGAAATCGCACGCAAAAGCCGACCCGCCCGCGTCACCCCGCACCGCAAAAGCCTGTCTCTTATACACA
>KL571235.1:33407-35581 GCA_000715855.1 Actinoplanes liguriensis
CGTCACCCCGCACCGCAAGAGCCGACCCGCCCGCGTCACCCCGCACCGCAAGAGCCGACCCGCCCGCGTCACCCCGCGCGAACCGCGCGCCGCGAAAGCCGACCCTCCCGCGTCACCCCGGGAGTCAGGCCGCGCAGGTACCCGGCGGCGGAGTCGGCTCCCCGAGCTGCGCCAACGACTGATTGACCTCGGTAAACGTAGCCAACTGCCGATACCGCGACCCGATCACCACATCGATCACGTCGCTCGTCCGTGCCGCGCTGAACTGCGTCTCAGCCTGCCCCAGGAAGAACGCCCTGATCCACTGCGCGGCCCCCACCGTCTTCGAACCGAACTTGATCACCGCGACCTGGTCGACCTTGGTCTTGTTCTTCGCCGGCTCCTGCATCGTGAAGCCACGGTTCTCGAAGTCCCCGCTGACCCGCTCGGCCACCCCCGGGGTCTTCGTCCCGTTGAGCACCCGCAGCTTCACCTGCGCCGGACCGTCGGGAAGCGTGAGGTTCACCCTGGCGCTGCAACTCTCGCTGGCCATCGCGGCGCTCTGCGTATCGCGAACCACCGCGACGATCGAGACGGCAGCCGCACCCGCGGCCATGGCGCCGATGACGCGGTACGCCCGCGATCGCGTGTCCTTCATGCCATCCTTGTTGCCCACCGCCCGGATGCGGTGAACCTTCCTATATCGAGCCGTGACATCCCGATCGGTGATCCCGCTCTCACAACGAGATCTGCGAGCGCCCGGTTATTCCGCTTCGCGCAACGGCACCGCCAATCGCGAGCTGAGCTCGTCGAACGAGATGCCGAAGGTCTCCCGGACCACCACGCCACCGGCGGTGATCGCGAACGTCGCCAGATCGGTGTAGACCCGGTTCACGCAGCCCAGCCCGGTCAACGGATACGTGCACTCGGGCACCAGCTTGGGCGTGCCGTCCTTGGCGAACAGCGTCATCATCACGTACACGCTCTTCGCCCCGACCGCGAGATCCATCGCGCCCCCGACAGCGGGAATCGCATCCGGTTCCCCGGTGTGCCAGTTGGCCAGGTCACCCCGCGCGGAGACCTGGAACGCCCCGAGCACGCACACGTCCAGGTGACCACCGCGCATCATCGCGAACGAGTCGGCATGGTGGAAATACGCCGAGCCGGGCAGCTCGGTCACCGGCACCTTGCCCGCGTTGATCAGGTCCGGGTCGATCTGCTCGCCGACAGCGGCCGGGCCCATGTTGAGCATGCCGTTCTCGGTGTGCAGCACGATCCCCGCGTCGGCCGGCAGGTGGTCGGCGACCAGGGTCGGCTGACCGATCCCGAGGTTGACGAACGATCCGGCCTCGATGTCCCGTGCCACCAGCGCGGCCATCTCGTGCTTGTTCAGGCTCATACCGCCACCACCCGGTCGACGTAGATGCTCGGGGTGACGATCACTTCCGGGTCGAGCACCCCGGTGTCGACGACCTCGCTGACCTGGGCAATGACCTGCCTGCCCGCGGTCGCCATGACCGGGCCGAAGTTGCGGGCGGTCTTGCGGTAGACCAGGTTGCCCATCCGGTCCGACCGGTGGGCGCCGATCAGCGCGACGTCGCCCTTGATCGGATACTCCAGCACGTACGTCCGCCCGTCGATCTCCCGGGTCTCCTTGCCCTCGGCCAGCGGCGTGCCCACCGCGGTCGGGCAGTAGAACGCGCCGATGCCCGCGCCGGCGGCCCGCATCCGCTCGGCGAGATTGCCCTGCGGAACGACCTCCAGCTCGATCTTGCCGGCCCGGAAGAGCCCGTCGAACACCCACGAGTCCGACTGCCGCGGGAACGAGCAGATCACCTTGCGCACGCGTCCCTTGGCCAGCAGCGCGGCGAGCCCGGTGTCCCCGTTGCCGGCGTTGTTGGACACCACCGTGAGGTCGGTGGCGCCCTGCTCGATCAGCGCGTCGATGAGCTGCACCGGCATCCCGGCCAGCCCGAACCCGCCGATCAGGACGGTCGAGCCGTCCGCGATCCCGTCGACCGCCTCGGCCGTACTGTCGCAGATCTTGACCGCGCTCATGCCGTCACCTCCCCGTCCGGCCGCCACCACGACGCCGAAACCGGCCTGCTCATGCCACGTTCTCCAGGACGACGGCGAGGGCCTGACCCACACCGATGCAGATGGCCGCGACGCCGTAACGCCCGCCGGACTCGATC
>KL571235.1:35824-35948 GCA_000715855.1 Actinoplanes liguriensis
CGCCCCGCCCTTGGCGTTGACGATCGCCGGGTCGATGTCCCACGCGTCGACGCAGGCCAGCGACTGCACCGCGAACGCCTCGTTCAGCTCGACGGCGGTCACGTCCGCCCAGGTGATTCCCGCG